>DATKXP010000540.1:0-17204 GCA_035529015.1 Phycisphaerae bacterium | reverse complement strand
GGCGCGGGGCTTCTCCGCTACCAAGCCGAAGTGAACCGCAAGGCCTGCGAAGCCGGGGCGCATGAAGTGCCAATTGTGGTGGACCGTTGGTTCGATGTTGCTACCGGGGAGCCAAAAGAGTTTGATCTGTTCGCGCCATTGGGCTCGCGGCGTGGCGAACGGATGACCGTCCGCGCCCTCGCATGCAACACGGTCGTGTTCAACAGTCAGTTCTTCGAGGGGTTCTTCGATCCGGAGAAGCATGACGTGATGTGCGCCTACATGCAAATGGCGGACGGCCGATGGAAGGTGTCGCTGTACTCGACGAAGCCGGACATCGATTGTGGCGCGATCTGCAAGGCGTTCGGGGGCGGCGGACATAAGGGTGCCGCCGGATTCGTGTGCGAGAAACTTCCGTGGGATTGAGGAAACTAACATGGACGCAGAGATAGGGCGATAGCCCGGAGAGGAGACAGCAGTATGACCGAGGAAGCGACAACGAAGACACGGAAGCCGAGGCCGGTGCAGGAGTTCATGGTGGGCAAGTGGGTCAACGAGGCGCGCGCGGAAGTGAAGTTCCAGGCCCCAGCGCCGATCAGCGCCGTGTTCGTGCCGCTGGCAAAGCAGCCGCCGAAGGGCACCACGGAAGTCGCGGAGCTGGTGGCGTGGTCCAAGACCGCACTCAAGGATGAGCCCGGCGAGTACGACGTGATCCGGCGCATGCCGGGCAAGCTGACGGTCGCCGTACAGCAGACGTTCAGCGCCGGCTTCAGCGTCTAGTAAGGGCAGGACCCCGGGCACAGGCCCGGGGTCCTGATTCTTGAAAGGAGACGAACATGGACGGCGGATATACAGGACCGACGCAGTGGAACCCGGAGACGGGAGGGGCTGCATGAATCCGCAACCTATCCGCAACCTCACGCCGGACTATCCGCAACTGTCCGCCGTAGCCAGACAGCGATGAAGACGATATGTTTCTATCACAAGGCTGCCGCCGGATTCGTATGCGAGAAACTTCCGAGGGAGAACCAATGAACCACGATTCTGGATCCGCGAAACGTATTGAACCGGAGATCCTGAAACCCAAGGACTCAGGGGTCCGGCAACATTTTGACAGTGGGTCGCAGCGGGACACGCGGGACGGCAAGGGCCGCTTCGACCTGCTGCCGGCGCGGGCCATGAAGCTCGTCGCCATGCACTTCGAGAACGGCGCGAAGAAGTACGACGAGCGCAACTGGGAGAAGGGACAGCCGTTGTCCCGATACATCGACTCCGCCCTGCGTCACATCTTCGCGCACCTTGAAGGTAAACGCGACGAGCCACACCTGATTGCCGCGGCCTGGAACATCCTCTGCTGCATCGACACTGAAGTACGTGTCGGAGCCGGGCTCCTGCCGGAGGCACTGGCTGACTTGCCGGAGGCACTGGCTGACTTGCCGGAGCCCGTTTTCTGCCTTTCGGAGGCCATCCTGCGCAGCGCGTTAGACCAGGGGTGGCCGCCCACGGCGGCGGTCTCATTATCAGCCGACGCGTCAAGCCGAGCGCATAGAGGAGTTAAAGATGAAGGAACAAGTATGACGAACCCAGCTTTCGACTCTGGTAAAGTCGACAACGACAGAATCGGAGACTGGATTCAGACGTACGCCGGGAAGATCTTCTACCCGCTGGACGTGCGCCCCTGGGACATCGACCCGCTGGACATCACGCACGCGCTGGCGCTGAAGTGCCGCTACTCGGGACACTGCAAGCGCTTCTACAGCGTCGCGGAACACGCGGTGCTTGTGTCACGAGAGTGCGAGAAGCGCTGGCCCGACCGCCCGGACCTGTGGCTCTGGGGCCTGCTTCATGACGCGGGTGAGGCATACCTGCCTGACATACCGACTCCCTTGAAGCGCATGGGGATCGGGTGCCTGGAAGGGGTCGAGGCTTCTATCCTCGACGCGGTCGCCGCCAAGTTCGGGCTCGCGCCCGACATACCGCCGGAAGTGAAGGAAGTTGACGAGGCGATCCTGGCGGACGAGGCGGCGGTGCTCATGGGCCCGCCGCCGCTGCCGTGGAATCTGCGCGTCCCACCAGCCGGGATCAAGATCCAGTGTTGGACCTGGGAAGAAGCCCGGATGCAGTTCGCGAACCGTTGGCTGGAATTGCAACCGGGGGTGCATTCGTGACCCCGACTCAAAGAACCCTGGCGGCGAACCGGGAACTGGGACGAGAGATTGGGATCGTGGAACGCTTCGTGCCAGCCGGACCCGGGCGACCGGGCACCCGCATTGACCTGTTCGGGTTCATCGATTTGGTGGCGATAGACCCGGTTCAGGGCATCGTGGCGATCCAGTCGTGCGGGCAATCGTTCAGTGAGCACGTCCGCAAGATGACGGAAGAGCGAGCGGAGATCATAGAGAAGTGGCTGAAGTGGGCACCCCTCGAACTGTGGGGGTGGCGAAAGTTGAAACTCAAGCGCGGTGGAAAGGCCATGCGCTGGCGTCCTCGAATCGCAGACGCTGTGTTACATGATTCAGGAATCAGCTTCGTGGAACGGGTTGACGAAACCAAAGAATCCGCGTAAACTATACCAACCTAGGAGGTTGCATGAAAACTACCGGCATCTTTCAGATGGCCGACTTCACAGTCGAGCTGGCGGGGGCGAACAAACCCATAAAGCTCGTCGTGTTCGGCGACGTGCACTGGGACAGCGACCAACACGACCGGCAGGCTTGGCTCCAGTTCCTGCGGGCGACGGCCAACTATAAGAACGCCGTGTTCCTGGGGATGGGCGACTATCTCGAAAGCTACAGCGCCCGGGAACGCAGCACGATCAAGTGCGGCGGGCTTCATGAAACAAGTATCCGGAAGTGGGAGCGGGATGCCCAGCGCACGATCAACGACTTGGCCGAGCAGATGCGCGCCACGATGGGCGGGCGACTCCTCGGCTTGCTTGGCGGCAACCACTACTACGACTTCCCGGACGGCACAACCAGCGACATGCGTCTGGCCCAGGCACTTGATTCAAGGTTCCTCGGCGTGTGCGCGGCGCTGCGTCTGAGCATGCGCTTCGGCGGGTCGAGTGTCGGCGCCGTCGACATATTCGCGCATCACGGTCGCGGCGCGGCGCGCACGATCGGCGGGAGCTTGACGGCCGTCCAACGACTGATGGACTGCTGCGAGGCCGACATTCATCTGATGGGCGACGACCACAAGCTCGGCGTCGTGCCCACGATGCAGAAACTGAGACTGGTCAACGCCGGGTCCGGCAAGGGCGTGGCACTGTCGACGCGGACGCCGTGGATCGCCAGGACCGGAGGCTTCTCGCGCGGCTACGAACCCGGCGTCCCGTCTTACGTTGTCGACCGGGCACTGCCACCGACGATGCTGGGCTGGGTCGAGTTCGATATCGGCTTCCGGCGTTCGCATACAGGCCGTAACCTGTATGTGCACGGTTCCGCCAAAACCTTGTAGGAGACGACGGGCATGGTGTCTCACTCTATAGACATCTCGGAAAACATCCGGACCGAGGTACCGTTGGTGCCGCCGCCACGGCAGCGCATGAACGTCACCGACTTGGAGAAAGTCACCGGGTCCGAGAACACGACCAGCAAGCTCTACGATCCTAGGGTCAAGGCCCGCGCCCTGCAACTGTACCTGACCACGGACACGGCACCCACCGAGATCGCCATCGATCTCGGCGTACCGGTGTCCGCGGTCGTGTCGTGGATGCATAAGGACGGCTGGCGCAAGCACAAGCAGCAGTTGGAGACCGAAGCCCTGGCCCTGGCCGAGGACGAATACCGGCGGCTCATTACCGCGAACCGCGTCCCGACGCTAACCCGGCATCTACGCGTGGCCCAGAAGCTGGAGGATGCGATCGAATCCGCCATCGACCAGTTGGTGAAGGCCGCCAAAGAGCCCGGCGCCCCGCCTCTCGACACGCTGAAGCTCAAGCGACTTGCGGAAACACTATCGTCGGCAGCAGCCGTGTCCGCGCGGGCTGCGGCGATCACCGACAGGCCGTTCGGCGGCGACGACGGGCCGCAGAAGCGGCCGTTGATCATGTTGAACGTGCAACCACGCGAGCAAGGCAAGATCATAGATATCAAGGAGGACGACGCATGAAGAAGCTCGTCACCGTAGGCCGTTACTGCATGTTCGATACTCCCTTCGAACTCGTTCTGAACATGTCGACGCAGGACAGTCAGTTCCAGTTCGGTTGGCCGGAACGCAAGATTGGCCGCGTGGAAGTGGGCGGGAGTCATGATTCATGGGACGGCGTTCTAAGTGGGCTGCTGCACGAGATCACCGAGTTGGCCTTCATGCTGCGGCGCTGCCACTTCCAGCCCTACACAGGCAGCGACACCAGCGCGGCGGATCAGTTTCTATTCGTGGCTCGCCACTTCGAGTTCACCGATATCATGGCACAGGTGTCGACCGCTATGTCCAGCATGTACGACGACGTGCGCAAGGCGTGGCGGAAGAGGCAAAGCCCGAGGCCGCCGCGGTTATCGGGGAGGGTACGAGTGGGAGGTTACTCGTCACCGGGCGACCCCGGGCAAATTGTTACGGCCGCTTGAACGCGTCGGCGATCATACGCTTCTGATCGTCGGTCAACCGGCTCGGCCTGCCGTACATCCTGTTACGATTTTTGACACTGCTTCGCGTGTTCCGAACAGCCCCGTTCAATCGCATGATCTTCCGAGCCCATACGTCCACCTCGCGGCTATTGTTCGCGTCGAGCGACTTGAAGAAACCGGCGTAGAGGTCGCGCATCACGGCGCCGCGGGCGGCGTCGATCACCTTGTCGCCGTCGTACCCATTGCGGATGGCGGCGTCCAGGATCTCCGGCCCAAGCGCTTCCAGGTTGGCCTTGATGATCTTGTTGTTGTACACCTTTTCGAACGTGTCGTTCTCCGCCCACGTGCGCAACAGTCCTTCGTACGCCTGGGTCGCGGCCCCGAAGCTCAGCCCCCGGCTGACCGCCCCAATGAACTGCCACGGGGCGGCGTCAGGATTCCGGGCCCAGCCCAGGACACTGAACGGCAGGAACTTCTGGATCGTGTACCCGAGTCTTGAACCGAATACTTCGCCTTCACGATCCAGAACCAGGCCCAGGAGCCCCATGTCCTTGAACGGGAGGTCCCAGTCGCTGGCGCCGGCTGCCTCACCGGTAGCCATCTCCAGCGCCCAGCGCGCGCCCTGCGACAACTTGCTCGCGGCCGATTGAAAAGGGTCGTCGAGCCAGCGCGCAACTTCGTACGCCTGCTTACCCCAGCGAATATACTGGCGGCGCTCCCCGCTCGGAAAGCCCTTGTACCAAGGCATGAGCCTTGTGACGGGGGTGATGTCGGCGTGCATCCTCTTGCCCTTTTCGTTCTGCCAGATAAACGGGTTGTCGTTCTTACGGGGATCGTCGTCATCGTCCGGATCGGGCGCGCCGCCGAACAGGCGGCCGACGGCGAACATGGCAAGCTGCATTATCGCCGGGCTCAGGAGCAGGACGTAGGCCATCATCCGGGGCCAGCGGCGCATCAGAATGAACTTGCTCGCTTCGGCCGTGGAGTAGTTCTTGAACAGTCCGGCCGTAAGCAGCCCGCCGCCAGCCGCGTTCCACGCCGAAATTGTCCAGTTTGGGCTAAAAAACCCAAGATTCAAATTCCGTTTCCAGGTCGGGGTCATCCACGCGTACCTGGGCCAGTTCTGGCCGCCGAGTTCGTCGTCGATGTACCGGGCGAACGGGGCCATGTCGCGCTTGAAATCGAACGTGCCGCCTGCCGCCTCGACCTGAGTCCGAACCTGGTTCGCCACCGCGTGCACGAGCCATAGTTTCGCGGTGTTGAAGAAGCCCTCGAACACGAGGTCCGTCTGGGCCGCCGGGGCGGAAGCGATTGAGTCGAATATGTCGCCGACCCGCTTACCGAAAAGCTTGGTGACCCGCTCGCGCCCCCGCGCGATATCCTTGGCAATGACGTGGGTTGGCAGTCCGAGTGGGTTCGATGCCTCGGAGAACGTGACGCCGATATCCTGAGCCTGTTCCATGAGCCGCATTGCGTATGGGTGCCCGGCCATGATCATGCGGCGCCATTCCACCAATTGGAACGGGCCGCCCTGCTTCATGTTCCAGATGGCCGTGCCGCTGGCAGCCGTCAGGCTCTCGAGACCCGCCAGCGGGAAGAACAAGGACAGCTGCAGCGCCAGCTGCTTCATCCACGCGTTGACGTGCTCCATGCTCTCCAGCACACCGTAGGGGTCGCGGTATGCCCGTTCCAGCACGTGCTTCAGGTAGCCTGCGACCTCGCCGCCGGCGAACAGGGCGTCCAGCACGTTCTCATCGCTGCCGGCCTTGTAGGCGTAGAACCCACGGACGGACGGGAACACGTGCGCCTCGACCCGCGTGTACTGCTTCGTGTCATGTTCCACGTGTCCTGCGATCATCGCCGTGAGCTGCTCCTTGATGCTCTTCCCTGGTTCAGGACGCAGGTTCAGGTGTTCGCGTAAGTGGTCGGCAGCCGCCGCCCACACCTCGGGGTGCAGGATCTCGTGATCGTCATCGTAATCCAGGCTCGGGTCCGGAATCACGAGCGGGGTTCCGTCCGGGTTCCGCAACAGCACCATCTGGTTCAGCACCATCTTCCGCATGTGGTGCTTGATCGCGTTGCCGGCGTACCGATGCAGTGCCTCGGCGGCCCCGATGTTGGCCGGGCGCACGCCGGTGTTGACGTATCGCGCGGCCATTGTGTCGTAGGACCGCCGCAGGGCGTGCGGCGAAAACTCGTTACGCTTCATCCGCCGCATGGCATCCCGGGCCACGCGGGCCAGGGCCAGCGGATCCTCGATCGACTTGAAGGGCGCGTTCACTCCGTCCGCGTCTTCCTGGCGCAGCTTGCGGGCCAGGAGCACCTGCTCGAGCTCGCGCTGGATCTCGGCCACTACGTCTGCGTAGGTCATGTCCGGGTGCATGTTGAGGTCTGTGTGCGCACCGCTTCGAATCTCGCGGGCCGCGTTCTCCCGACTGGAGTACGGTAGGCCCTTCAGATCGTACAGGTACTTGAACATGCGGTCCGACACGTCGACTAGGGGCCGCGGCACGGTGGGGTCACGCCGCTCAAAGGCATGCTGCATCACGCTGCGGAACGTGTTGGCCTTCGCCGTCAGCACGGCATCGATGTCGCGGGACAGCGCCAGTCGCACGGCTTCCTCTTCCGAACCCAGGAACCCCATTCCGGGGATGTGTGGCGCGTAGTTGCGACGGTAGTCGAGGTAGGGCGAGTCAACGGACATGAACCAGCCGACGTTCTTGGACAGCTCCTGGTACAGCCAGTCAAACTCCTGGTGCACTTCCTGAGTCAGGGTCTGAACCGTGATCCGAGATGCATCCCGCCCGTTATCGACCAGAATGCGCTTGGCTTCACTTTGATCAAGCTCCTGCTCGATCCAGTCGGCCGGAACCGTCCAGATCAGCCCGCCGCGGTGACGATGATCTTCGACGAAGCGGAACAGTCCGATGCGGCGCTCGCGCAGCTCTCTGGCATATGCATCCCCGTCGATCATGGGGTTGCCCTCAGAGTCAACGCCGGTCGTGGCAGCGCGCTCGGCAGCCTTGCGCTCGGCGATCATCCGGTCGGCGAGAGCTGGGGGCAACACGCGCTTCAATGTTTCAATATCAGACACGGGCACGCCGAGGAGCACCATCGCGCGGCCGAGCGAACCCGCGTAGTCCGGGGTGTCGGACGTGGCGTCGGGATAGACGTACTCCAGCGCGGCATAAGCCGCCGCGTGAGCCAGCTTGATCATGTCGAGTTGTTCGTCGGTAAACTTGGGCCCGAACCCGAGCTTGGCCTTGGTGCCGGAGAAGATGGCCGGGTGCCCCATGGCAATCGGGGTGTCGATCTTCTCGCCGTTCGGGCCGATGTAGAACTCGTGCAGCACCCACTTGCCGATGTTCCGGTCCAGACCCCACTCGCGTACGGTGCGGGCGAACCACAGCCGTTCCCGCCCCATCAAGCGGTTCAGGTTGTTCATCTCGCGCATCAGCGCGCGGTGCGCTTCTGGTGTCCCGAACCGCAGCATCGGGTCCAGCAACGTGAGCAGCATGTCGTTGGCGTTAGCTACGCTGGCCGTCGCCTGGCCCGGCGTGTACGACTCGGGCGGGAACTGGAACTCCGACTGGATCGCCGGGTGCTGCCCGATCGGCGACTGATCCATGGCCAGCATCTCATGATCCTGATTCCGAAGCGGACGCACGCTTGGAAGCCGGAGCATGGCCCACTTGATCATGGACCGCTTCATCGGCTCGGACAGGTGTAGGGCCTGCTGCGAGAAGGCCATCTCGGCAGCCAGCTTGGCGTCCTCGAATGTCGTGGCGGCCAGGTACGGGGCCATCGACTTCTCCCAGTCGCGGCCGATCCGGGACTTCATATTCAGGATGTCGCCTCGGTTCACGCTGATGGCCTCTGCCTTGGCCCGGCTCCAGCCCCACCAGTTCAGCAGCTGCGCCCGGCTCTTGGCCCGCAAGTGAACCGGGGTCGTGACGCTGGGCGTGGCGGCCAGGTTCTGATTCCGTGCATGAATCCGGAAGGCGGTCACGGCCTTCATCAGGCGCTGGTACGTCGGCCCTTTGAGCTTGACATGGCGCTCGTAGAGCTCGCTGTCGATCAGTTCGTCGGCGGCCCGATCCCACTCACCGGACTTGGCCGCGGCCACGGACTTCTTAAACTTGTTGGGGTACACACCCCAGAAGACCAGGTCGGCCAGGCTCCGCTGCACGAGTTCCGGCAGCACGTCGAAGTCGGGGATCACGCGGCTGGCCGTTTCCAGCGCCCGTTCCGCGTCCGCGCGCAGTAACTCGGACGCCGCGAGCTCGCTGATCGGTGTACCGGACATGGCGTCCTGCACGGAGACCCCAGTGATAGTCTCGAATCGGGTGTTGTCCCCGGTGACGAGGTTGTGCCCGTTACCAATCGTCCCGGTGTCGTACACCTGGCCGCGGAAGCCCTCATGCATCCGCAGGTGACTCAAGAATCCTGCGACATTGACCGGGTCCTGGGCCTCGATCGCGGCGCGCTGGCGCTCGACCTGGGCGTTGACCCTGGGCTGGGCGACGCCCAGCACTGCCGCCGCGACCAGGCCCCCGGTTCGGGCCACGGACGCGGTCCCGGGTTCGGCTTTCGTCAGGTCCACTTCGCGAGTCAGGCTGGAGAAGATTTCATTGAGCGCGGACTCGAGGACGCTGTTGTCCACGGCGCTGCCGGCACGCGTGAACCGACGAAGCATATTCCGCAACCCCGCCAGCACGGAATCCCAGAGCGTACCCGAAGCCGGCCCCCGGGGACTGGGATCGGTGATGGCCATGAGCTGGTAACGGAAACGCTGGTTCGAGAATATCTCGGCCACGAACTCACGCTCGTTCGTGAGCCCGTAGGCCTTGAGCCCGGGTTCGGCGCGAGCGAGTTCCAGCAAGCGCGTCATCTCGGCGGCGAAAGCCTTGTCGTACTTGAGCCCCAGCAGCGTGACGCTGTGGACGTACTCATGAACCACGGTCTTGGCGTAGTTGCTGGCGTGGGTCGCGAGCGGGCGCACCACGACCATGGCGTCAAACGCCTGCTTGTCCGCCACGTGCTGCGCGTCGAGGTACAGGCCGCGCACATTCATGCCGTCGCCCACTTCGGCCGCCGTCGGTTCCCGAACCACGAGGCCGAGTCTTGGCGGCTGAAGCCGGCGCAGGTTCGGGGAGCGCAGCACGCTGTCGATCAGCACGCGGGTCGGGCCGCTCAGCGACTGTTGCCGGGCCCAGGCCAGCAGCGCGTCCCAGTCCGGCACACCCTCGGCGTTAAAGAACTGTCGCAGGGGTTCGGGGACGTCCTCGGGATTCTGCGTCGGGGTCACGGACGCCGTGCCGTCGGGGCGGAGGGTGAGGGGGGAGGAACGCACGGCTGGGGCGCGGTCTGATGGGGCAAGGTATCCGCCGGGGTGCATCGTAGATAGGGCTTGCTCTCCGAAGGCAATCACGTCGGGGATGTTGCCTTTGGCGTAGGCCGAGTCCATTTTCGCAAGAACGGAATCCGCTTCGTCGGCTCCGCTCTCTCGGCGAACCTCGTAGACGGCGGCCATGTATGAACGCACTCTCGCATCTGACTCTATTGCCGGGGTGGCTGACCGCCGCAACGGATGTTCATGCGCGAAATCAAGCGCCATTAGCAGTTGTTCGGAGAATCTGTCGAGCATCGTAACATCTGTGCTCTCGACGTTTTGCCCTCGTTTGGTTGATCCTTCCCCCTCGATCCCAGGCTGCCGATACGCAAACGCGGCATAGGGTACCTCCGCTTCGGAGGTACCCGGAGTAACCAAGAGTCCTGGGTCAAGTCTCCTGGGCCCGGACTCGAAGTTCGTACCGCCGGGCTGCTGGCGCATGACCCAAATCTGTGGGGCTGCGTTCTGCTTGATCCCCGGCATCGGCGCTACGGTCTGTCCCTCGGTCGTCTGCATGACCCGGGGATACTGACGCTCCATCTTGTTGGCGGTCGAAGCTTCGTTCCCACCCTGTGCCTGATGGTATGCGTAATTCTCCGTCATAGCCGCCGAGACTTGGGCCCTGAGTCCTGCGTCAGGAATCTGGGCCTCGGACGGAAGGATCAGACCCGCTGGCGTCCACTCACCACTGCCCGCCTCGCGCTCGACATATCCGGCGCCCTTCAGGAAAGCTTCAAGCTCCTTCTCTCCGACATTGTAATCGCGCGCCCGGTCCGCGGCGTTATCGGCGATGATTGTAGCCTCGGCAGCTACAGCTTTCTGTACCTCGGCCCGATCAAGCGGCAGACGCGAGGCGCGGGCGCCCTCCACCGACACGAACACACGATCGGACGCCTCGTATTGGCCGGTGTTTGCGCGCATTCCCCACGCGTACGCGTACTTGGCCGTGCTGCTGCGGGCGCTGCCCCGGCCGATGAACTTATTAGCGCGATCGGATTTAGCCTGATCCTTCGCCAGATACGGGGAGCTACCGATGAGCGTGACGGGAGCCGGGACAGCCTCGGCACTGGCCGACGCGGCGGGAACGCCGGCACGTTCGATGAAACTGGTGAGTGCGCGGGCCGCCCGGTGCCCCTGCGCGGTCGCGGGGTTCGGGGGCGGTGTCGGGGCCGCGGACGCGTCCCAGATCGGATCGTACGTCGACTTGACGTACGCCAGGGGCTCGCGCGCTTCGGGTGCGTACAACATACGCAGCTTCTCGGAGGCCGTCCCACGCCACGAAGACGCGTCTTCGTCCGCGCCCTCGCGCATGCCGGCTTCGTAGTAGCTCAAGTCGGCGTCGCTGTTGTACTCCTCCTCGTAGAAATCCTCGGGCACTTCCGTGAGCATCGGCGCGCCGTCTTCTTCCGCATACCCGCCGCCGATGCGCGGCTGGAACCGAACCCCGTACTCGGCGAGAGCGCCGGCCAGAACCGGCCCGCGCAGATCGCGGACGCGTCCCTCAAGCAGGCGCGCGAAGCTGGTCACGAAGCTGGGGTTGATGTCTCCAGATTCCCGGGTGGCGTGGATCGCGTCGGATGCCGCTGCGTGCTGCTGCCGGTGGGTGCTGGTTGCCGGGTGCCCCAGCAGAGGCATGAAAGAACGCGTCTGGAAGCCGCTGCCGGCGCCATAGTGGTAGAGGCCGTGCAGATACAGCTCCAACTGCAGGCGCGGCGGGAGCGCATCGAAAGCCTGCTGGGCTTCTACGCGCTTGTCGTCGCGAATTGTTACACCCCGGGTGACGAGATCCGGCACGATCTGCAGGCCCTCGTATTGGCCCCTGGTATCTCGCTGTATGTCAAGCAGTTCCAGGAACGCGTTGCCTGGGAAAAGTTCCCGCAGAGTCCTCAACCGGTCGGCGCCGAAATTCGGATCCAGTTGCCCGCCAAAAGACTTGACAAGCGCGACAGCGACCTCGATCTCGGCGGCTGCGCTCAGCGGGGCTTCAAGCTGCGCCCGGCGCGGGTACGGCTCCACGACGCCTGTATGGCGATCGTATAGGGTGTCGAGCATTCTGCGGCCCGCCGTCGTCTCGCTGACTGTGGCGAACGGCAGGATGGTCTGGATCGCACCGGCCAGCGCTGTCGCAAGGCCTGGGACCAGCGTCGGGTACTGATTCGGGTCCAGGAAATCCAGGTAATCGTGACGAGTTTGTCCCGATGCCGCCCGTGCCGCCCGCTGCCAGGCCGCCATCGAGTTCACGACGCCCGCCATCTTGGAGAGGCCGACGGTCGTGGACTTGCGCTGGTCCCCTGTCCACAAGTCGGCAACCGACTTGAATTCGCGCAGGGCCTGCGTCAAGTCGTAGAGGCGGGCGAGCGACCCGGCGTTGCTGTTCGCCTTGAGCCAGTCGCGATGCCGGTACAGCAGCTTCCGACGGGCGCGCTCAGCCAGACTGTTGGGGAGCTCGCCGGGACGCATGCGCAACTCGTCGATCGGGATGCCGCGCTTCCGGGCACGCTCTTCTTCCTGCGGGGTCAAGAACTCGGGCAGCAGATCAGACATGATCTGGCCTATGTCGACGAATTCGGGGCGCCTGCCAGTCGTGAGGGAAGACAGCTGGTTGAATCGAGCTTCGACCGCGTCCAGGAACCGGGAAGTCGCCATGATGTCGACGATCCGGTTGAACAACTTGCCGGCCGCCACCAGTTCGGCGTCGTAGTCGAACTCGGCGGGCTTCCCGCGGCGCAGCTCGGCGGCCATGAACGTAGCGATGTCGACCATCGGCATGCGCACGCTCGACATCTTCAGGTACGCCAGGTAGCGTTTCTTACCGTCGTCTACGGACTGGCTCACGGAGCGGCGCACGGACATGTCCATGGCCAGGAACCAGCGCTGACGTGCGACCGGGTCCATGAGCGCCGCCTCCGCGTCCTCGGCCGAAAATTCCAGCGGGATCTGCGCCGAGCCGTCTTCGCCTGTCACCGTGAACGGGACCCGCAGCCAGCCACCCATCGCGTGCATCATGCGCAGCGCCGTGTTGTAGAGCGCGGAGATGCCGGTGTTGTGCTTGCCCATGAGCCCGTCGGTGTGCGCCGCCGCGAAACGCTCGTCGGAGTTCGTAGCGATCATCTCGTCGGGCATGTTCGCCAGTGCCGCGTCCTTGTACCGGGCGCCGGCGGCATCCGCGATTTCGTTGACCGGGCCGAGCGAGCGCTGATAGAGGTCGTACACGATACGATCCGTCCGGTACTGGTGCGCCCGGAACAGGAACAACCGGTTCGACTTACCTTGGCCCGTCTCGTCGTACCGGAACCCGGCCTGGAAGTTGCCCTTGTGCGCGTCCCCGTCCGCGTCCTCGCCCTTGCGGAGCGCGTCTTCGTACGGGATCATGGACAGGTTGGCGTCCTCGGCGAAGTCGGAAACCGCCCGGGTGATCGTCGTCGAGGCCGGGGCGTCCGACGGCGTGCGGGTCATCTCGATCGTGGAGCCCAGCACAAAGAAGCCATCGTGCCCGGGAAGCGGGCGTACGACGTCGTCCATGACTATCGTTGACGTGTCGAGCGATCCATCCTCATTAAACCGGATCAGTGGAGCGCCATGCGGAATCCACGGCACGCCGTCGCGCATCGCGTACGACACTTCGCGCGGCCCGGCCTCGCGCCCTTCGAGCGCGGTCTCCACCTCGAACACATCTGCGTAACCCAGCACGAGCGTATACTGCGGACGTATGTCCTTGGCCGCCTCGGGGTCGGTGCGAGCCAGTTCATTGTGCCGGCGCCAAGCCTCGTCCAGGTCGGCAGTTTCCTGGGCCATGCGTCTCGGGTCTCGTACCAGGGCCCTGGGATTATCACGCCAGATTCGCATGAAGTCCACCGCGATAAACGCTGCCGCCGCCTCTGGCGTCTCGAACCCCTGCAGCGCGCCGTTGGCGTCGGGGCCGCGCTCGGTGTTTCCCTTCACGTATCGGAACGCTGCCGCGCCGCCCGGCCCACGAACCCGCACGTTTACGTGCGCCAGCGAGAGTTTGCCGAACTCGGGCGAGGACACGATCACACGGCGGTCGCCCGCGGTGACGTCCGGCGTGGCCTGCGTGTGGGTCGTGCTGAGTTGCGTCAGGCGCCCCAGGCCCCGGGTCACCGCGCTGATCATCGAACTCAAGAACCTGTTTCCGATTCCTGGTTCTGCCAGGGACGCACGCTTGTTGGCGAACGCGACCTCGTAGTCGTCCGACCGCTTCGACTTGCGCAGCGACTCCGCGACGCGCTCGTTATTCTTGGCCAGGTCGGCCAGTTCCATGTCGCGTACGACAGCGTCAGCCAGCGGGTTGTAGTCGTTGTACAGGTGCGCGAAGCCCAGGCCCAGCTCGATGACGGCCTTCTGCTTCGTCGGCGGCTTCAGGTGGACTTCGACGCTGCCGCTCAGCTTCTGCACGACGTAGAAATTCTTGCCGTTGACCGGCTCCACGCCGGCGCGAGCCAGGGCCACAGCCTCGTCGAAGGGGGTAAGCAGCTTACCAGATTCGTCAAATAGCTTGACACCCAGGGCCGCCGTGAGTCCAGCGTCCACCGCGGCCTGGCCCGGCGTCTTGCGGTCGGATGTCACGACCACGACCTGCACCCCGGCCGCCTGCATCAACCGCTGCAGCGTCTCGAAGAACGGATCGTGCGCTTCGCCGCGCAGCCCGCGGTTCGGTACATACGACTGGACCGACGTGCCTGCGTTCTTGTCGAGCACGGCGATCCCGTCCGGTCGGTTGAACCGGGTGTACGACTTGAGCGAGTACGCCTTGGCGCCCCCTGCGTACAGCTTGCCGAGGGTCTCCGCTACGGCTACGCCGAGCGAGTCCCCGTCGAACAGGTACGCGCCATCCATACGAGCCGCGAGGTACTCGCTGTCGAGTACCAGGACGGGGATGTCGCCCAAGCTCTCCAAGTTCATGCCGCCGGCATTACCCGTACCGCTGCGCTTCTCCAAGTTGTCCACAGCCTTCGCCGCCGCCAGCTTGAGCGCGGCCGCGTCGAGTGAGGCCAAGGGAACTTGGGCCTCGGTCTTCAGGAAGCTTGCGTCCGTGCCTTTCACCGCGTACGACGCCAGGCGCCCATGCGCGTGACGGTCGAACTTGGCGCGCAGATACGGGACGATGATTGCGCGTTCGAGCTGCGCGAGCCTACGCACACCCTGCGCAGACACCGCGCCAGGGCTGCGCGACAGCGTGACGTGGTCGCGAAGCAGCTTGTCAAGCACTTCCGGCTTGAGGAGCATGGCGCGCTCGAGATGCGTCAGCGCGGGATCTTCGTAGAGAGCGCGGTACGCGGCCACGGCCCTGGCGGGGGTAAAGCTCTTGTCGGGGCGCCGGAGCCAGTAGCTCGGCGTCTTGTCGCCCAACGCACCCATGAACCAGTATCCAGGGCCCGTCGCCCACATGCCGGACAGCAGCCACTCCCGGTCCGCAGTGTTTCGCAACAGCTGATAGACATCCGCCTGGGTGTCCGCGTCGATCCGCACCGTAGGCATGTACACGACGCCGCCGTCCTCGAAGGCCACGGGGTTCGGGAAGATCTCCGGATCGCTGAGGTAATCGTCGATGCTGCGCGTGATGTGGGATTCCGGGGACCAGCCAACCAAGGTCTTGTGTCCTGAATCCTCGAACAAGTACCCGAGGGCGTCGCCGGGGGCCGCCGCGCTGATGATGCGATCGAGCAACGGCGCCGTCTTTCCCGGGGCCGTTTCCAGCCACGCCAGACCCATCGCCGTCTGCAGCTTTGCCAGCCGGGCGGCATACGGGGCGCCGAAGAACCCGACTTCGCGGAACTGCTGGTCGAAATTGTACGAGATCGGGCTCTCGATCATGAGCGCCATCGCGGACCGGCCGGCTTCAGACGCCGCCGCCGCGCGAAACAGTTGCGCGCCGGAGCCGGTGAAAGCTCCGAGCACTTCGGAGATCGCGTCCACGAATTCCGGATGCTGCGCGAGCGCGGCCTTCACGGTGTTCAAATCGACGCCGCGTCGGCGCCCGCGACTGTCGGGGTGATGCTCCGGGAACACGGGCCGTTGGCCGCCCCGCCCGTCAGAGACCTGAACCTGCATGGCCGCGTCGAACGCCGCCTTGATGCGGCGCATCTCGGGGGCGCGCTCTGCCCCGGCTGCCACTTCATCGGACCCGGCCAACGACTTGACGCGGATCTCCGCACGCTCGGCGTACGGAGCGCGGAATGCGATCGCGTTACGTGCTTCGAAACCGAAGACACCCCGGCGCGATATCCCTTCACCTGCGCGGTGTGCGCGCGATGTTCGCAGCCGCTCATAGAACGTGCTGACGTAGCCGCGTGAAATGCCGGGGTCGCCGCGCCGCTTCGCGACGGTCGACGCCTCGCGGATGAGCAAGCGCAAAGCCATCTCGCGCAGGGACTCGCCCTGAACGGGATTCTGAAGCCAATTCAAGAAGCCGGCGCCGGTTCGATCTTTGAGCATGGCCCCGATACGCGCGCCGGCCTCGCCATGCGTGAGCTGGTACGCGTGCAGCGGACCCGTGTTGATCGGAGTCTGTCGCGTGCCGCCGCGCACGCCGCCGAGGAGATGGTCCAGGGCGTTGACCAGCGCGGAGTACTCCTGCATGCTGCCGACTATCTTTTCGACCACGTCCTGCGTAAACCCATGCGTCGCGACTTCCCGTTCCACGTCGGGTGCTTCGCGATCCACGCTGGTTGGCTCGGCAAGATCCTCGGGCTCGACTGCGACGATCTTCGCGAGGCGCCTCTGGTAACCGGCGGCCGCGTCGGCTAACCCGGACACCAGCGCAACGCCGGTCGGGTCGGTGAGCGCCTCGGCCATCGGTACGACCGTGCCTGTTTCGTGTGCGGCTGCGAACTTGGCGAACGTCTCGGGCGTCATGGGTTCGATACCGACTACGTCCGCGTCGCGTCGTGCCAACAGCTCACTCGCAAGCACCTCGCCCGCACGGGCCACGAGTGCCGCATCGGCTCCCCTCAGCGCAGCGGCCAGGTCGGCGGAAACGGAATCGTCCGAACCGCCCATTTGCAGCTTGTTGCGGATGTAGCTGCGGATCTCCTCCGGCGAATCAAGGCGTGCGACCGACGGGGTAGGGTCTGCGTCCTTTCGCGACACGAGTGTCGCGAAATGCGCTTTGATATCTTCGGCGGTGGCCCCAGGCGGCAGTTCCCCACCTACGGCAGGTGCCCCGGCGAGGGCCTCGGCGCCGGTTGCCGCCCCGCCGGTGTCCACAACTTCTGGCGCTGGCGTCAACTCCGCCTGCTCCCCTTTCAGCG
>DATKXP010000539.1:0-4508 GCA_035529015.1 Phycisphaerae bacterium | reverse complement strand
AGATCACAAACAGGAGTCCTGGACGTCAGGTTTGTGAACCAGGGCCTCCGTTCCGAGGTCCTGCCCCCGTTATAACGTCCGGGTCGGCGCCTCTATTGCAGCCGCCTGTCATCGACAACGGCAGCAGGCCTGCTCACGGATGCCCAACTGCTTGCAGACCTCCGGCACCTTCAGTCCCTCCCCCCACACCACATCCGCCTGACGCGGCTTCCCCACGACCTGCTCGGCACGGTGTCGCTGCTTCATCGAGAATCCTTTCGGGTCACCTGGCCGGCTGGATTCTCTCACAAAACCTGGATCAAATCACGGCGAGGGGACCACTAACATGGCAGCCCCACTTCCCGCGCGGTAGAATGGGCCGGAACCGGCGGGCCGGCCGGCCGGTTTCCACCAATGTGGCGGGGAGTGTACGCGCCGAGCGAGGCACGCCTTGCCGCATCGGGGGCCGCACTCGCGAATACCGTGAAGGGAATGTGTACCCCATGAACGCGATACGCATCGGTTTGGCGCTGCTTTGCATTGGCGGCGTAGCGGTTGCCCAGGACGCAAGGACCCGGGCCGACGAGCTGCTCAAGGCGGCCGGCCGTTCCGACGGCTTGTGCGTCTTGGCCGATACGGCCGACGCCGCCCTGGCGGTGGCCATTGCCCGGAATAGCTGCTTCATCGTCGAGGTTCTGCACGACGACGCCGATACGGTGGCGGCCATGCGCAAAACGATCGCCGATCAGGGCTTGTCGGGGCGCGTTTCGGCCCGCGAGTCGGCCTCGTCGAGCGGTCGCCTGCCGTACGCCGAGGACTTGGTGAACCTGCTCGTCGTGGGAAGCAACGTGGCCGAGGCCGAGGCCATGCGGGTGCTGGCGCCTTACGGGAAGGCGTTTCGCGGCGGCAAATGCGTCCACAAACCCTTCCCCGAAACGATGGATGAATGGACGCATTTCCGCAACAAGGCCGAGGGCAACATGGTGTCGCAGGACACGGTGGTCGGGCCGCCGCGACACGTCCGATGGGTAACCGGTCCGATCTTCCAGCGTAGCCACGCGCTGACGCCCGGCACGACCGCCCTGGTCGGAGCCGCCGGGCGGATCTTCTACATTCAGGACGAATCGCCGATCGGTTTCGCGGGGCTGCCCGACCAGTGGCGTCTCGTTGCCCGCGACGCCTTCAACGGAAAGACCCTGTGGAAGCGCGACATGGGGCCGTGGGGCGATACGGCGTGGAGTTGGTGGACCGGGGGCCACGGGGCACGTTCCAACCATCCGTATCACGTCAACAAGCGGCTGGTGGCGAGCGAAGACCGGGTGTTCGTGACGCTCGGCTACAACGCGCCCGTCAGCGCGCTGGACCCGGCCACCGGCCAGACCCTGGCCCAATACAAGGGCACCAAGTATGCCGACGAAATTGTCTATACCCGCGGCGTCCTGTACGTGTCGGTGAACGACCGCGAGCAGAAACCGGCACCCGGCATCGGCTTCTCCACCCGGGCGACCCAGACGAATACGTCCGAGAAGACGGTCTGGGCGATCGAACCGATCTCTGGCCGAGTCTTGTGGAAGGCCAGACCGTATACAGGCGTGTCCGACAGGGGCGACCGGTTGCAGTCCATGAAGCAGCTCCTGCTTGTGGCCTCCGAAAAGGGCGTGTTCCTTGTCGCCGACGGCGGGGCGGTGGTCGGACTCGACCCGGAGACCGGCAAGGAGCGTTTCCGAACCGCCCTGAAGGTGAGCGGAAAGACCTCGATGCTCTACCACAACGGCTTGCTGCTCATCGGAGACAAGGGGGCCCTGACCGCCATCGACGCCGAAACCGGCAAACCAACGTGGCAACGGGCACGGTTCTCCACCATCGGCCACATCGAGACTCCGGAGGTCTTCGGCATAGGTGATCGCGTCTGGATAGGCGACAGCGTCAAGATGGAGATCACGGCCCTGGACCTGGCAACCGGCGAGGAGGTGGCGAAACGCTCCATCAAAGACGTGATAGACCGTGCCGGACACCATCATCGCTGCTACCCCAACCGGTCGACTGTCAAGTACATGATTACGGGCCGGCGGGGCGCCGAATTCACCGACTACGAAACCGGAGAGATCTCTCTGAACCACTGGGCCAGAGGGGAATGCCGGTACGGGCACATGCTGGCCAACGGCCTGCTCTACAAGCTGCCGGACCCGTGCACGTGTCACATGACGGGCAAGCTGTTCGGTTTCTACGCGCTGGCGTCCGAGCAAACGGCCGAAGCGTTCTTCAAAGACGGCGGCCCCGCCGACAATCCGCTTTGCAGAGGCAAGGCGTTCGGGGCCGTGCCGGACGAGCGTTTTTCGCCCGCGAGTTGCTGGCCGACGTTCCGACACGACGCCATGCGCAGCGGTTCCGTGAAGACGTCGGTTCCCGATGCCGCCAAGACGCTCTGGACAGCGAAGGTCGGCTCCACGCCGACGCCCCCGGTCGTTGCCGGAGGACGCGTCTACGTCAGCGCCATCGACGAGCACACCGTTCTGGCCTTCGACGAGAAGAGCGGCCGCAAGCTCTGGACGTATCCGGCGTCGGGCCGGGTGGACTCTCCGCCGACGGTCTGCGGCGGGATGGTCCTCTTCGGGTCCGCCGACGGCTGGGTGTATTGCCTGCGAGCCGCCGACGGCGAATTGGTTTGGCGGTTCCGCGCGGCGCCCTACCCGCGTTACATCATGGACCGCGACCGGGTGGCATCGGCGTGGCCCGTGCACGGAAGCGTCCTGGCCAGCGGCGGCGTGGCGTACGTGGTGGCCGGCCGGTCCGCGTTTGTCGACGGAGGGCTGTATTTGTACGCCCTCGATGTCGCCACCGGGCGGGTGCTGGGCCGGAACGCCATTCACGAGGTCCAGAAACACAATCGCTTCGCCGACAACAAGCCGAAGACCATGCCCGAGGACGCCATGGGAGCCACGTCGGACATCCTCGTGACCGACGGGAACGGCGTCTACTCCTTGTACCGCAAACTCGACTTCGGCGTTCCCCTGAAGGTCGCCAAAGACGATTACGTCTTCCCCGATGCTGATTGCCTGAACCCCCAGAGTTCGTTCTTCGACGACTTCTGGTTCCATCGGCTTGCCTGGCGATACGGAAGAACCGGCGGGAACATGATCGCGTTCGAAGAGCACAACGTCTATTCAGTGAACATGTACAAGACGCCCGGCAGCGGTCAGCACAAGGTGTACGTTCCGCGGGGCGGGGATACCACGATGATTCCGGATAAGGACAAACTCGCGGGTAAAGACACCGGGATCGGGCACCCTCCCGAGATCGAAACCGACGGCATGAGGCTCAAGAAAACCGGCAAGACGGGTGCCTGGCAGACCGACACGTTTCCCATTGCGCCGTTGACCATGGTGGTGGCCGACAACGCGTTCCTGGTGGCGGGCTTCGTCAACGAAGCCGGCTCCGCCGACCCCTGGGCCAACATCGAAGGACGCAAGGGCGGCGCCTTGTGGGTCCTGGCGAAAGAGGGTGGAAAGAAGCGGGCCGAATACCATCTGGAAGCCCTCCCCGTCTGGAACGGCATGGCGGCGGCAAACGGAAGAACCTTCGTCAGCCTGAAGAACGGTACGCTGGTCTGTATGGGCGAATAGGCTGTCGCATGGCGCCGGCCTGTTCGTGCCGCACGGCCGGCCGAACCGGCGCGCCCGACGGCTTCTCGGCGGGCGTGCCATCCGCAGCGTCGTCTGCGGTACGTCTTGCGGCGCGGCGGGGGCGCTATCTATAATCACCCCATGCTCTCGCGGCTGGTGACCTCGGTCGGGCAACTCGTGCTGCCGGTGCACTGCGCAGCGTGCGGGGCACCGGCGCCTGCGGACCGGCGATGGCCGCTGTGCGAGGTGTGCGGCCGGGAGATGGCCGACCTCATCGCCGCGCCGTACTGTCCGCTGTGCGGCCGGCGGGCCGGGCCATATACGGTCGGGCCCGACGGGTGCCTCTTCTGCCGCAAGTATCCCGTCCGGTTCAGCGCCGCCGTCCGCGTGGGGCCGTACGAGGGACCGCTCAAGACGCTCATCCTGCGGTGCAAGTACAAGCGGCGACCGGCGATTGCGGGGGCCCTCGGGCGGCTGCTCCGTGAGCGGCTGGCCCTTGCCCCGTGGGCCGACCTGGTGGACCTGGTCGTGCCTGTGCCGCTGTCCTGGTCGCGGCGGATCGGGCGCGGGTTCAACCAGGCGACGCTGCTGGCGCGCGAAGTGGCCGGCGCGGCGCCGAAGGCGAGAGGCGTATCGACGCGGCTGCTTCGGCGCACGCGTTCAACGCCACATCAGACGGACCTGCCGGCGGCCCAGCGGCGGAAGAACGTCCGCGACGCCTTTGCCGCGCGCGGCTCCAAGGACGCCCTCAAGGGCAAGGGCGTGCTGCTCGTGGACGACGTGATGACCAGCGGCACGACGATCGGCGAATGCACGCGCGTCCTCCGCCGCGCCGGCGCCCGCGACGTCTACATCGCCGTCGCCGCCACCGCCGACTACGACGAAGTCGGCCCGTGGTGACGGGCG
>DATKXP010000538.1:0-44285 GCA_035529015.1 Phycisphaerae bacterium | reverse complement strand
CAGCCGCGCCATCGGGGACCTCGTCATGGAAAAACTCCGCCGGGAAGACCAGGTGGCGTACGTTCGCTTTGCCAGTGTGTACCGCGATTTCAAGGATGTTTCAGAGTTCGTTCAGGAAGTGGAGCCGATGCTGTCGCAGCGAGACGACACGGCCCGGGAGAAGAGCAGAAAAGAGCGTCTGGAGGAATCCGGGCCGACCGGCGGCGACTGACGGTCGGTCCGAGAGAGCACGCCGCGAGGGCGTGGGGGGACGGCCCCCGGATGGGTCGTCCCCCCCGGTAACCGAGGAACGAGCCGGGGGTACGGGACCGCCGGGGGAGACCGAAGCAGGGGCATGCACGGGCAGGGAGAGGGTGAGTATGCAGCGGCGTATTTCGCAGATCCGCAAACGCGACGGGAAAGTCATGCCGTTCGACGAGGCGAAGATTGCCGACGCGATCTTCAAGGCAGCCGAGGCCGTCGGAGGCGAAGACCGATTCGTGGCCGACGAGTTGGCATCGGCGGTCGCCGACTACCTGAACCGCCATTACGAGAGGGATATCCCGGGCATCGAAGACATCCAGGACATGGTCGAGAAGGTCCTGATCGAGACCGGCCATGCCAAGACGGCCAAGGCCTACATCCTCTATCGCGACAAACGTGCCCAGGCGCGGCGGGCGACCAAAGTCCGCAAGGCGATGCGCCGGGCGAAGCGCAGCAGCACGGACGCCGCCCTCCTGGTTGACACCGGCGCCAAGGACGCCCTCCTGCCGTGGGACAAGAGCCGCATCGTCGAGGCCCTCGAAAAGGAGGCGTGCCTCGACCCGTCCACCGCCCGCAAGGTGGCGACCGCCGTCGAGGGGAAGGTGCTGGTCTCGGGCCTGGAACGCATCTCGACCAGCCTGATCCGCGAACTCGTGGACAACGAACTGTTCGAGCGGCGGCTCACCGGGCGTCTCGAACGGCAGAAAGTCCTCGGCATGCCGCGGTTCGACCTGGTGAACCTCATCTACTCGAAGAGCCGGGAAAACTCGAACATCTCGCAGAACAACCCGGAAGCCATCAACCTGACGATCGCCGAGTCGGTCCTGAAGCAGTTTGCCCTTGGCGAGATCTTCTCGCGCAAGGTGGCCGAGGCCCACCTCACCGGCCGCGTTCACCTGCACGACCTCGGGTACCCCACGCGCGTGTACTGCTCCAGCCACAGCCTCGAGTACCTGAAGAAGTACGGCCTGGACCTCGAGAACCTCGACACCAAGAGCGCGCCGGCCCGCCATGCGCGGACGCTGACGGGCCACCTCAACACGTTCCTGGCGTCGATGCAGGCGTACTACGCGGGGGCGCTGGGCGTGGCGCACGTCAACATCATGTACGCCCCGTACGTGGAGGACATGAGCGATGGCCAGATGCGGCAGGAGGCGCAGCACCTGATCTTCTCGTGCTCGCAGTCTGCGTTCAGCCGTGGCGGCCAGACGCTGTTCCTCGACTTCAACGTCCACACGGGTGTGCCGGGCTACCTGAAAGATGTCGGCGCGATCGGCCCGGGCGGCAAGTACACGGGCCGCACGTACGGCGATTACGAGCAGGCCGCCCAGCGCTTCTGCCGCGCCATGCTCAATGTCTGGCGCGAAGGAGACCAGCACGGCCACCTGTTTGCCTTTCCGAAATGCGACTTCCATATCAACGCCGAGACGTTCCGCGAGCCGAAGCAGCTTGAGCTGCTGAAGTACGGCTGCCAGATCGCGTCCGAGAACGGCGTGCCGTACTTCGTGTTCGACCGCGACGAGGTGACCCTCAGCGCCTGCTGCCGTCTGCGGACGGCCATCGAAGACGATCACATGATCAAGCACCCCGAGAGCATGCGGTTCTGCGGCTTCCAGAACGTGACGATCAACCTGCCGCAGGCCGCCTACCGCGCCGGGCCGGGCAACTGGGACGCCCTGTACCGGAACATCTTCGAGGCGATGGACATCGCGATGCAGGCCCACCAGGAGAAACGCGAGTTCATCAAGGAGATGATGAGCGGGCCCCACATGCCGCTCTGGCAGATCGGCAAGACGGCCAAGGACGGCCGGCCGTACGTGGACCTCGACGCCTCGACCTACATCATCGGCCTGGTCGGGCTGAACGAGTGCGTCCTGCATATGATGGGCGAGGAACTCCACGAGAGCGACCGGGCGCTGAAACAGGGCCTGCTGGTCGTGGCGCACATGCACCGGCAGGCCAAGCAGTACGGCGAGCAATACGGCCTGAAGGTGAGTCTGGAAGAGTCGCCGGCCGAAAGCGCCGCCCGCCGCCTCGCCAAAGTGGACATGGCCGACTGGCCGCAGGCACGCGACATCTTCAGGGGTGACGTCGAGGCCGACGAGTACTACTACACGAACTCCATCCACCTGCGGGCCGACGCGCCGGTGGACCTGCTCACGCGGATCCAGACGCAGGCCAAGTTCCACAGCATGATCGAGTCGGGCGCCATCATCCACGCCTTCGTCGGCGAGGAACTGCCGCCCGCCGAGAGTATCCTGACGCTCGTGAGGCGGACCTACGAGAAGACGCCCGCGGCGCAACTGACCATCAGCCCCGAGTTCACCATCTGCAACGAGTGCCATCGGACGACGCCGGGCCTCCAGGAGCGTTGCCGCTGGTGCGAGTCTCAGGACGTGTACGGCATGACCCGTATCGTCGGGTACTTCAGCCGCGTGTCGAACTGGAACAAGTCGAAACTGGGCGAACTGAAGGACCGGCGCCGCGGGAACTACTCGGTTATGGAAGTCGTCCCGCCCATGCGGTCAACCGAGATCGGCACGGCCGCAGGGTGAGGCGCGCCGGGGAGGGGGGCGCGCCTCGGCGGACGGGACGTTGGTTTAGACCCCTTGTTGACGGAGGAGCCGGGAGCCGCAAGGCCGCCATTCGCCGCCCCGGCTCCCCGTCGCTTCTTGGGGTCAGGTGGAACGGGCGGGTGTGCAGGCCCTGGGGCCGGACGGAAGGGGAGGCGGCGTGGAGACGGTGCGGGAGCAGGATCAGGCGTATCGGGGCGGAACGAGCGGCGTCAAGTACCTGTTCCGGGGGCCGAGGATCGACTGGGGCGTCATCCTGTTCGGCCCGGGCGAGGAACTCGGACGCCACAAACACAGCGAGGTCGAGGAAACGTTCTACTTCGTCGAAGGAGAGGGCGGACGGATCATCATCGACGATGCCGAGCACCCCATCGAGATCGGCGCGGCGTTTCGCATCGAGCCCGAAGAGGTGCACAACATCATCAACGACACGGACACGCCCTTGAAGGCGGTCTTCATCAAGTCGGCTTACCAGCCGAACGACAAGGTCAACGTCTGACGCCGATGCGGTTCATCGCCAACCGACGTGACGCCGGCATGCGCAGGAGGTACCATGAGGTTCGAAGTCTACGGCAAAAACGGCTGTCCCAAGTGTGAGAGCACCAAAGACAAACTGGCGCTGCTGATCGGAAAGGCTGAAGTCGAGGACGAGGTCCTGGTCGCCTACCACGACGTGGAGTCCGTCGAGGGGATGGCCGAGGGGGCCTTCAACGACGTGACGGACGTTCCGACCACCATCCTCCGCAGCAACGCCGGCGAAACGATGGCCCGGTGGGAAGGCACGTTGCCCCCCTCGGTCGAGGTCAAGGCGTTTCTCGGTTCCGCTTCAAGGCCCCCGGTGCAATGAAGCCCGACGCGTCCGAACCGTTGCCGCCCATCGCCGGATACCATCCGACAACGCTCCTGGACTGGCCCGGCCGCCTGGCCGCCATCATCTTCCTGCCGCGGTGCAACCTGCGGTGCCGCTTCTGCCATGCCGGGCCGCTGCTTGCCGATTCCGAGGAGACGATTCCGCTCGAGGACGTCCTCGCACACGTGGCATCGCGCCGGGGATGGCTCGACGGCATGGTGATCTGCGGCGGGGAGCCGACCCTCTGGCCGACGCTTCCTGAGTTATGCAAGCGGCTGCGCAGCGCCGGCCTTGCCGTCAAACTCGACACCAACGGGACGTTCCCTGACCGCCTTGCCGCGCTCCTCGACGCCGGCCTCCTCGACGCCGTCGCGATGGACCTGAAAGCCCCGCTCGACGAACGGTACCGCCGGATCTGCGGCGCACCCGGTATGGACCTGGCGCTCGTCGAGCGCTCGCTGGACCTGCTGATGGAAGGCCGGGTGGAGTACGAGTTCCGCACCACGCTCTGCCCGGCCTTCATCGGCAAAGACGAGATCCGCGCCATGGGCGCTTCGATCGCCGGCGCGGCCTGCTGGAACCTCCAGCGGTTCGAGCCGGCGTACGCCCAGGATCCGGACCTTCGCAACGTGGCACCCTACGGCCCGGCCGAGATGGAGGCCCTGGCCGAAATCGCCCGGTGCCACGTCGCCCGCTGTCACATCCGCGGCCAGCCGGCCGAGCAGACGGTTACAGCCCGCTGAGGGAATAGGATAACCCCTGTGGCTGCCATCCCCAACCGATACCGCCTCTACATCGACGAGTCCGGCGACCACACTTACAACCTTCTTGACCAAGTCAGCCACCGCTACTTGGCGCTGATGGGTGTCTGGTTTCGGCAGGCCGACGACTATGTTCACTTCGCCGATCGTCTTGAGGCATTCAAGCGTGAGATCTTCGGTCCTCGGCCTGACCGTCCTATCGTGCTTCACCGTAGCGAAATCATCAACCGCAAAGGGGCCTTCGGCCTTCTCTGCGATCCCGAGGTGCGGCGTCGCTTTGATGATGGCCTGCTAGGCGTGATCGCTCGGGCACGTTTCAAGATGATTATCGTAATAATCGACAAACGGCAGCACCTGCGGACTTACCAGCAACCGTACCACCCTTACCATTTCTGCTTGGCGGCCATGCTGGATCGCTACAGCGGCTGGCTGCGCTACAAGGCGTGCTTGGGTGATGTGATGGCCGAATCGCGCGGAGGGCAGGCCGATCGAGAGTTGAAGCAGGCCTACCGCGAAGTCTACGAAGAGGGCAGGTACAGCATGTTCAGCGCAGATTTCCATCAGCAGGTGCTCACAAGCAGGGATATCAAGGTCAAGCCCAAGATGGCCAATATCGCCGGTCTCCAACTCGCAGACATACTGGCCTATCCCGTTAAGCAGGCTTGGCTGGCCGAACGCCGTCTGATAGAGACCGCTTCGGGCCAATTCGGTCAGCGGGTGATGGAAGTGGTGACGGGTAAGTACAACGTCAACGAGGGCACCGGTCAAGTCGCTGGCTACGGCAAGGTGTGGCTCCCCCGTAGCCGCTAAATGAAAAGACCCCAGACGTCGTAACGTTGGGGTCGTTTTCACGCCAGCCCTTACGGGCTGTCCACCTGCGGAATCCCGCATTACCTATAATATCGCCCATAAGACGTCAGAAGGCAAACGAAAAAATCCGCGGCCAGCCGGCCGAGCAGACGGCCCGCGCGGGGTGACGGTGCACGTCTCGCGCTCACCCACCAGATTTTGGGGCTCCAGCACGCGCTTGACACACGCCATGCCACTTCCTAGAGTACACCTCCGTCGGACCATCGGGGGGCGGGGACGCTGCGACCGGCCCGCAGCAGGGCATACGCCTTGAAAAACCGCCCTTCCGTGCCGCTTTGGCTAAAGTCCGATAACCTGCGCCGTCGATACATCGTACACTGAGAGCGGGGTCTGTATGCGCGCCAGCCGGACGCTACAAATGGTCAGGCGGACGCTTGGCGTCCGTGCCTCCGCCACGCTCTGCCTGGCGGTTGTCGCCCTGGCTGCAGCCTCGCCGTCCTGCCTGCACGAACGCGAACCCAGGGAACCGCGCACCCCGCGCGACATCGAAGAGCCCGGCTACCTCAAGGACACCGTCGGCGCGGTGGCCCGGTTCGCCGGCCGCGAACCCGTGGCCGTGCAGGGCTTCGGTTTTGTGACCGGTCTCGACGGCACGGGCACCAAGGTCGTGCCCCCCGGCGTACGCCAACAGATCCTCGCCATGATGCGCCGCAACAAGGTGGGCCACGCCGAAGAGATCCTCGCCGACCCCGACACCGCCGTCGTGACGGTCAGCGGCTGGCTGACGCCGGGTATCGCCAAGGGAGAACGGTTCGGCCTCGCGGTCCAGGCCATCCCGAGGACCGACACGACCAGCCTCGAAGGGGGGTTCCTCCTGGAATGCGACCTGACGCGCGTCAGACTGGCACGCGGGGTGGAATCGCGAAGCGAACCGCTGGCGCTCGGTCGCGGCAGCATCTTCGTCTCACCGTTCGGCTCGGCAGGCAGACCGCAGGACGCCGGCGACCCGCGCCTCGGCCGCGTGCTGGCCGGCGGCAAAGCGCTCAAGGCACGCCACTTTCGGCTTGCACTCCTGACGCCGTCGGTCCGGACCGCCGACCAGATCGTCCGCCTCGTGAACGCCCGATTCCCCGGCGCCGCCTCGGGCACCGAGGACCCCGGCCGAATCGACCTGGCCGTGCCGAGACGATTCCGAGAAGACAAGACCCACTTCCTGGACCTCGTCGGTGCTATCTACATGCGCGAGACCCCGGCCGCGCGGGACAATCGGGTTGCCCTGCTCCTGGAGACGCTCGAGGCCGGCGAGGACATGGACCGCGTGGCGCTGTGCCTGGAAGCCTTCGGACCGACGGTGGCGCCGCATCTGTACGGCCTCGGCGCGCATTCGAGCGGCGCCGTCCGGTTCTACGTGGGTCGAACGCTCGCCCGCCTCCAGGACGCCAGGGCGGTTCACATCCTGGAGCGCATTGCCACGGACGATACCTCGCCGCACCAGGAACAGGCGGTGGCGGCCCTGGGCGAACTTCGCAGCGGCATCGGACTTGGCGTCCTCGGCCGCACGCTGAATGCCGCCAGCGCGCGGGTGCGCGTGGCGGCTTGGCAGCAGATGGAGCGACTGTCGCCGCCCACGTTCGTCGCCCGCCGGTTCGCCGACAAGTTCACCCTGAGCATCGTTGCGACGCGGGCCGAGCCGTTCATCTACGTGGCACGGACCCTGAAGCCGCAGATCGCCCTCTTCGGCGACGTGACGATCCGGCCGCCCATCCTGGCCGAGACCCGCCGCGTCACCGCCACGGCGCTCGAAAATGAGGACACGCTCAAACTCATCTCGCGCCGCCGCGCCACGGACGTACGCGTCGAGGCGGCCCTCGACGTCAGGGACCTTATCGAGAAGGTGGCCTCGCCGTTCGGCGTCACCGACACGCAGCCCAAGGTGCAGGGCCTTGACCTCGGGTACAGCGACGTCGTGGGGCTCTTGCACGAGATGTCGCGCAAGGGGGCCTTGAGCGGGCGGATCGTGCTCCAGCCGCTCGAGTACCGGATTGCGGGCGACCGGCCGACGGCGCGCCCGATCAGCACCACAGGGGAAGAGCCGTGACGCAGCGTGGCGTTGAGCGGTCGGCGGCGCGCCGACGCGACCGGCCACGGCGCTGCGACGGCTCGGCACGGCACAGGGGAGCACCGACAGCGTGGAACTGAAGCGACTCGAAGTCTTTGGATTCAAGTCCTTTGCGGACCGGACCCGGTTCGAGTTCGACTCCGGCATCACGGTCATCGTGGGGCCGAACGGATGCGGCAAGTCGAACGTCGTCGATGCCGTCAAGTGGGTCCTCGGCGAGCAGAGCCCCAAGAGCCTGCGCGGCCGCGAGATGGCCGACATCATCTTCGCCGGGTCCGAGAGCCGGCGAAGCCTCGGCTTTGCAGAGGCCACGCTCACCTTCGACAACTCGAGCGGGACGCTGCCCATCGACGTGGCGGAGGTCGAAGTCAGCCGACGCCTGTACCGCAGCGGCGAGTCGGAGTACCTGCTGAACCGCAAGCCCTGCCGCCTGCGCGACGTCCGCGAGTTGTTCATGGACACCGGTATCGGCCTCGATGCCTACAGCCTCATCGAGCAGGGCAAGGTGGACGTGCTGCTTCAGTCCAACCCGCACGAACGCCGTCTCATCTTCGAGGAGGCCGCCGGCATCTCCAAGTACAAGGCCAAACGCAAGGAGGCCGAACGCAAACTCGCTCGCACCGAGCAGAACCTCCTGCGCCTCGGCGATATCCTCGACGAGGTCGAGCGGCGGCTGCGAAGCGTCAAGTACCAGGCCGGAAAAGCACGCAACTACAAGCAGTACACCGCACGGCTCAAGGAACTCCGCGTCTCGTACGCCCTGAACCAGTACCACGAGCACAGCGCCGCCCTGGCCGCACAGCAGACCGACATCAACGCCCTCCAGAACGAACGCGCGGCGCGGTCCGCTCATCTGGCACAGTTCGACCAGCAGCGGTCGGCCCTTGAAGCGGAACTGATGGACCTGGACGGCCGTGTTCGCGACGTGGACTCGCGCCTGAGCGAGATCCGATCCGGTCTGGCCACGCACGAGAACGAGATCGGGTTCCACCGCACACGCGTGGACGAACTCCGCCAGATCGTCGGGCGAGACCGGCGAAAGATCGGCAACCTCTCGGCCCACCTGCGAGAGGCCGACGCCGCCGTCGAAGCACGCCGGACCGAGATGGCCGACGTCGCCATGGCGGCACGCGACCAGGAGGTCACCGTCGCGTCCATCGAACAGCGCCTGCGCGACCTGACGGACCAGGTCCGAAACCTGACCGGCCGCATCGAACACGCCAAGATGGCCATGCTCGACCTGGCCCAGGAACGCACGCGGCGCGCCAGCCGCCAGGCGGGCCTCGACGCATCGCTTGAGACGCTCGGCGGGCAGGCCGGCAAACTCCACGCCCGGCGCGACGAGATCGCGACCTCGCTCGAGCAGATCGCGCGCCAGCAAGAGGCCCTCCGCCGCGAGGGCGAAACCCTGAAGCGGGCGGTCGCCGACCGGCGCGGCCGCCTCGAAACCAAACGCCGCGAGGCCGAGGCCAGGCAGCGCCAGGCCGAACAGGTGGGAGAGCAGTTCGCCCGCGCCAAGGAGCAAGCCTCCGCGCTCGACAGCCGCCGCGAACTGCTCGACGACCTCGAACGCCGAGGCGAAGGCATCCCCGCCGCCGTCCGAAAGGTTGCCGACGCGATCCGGACGGGCGGTGCCTCTGAGCGATGGCGCGGCATGGTGGCCGATCTGATCGAGGTGGACGTAACCCATGCCGTCGTCATCGAATCGGCCCTCGGCCCGGCCGAGAAACTCCTGGTTGCCGACCGCCAGGCCGACGTCCTGGACCTGGCCCGCCGCATCGAGGGGCAACTCTCCGGCCAGGTTCGCTTCCTCGCCCTCGATGCCATCCAACCCGTCTCTGACGGCCACGACCTCTCGGCCTGCCCGGAGGCGGTGGGGTGGGCGATGGACTACGTGCGTGCGGCCGAATCGGTCCGGCCGGCCATCGAGCATCTGCTGGCTCGGACGGTCGTTGTGCGGACGCTCGACGGCGCGGCGGAACTGGCACGCGGGCCGCTCCGGGGCTATCGCTTCGTCAGCCTCTCGGGCAGCGTGCTGGAGGCCGACGGGTCCGTCGCGGTCGGACCGCCCGGACCGGAGACGAGTCTGATTTCCCGTCGGTCGGAACTCCTCGCGATCCGGCGCCGGCAGGAGGACCTGAACGCACGCATCGAACGGCTCGACGGCCAGCGCTGCCGGGCCGTTGAAGCCCTGGCGGCGCTCGACGACGCCCAGCAGGAACTCCGCCAGGAAATCTACGAGGCGTCGATGCGGAAGGTCGAGGTCGAGGGACGCCTCCGGCGACTCGCCGAGACGCGCCGCCAACTCCAGACCGAACGACCCGTCCTCGAAAACGAACTCGAGGACCTGGCCCGCCAGCACCGCGAGGCGATCGCCGCACGCGACGCCACCGCACGCGAGATCGCCGACATCGAGCAACGCGAGGCCGCGCAGCAGGCGACCGTGGCCGGGCTGGTTGCCGAGCAGGACGGGCTCGCCGGCCGGCGCGACGCCTGCGAGCAGGACCGGACCGGCGCCCACGTGATGCTGGCCCAGTTGCGCGAGAAGCACGCGGCGCTCGTCGACGCCCTGGCCGCCGCCCGCCGCGACCTCGACGCCACGCGCAGCGGCATCGAGGAGGGCCGCACCGAACTCGCCCAGTGCCAGCAGCGGGTCCGCCAGTCCCAGCAGACGATGCTCCGGCTCCAGTCGGAACTCGCGACCCTCTTCATGGACAAGGAGACGGCCGAGGCCGAGGGCCGCCGGCTGGCGAGCGACCGGGCCGAACGGCGAGAGGCCATCTCGGCCCTCTCGCGCGACGCCCGGACCATCGAGGGCGAGATCGACGAACTCCAGCAACGCATCCACGAACGCGAACTCCAGCGACGCGAACTCCAGACCAAACGCGACGACCTCGTCAGCCGAGTCCGCGACGACTTCGGCATGGACCTGGCCGAACGCTATGCCCAGTGGCAGGCCGAGCAGGTCGATTGGGACGCCGTCGCCGAGGAAATCCACGAACTCCAGACCAAGATCGAACGGCTCGGTGCCGTCAACCTCGAGGCCATCGACGAGCAGGAGGCCCTCGAGCACCGGACCACCTTTCTGCAAAAGCAAAACGACGACCTCACCGCCGCACGCGAGGCGCTCGGTGGCCTGATCGACCGTATCAACCGCGAGAGCCGCCAGAGGTTTATGACCACCTTCGACGCCGTCCGCGAGCACTTCCAGGAACTGTTCCGGAAACTGTTCGGCGGTGGCAAGGCCGACGTGTTCCTGGAGGACGAGCAGGACGTCCTGGAGGCCGGCATCGAGGTGGTTGCCCGCCCGCCCGGCAAGCAACTCCAGCGGATCAGTCTCCTGTCGGGCGGCGAGAAGACGATGACCGCCGTCGCCCTGCTGTTGGCCATCTTCCGCGCCAGACCCAGTCCCTTCGCCATTCTCGACGAGGTCGATGCCGCGCTCGACGAATCGAACGTGGACCGCTTTACGGACCTCGTCAAAGAGTTCCTCGACCAGTCGCAGTTCGTCATTATTTCGCACAACAAGCGGACGATGGCCATCGCCGACGTGCTCTACGGCGTGACGATGCAGGAGCCGGGCGTGTCGCGCAAGGTCAGCGTCAAGTTCAGCGATCTCCACGAGCATGGCTACGTGGATCAGGAGTCGGACCGGCCGGAGTCCGAGCCCGACAAACTGCCCGTTGAAACGGAGGCGGCGCTCAGCGCCGCCGGCGCCCGCGCGGCAAGGGAAACAGACGAGGCGGCGGAGGCGGGCATACCCGATCCCGACGAGATGCCCGAGGAGGAACCGGCGCCCGAAATCGCCGCCGAGAGCCCCGTGGTCAACTAAGCGGACCGACATAGGTTTTGCGCGGTGGGTCTCCGTACCCACCGCGCATCAGAGCACACATCCGCGGCGGGTACGGAGACCCGCCGCGCAGGGACCTTAAGAGACTTATGTCGGTCCGCCTAGGAACGTGCTTGGCGGCCGAACCCCGAGCGTGGGGACGGGGCGACAATAACGGGTGGTATCATGCGCCGCACGCTGTGTGCGATCTCGGTGCTCGCGTTGCTCCTGGCGGCGGGATGCGAGGAGCCGCTGAAGGCCGACCGCGACGCCCGTGTCGCGGACCTCGATCTTCGGGTTGAAGGCATCGGGCTCCAGCCCGAAGGCGGTGTCCCGGCCGAGGTGCGCGTCAGCGTCCGGAATCGGTCGCAGGCGCTGGTCGCCTTCACGGTCCCGCGGCCGCTGCCGGGCGAGGAAACGGAGGGCTCCGACGAGTTGCCGCTGCCCTGCCTGCTCCTCCACCTGGAGGATGCCGAGGGGCACGACGAGATGCCGACCTACACGGACCCGCGTGCGACGCGCCGGCCGAAACCGCGGCGCATTGTGCTGGGCCTCGGCCAGGAGTGGTCCGCCACGTATGCGATCGACGACTTCTACTTCTGGGGGCCCTGTGGGCCGGACACGGGAGGGAGTTTTGCGAAGTACTTCTGGCGCGGCGAGAGGGAGGTTACGCTGGCCGCCGTCATCATGTTCGACAAGGCGAGCGTGCTGCGCTCGAAGCCCATCAGGCTCCAGTGCACCGTCGAGGACTGGCTGTTTCGCAAGAAACATCAGATGAATTCGCCGTAGCGTGGCCGCGCGTGCGGCCACCCGGCAGGCTGACATCATGGCAAACGACCCACAGTCATCCGATTCACCGTCCACCCGGTTGCCGGTGCTTGCGCTGCGCGGCCTGGTCGCGTTTCCCGGCCTGGCGATGCCGCTCCTGGTCGGCCGCGAACTCTCGGTGACCGCCGCCCACGAAGCGCTCGGCAAGGACCAGCGCATCCTGCTGCTGGCCCAGCGCGACACGGAGTGCCTCGATCCGGCGCCGGACGACCTCTTCGACACCGGGTCCGTGGCGTACGTTCACCAGTGCTTCAAGAACGAGGGCGGCACGCACAAGGTGATCGTCGAGGTGGCCGACCGCGCCCAGGTCCTTGGCCTGACGTGCGAGAGCGGCTGCCTGTGGGCCGAGATCCGGCAGATCGCCGAACCGGACGCCGAGGGGCCGGAAGCCGAGGCCCTGATGCGGACCGTCCAGGGGCGGTTCCTCTCGTACATGCAACTGCAGCCCGCGCTGCCCGAGGGGGTGGGCCTCCTTGTGACTCAGGCCGAGACGGCCGCCCGCCTGGCCGACACGGTGGCCGCCTACACCGCCATCCCCTTCTTCGACAAGCAGAAACTCCTGGAAATGGCCGACCCGACCGCGCGGCTCGCCACGTTGGCCGACATCCTCGAGAACGAGATCGCGCTGCTTGAGATCCAGCGCGGCATCAGCGAACGGGTCCGCGCACGCCTGTCGAAGAGCCAGAAGGAATACTTCCTGAAGGAGCAACTCAAGGCCATCGAAGAGGAACTCGGCCAGACCCATCCCGGGGCGGAGGACGTCTCGGAACTTCGCCGGCGCATCGAAGAGACCGCCATGCCCGACGCGGTCCGCAAGGTCGCCCTGCGCGAGCAACACCGCCTCAGCCAGATGATGCCCCTTACGCCCCAGGCCGTCGTCGTCACCGAGTACCTCGACTGGCTCATCCACATGCCGTGGCAGGCGCGAACCGACGACGACCTGAACCTGCGACATGTCGCGCAAATCCTCGATGAGGACCACTTCGGCCTGGCCGAACCGAAGGAGCGAATCCTGGAGTACTTGGCGGTCAAGAAACTGAGCGACCGGATGCGCGAGCCGATCCTGTGCTTCGTCGGACCGCCGGGGGTCGGCAAGACCAGCCTCGCCAAGAGCGTGGCCCGGGCGCTCGGGCGGCGATTCGTCCGCAAAAGCCTCGGCGGCGTGCGCGATGAAGCGGAGATCCGCGGTCACCGCCGCACCTACGTCGGCGCCATGCCCGGCCGAATCATCCAGTCCATCCGCAAGGCCGGCGTCCGCAACCCCGTGTTCCTGCTCGACGAGACCGACAAAATGGGCCGGGATAACCGGGGCGACCCCGCCAGCGCCCTGCTCGAGGTCCTCGACCCCGACGAGAACTACGCCTTCAGCGACCACTACCTGGAGGTGGAGTTCGACCTGTCGGAGGTGCTGTTCATCTGCACGGCCAACGTGGCGGCCAACATCCCGCCGGTCCTGATGGATCGGCTCGAGATGATCGAACTGACCGGCTACACGCTGGAGGAGAAAACCCAGATCGCCGAGCGGCACCTCATGGCGCGCGAACTCGACGCCCACGGCCTGACGCCTTCCGACATCCTCCTGCCTCGCAGCGTTTTCCAGATGATGATCGAGCGGTACACGCGCGAGGCGGGGGTCCGGAACCTGCGGACGCGGCTGGCCCGTGTGCTGCGCAAAATCGCCGCCGAACGGGCCGACGCCGACGCCCCGCCCACCGAGCCGCGAGAGGTCACCCCCGACCTGCTGCGCCGGTATCTCGGCCCCGCTCCCTACCGGCGACAGATGCCGGGGCCGAAGGAAAGCGTTGGCACCGTCACCAGCCTGGCATGGACCGAATTCGGCGGCCGCAGCATGGTCATCGAGTGTTCGTGCATGCCCGGCGACGGCGACCTGACGCTGACCGGCCAACTCGGCGACGTGATGCAGGAATCCGTCAAGACGGCCCTGTCGTGGGTGCGGTCGCGCTGCTCGCGGCCGGGCGTCATCCCCCTGAAACAGACCGTGGACCTGCACGTCCACGTGCCGGAAGGCGCCACGCCGAAGGACGGTCCGAGTGCCGGGCTGCCGGTCGTCTGCGCGCTGGCGTCGGCCATGAGCGGGAGGCCCGCGCGGCGCGACATCGCCATGACCGGCGAGGTGACCCTTCAGGGCCGGGTGCTGCCGGTCGGGGGCATCAAGGAGAAGGTCCTGGCGGCCCACCGCGAGGGCATCGTTGACGTCTTCGTCCCCCGCGGAAACGCCGACGACCTGGAGAAACTTCCCGCCGAAGTCCGCGAGTCGGTCCGCCTCCATTACGTGGACCGTGTGGAGGAGTGCCTGCGCGTGGTGGTCCCCGCGCTCAAGGGGCAGTTCCGCAGCCGCGCCGACACGCACGTGAAAGGGCGCGGCGACACGCCGCCCGACTGACCCACCCGTTCTGCCCTACCCTTTGGGCTTCGGCTTCGACGCCTCCGGCTTGGGGGCGGGCTGTTTCGCCAGCCACGCCTCGAACGGCGGGAGGGTCGTCCCCTCGACGCCGGTGATCTGTTTCAGCGCGGCGAAGTAGGCCGGCAGCAGTTGCTCTTGCGTCTCGGCCTTGCAGGCATCGATGATGGCGCGAACCGCCGGGACCGAGCCGGTCGGGGCGAGCGCGGCGATGCCTGAGATCGTGTTGACGCGCGCCCACACCTGGTCCGTGCCAAGGTTCTCGATCATCGCAGCCACCACGCCGGCGGCCTTGGCATCGTCTTTCGGGACGGTGCGTGCTGCCAGAAAGGCCACCGCACCGCGCACGCGGGGGGCGCTGTCCTTCAGCAGGGCCATCATCGTCGGGTGCTCGATGGCTCTGCCCCGGATCGCCATGCCGATCACGGCCGTGCCGCGCACCTGCCCGCTGGCGTCCTTGACCATGGCCTCAAGCCGATCGCTCGCTTGAGGGTCGTCCACAAACGCCAGGCCGAACGCCGCCAGATCGCGGACAATCGGATCGGGGTCGGCGGCATCCATCAGCAACGTTTTCACGTTGACCGCCGCAACGCGGCGGAGGGTCCCGTCCACCTGCATGAGTTCGGGCGAGTCGTGTCCCATGCGGCTGGCCCGATCTCTGGCGGCCTGAAGATCGCGCAACATGAGCCGGAGCCGCGGCGCGGGAACCGCCTGGGTCAGCAACCGGCGTTGCGCCAGGTCGCCGTGGAGGCCGCTGATGGCCGGCGTCCAGGGGTTCGTGGGGTTGGCCCTGACAAACGCATCGAGCAGGGCAATGCCGGCGTCGAGTTCTCCTTTGGCGGCGTGTGCCATCGCCTTCTCGATGGTGTCCAGGTCGCTCCTGACCTTCTTGAGGGCGTCCGGCGCCAGGTTGCTCGTCTCGGCGAGCCGCTCCTGCCACGACCGGACGATGTGCTGCTGGGCCTTCTCGACCTTCTCGTCGATGGTCATTGACCCGCTGTGTGACACGCGTCCGCTCCCGTCGGTGGCAAAGGCCGTCCGCGATGTGACCGTCTCGATCCGGATCCGCTCGGCATACTCGCCCGCAAGAGTGACTGCAGCGGTGGATTCGAGGATGGCAGCCGGGACGCCGCCCTCGGCACGCTGCTCGACGAATCGCGTCGTGATAACCGCCTTCGCAACACTCAGGTCCACCTCGCGCGACCAGGTCTGGCCCGGCGCCACCGGCTTCTCCGGCAGGTACCGCATCTCTTCCTGAAGCCTGCCGATAGCCTGAGCGGGCGCCTTGGGAACGGGCTGCTCCTCGGTCGGCCGACCGCTCGGGCCATACCAGTATGCCGACAGCACCTGGCGCAGGGGGCGAAGCCGCTGCGCCTCGGGCACGGCGGCCAGGCGGTCCTGGCCGTTTTCCTCGAGGCCCACCAGACGTTCCCCCGCCGGGATATCGAGCGTCACGACGCGCATGGAAGGCGGCTGGGCCTTTATCTCGGCCACCAGATCCTCGCGCCGCCCGGGGATCTCGTTCACCGAGCGCACGGTTCCCTTGTCGGAGCGGACGGTAATGTCGGTGCGCAGGACACGCTCATACACACGCCGCTCGCCCGGCGCGCCCTTGTATTGCAGCGTGATGGCCTGGCCGAGGGCGACCGGGGCCGCGAGCAACAAGGCCAGCGTCGCGCGGATGACCGTCAGGTAGGCTCCCCGTCTCATGGGCGTTTTCCCTTCCGCCGATGGTTCGGCAACCGGTGATTGCAGGTTTATTAAGGCCCGCATTGGTAATCTTCCAGGCATTGGCGCAGGGCGCGGGCGTCGTGAGGTGCAGGGCCAACGCGCTCCCCTTCGGGTCGCGGTTAAAAGCGCGCGTGTTGCGCCGTTGGACCGGTGCTGAGCCTCCGATGCCTGGAACATCTGTTTTGCAGGACTCAATAGCGTTTCTCGCGTTTCTGGCGTCCGGGCGGCCCGCGCGTTGCGGCGCCGTCGGGGACGCGGCGGGCGACCTGGAGGTCCGGCCGGCGGCTTCGCGCAAGCGCCACCAGGGCCAGCCCGCCCCCGATCACCATGACGATGGCGATGTTCTGGCTGATCGTCAGGCCGTAGCCGGCGGCAAGCGCCTCCCCCCTGGCGTGCATGCCCAGCACCCTCAGCAGCGTCGGAAGCCCCAACAGGTATTCCGGCACCTCGTCGGCCCGGATGATCTCGAGCAGGAAGCGGCTGATGCCGTACAGCACCGCGAACATCAGGATGACCTGCCCGTTTCGGCGCCGCCAGTGAAACATGACATGTAAGACGACCGCCAGCACCAGCGCATTCGCCGCCGAGTAGATCTGGCTGGGGTACAAGGCCGTCTCGCCAAACCGCTCCCACGGAATCGAGCCCGCCGGCCAGACCATGCCCCAGCCGTGCCGGCAGACGTCGCCGTAGCAGCAGCCGTTCAGAAAACACCCGACCCGCCCGAACGCCAGGCCCAGCGCCAGGCTCGGCGCGATGACGTCGAGCCAGTACAGCACCGGCTTCCGGGTCACTTTCAGGTACACGATGACGGCCAACGTGGCCAGGAGAAAGCCGCCGTAAAACGTCAGGCCGCCTTCCCAAATCCTCACGAGGTCCCACAGGCTGGGGAACTGCCCGCTGTTCTGGACGACGTAGAAGGCCCTGGCCCCGAACACGCCGCCGAAGAAGCAGCACAGGGCCGCGTTGTAGATGACCTCCGGGGGCCGGCCGTCGCGCTTCGCCCTGCGGGCCGCCCACAGAATCGCCGCCAGGTACCCCAGGCACATCGCCACGCCGTACCCGTACAGGGTGATTCCGTTCTCGGTGCCGGGGATCGGTATCCGCACGAGGACCTGGCGCACGCTCGCCCTTCCAGGCTGAGGTCTACATCTCGCGGACGTAGCGATTGCGCTCGTCCACGACGATTTTCCGCGGGCTGTGGGTCTCGAGTTCCTCGGGCGCGAGGTACGCAAACCCGAGGATGATGACGACGTCGCCCGGCTCGCCCAGCCGCGCCGCCGCTCCGTTCAGGCAGATCGTCCCGCTGCCGCGCTCGCCTACCATCACGTACGTCTCGTGCCGCGTGCCGTTGTTGCAGTTGGCCACGAGGACGGCCTCGCCGGGCACCAGGCCGGCCGCCTCGATCAGGTCCTCGTCGATGGCGACGCTCCCCTCGTACTCCAGGTGCGTTTCCGTGATGCGTGCCCGGTGGATTTTGGATCGCAGAACTTTGATCAGCATCTTCGCTTCACCCTCCGGCCCCGCGAACGTCCAGGTCGCGGAGCAGTACGTTGTCGATGAGCCGCGTCCGTCCGATGCGAATCGCAGCGGCCACCAGAACGCCGTCGTCGATCGCCGCCAGGTCGTTGAGCGTGTCGGGGTTCACGACCGCGACGTATTCGATCTCGACGCCTTCGGCCTCCTCCAGCCGCCGGCGGACGGCGTCGGCGAGTGTCCCGGCGTCGCGCTCGCCGCCGGCGACGGCGTCGCGGGCCGCCATCAGCGCCCGGCTCAAGGCCAAGGCGCGGCGGCGCTCCCCCTCAGCAAGATACACGTTGCGACTGCTGATTGCCAGTCCGTCCGGGTCGCGCAGGAGCGGACAGCCGCGGATTTCGACCGGCAGGTTCAGGTCGGCCGCCATCCGCCGCACGATGGCCAGTTGCTGGGCGTCCTTCTCGCCGAAGTAGGCGACGTCGGGCTGAACGATGGCAAGCAGTTTCGCCACGACCGTGCAGACGCCGTCGAAGTGACCGGGCCGGAAGGCGCCGCACATCGTCTCGCTCATCCCCGGCACGCGGACCGTCGTCTTCGGCCCGTCGGGGTACATCTCCTGGGGCGTCGGGGCGAAGACCAGGTCCACGCCCTCGCGCTCGCACACCTTCAGGTCGTCCTCAAGCGGCCGGGGGTACGTCTCCAGGTCGGTCTTCTCATCAAACTGGGTCGGATTGACGAAGACGCTGACGACCAGGTACCCGCCGTCTGCCCCTCCTGCACGGATCAGGCTGAGATGGCCCTCGTGCAGGGCCCCCATGGTCGGCACGAAACCGATCCGCCGGCCCTGCCCGCGGGCCGCCCGCACGTGCTCGCGGACCTCGCTGATGTGCTCGCCAACGATCATCATCGACCCCCGCCTCGGCCGCGCCACTACTTGGGCTCCAGCGAAAACGGCGAGGGGCCATTATACCCCATGCGCCCCGGCAAACAAGGCACTGGCGCCAAGCCGTGCGAGAGGTCTTGTCTTGGAATCCGAGGGCCGGGAACGTATCCTGTCGGCTCGCACGCGGCAGTCACGCGCATCCGGCGGAGACGGAGCGTGAAGTGGAAACCCGATTGGCCGCAGGCCAGGGCGAACCTCGTCAAGTGGTGGAACCGGGAGGGCCTGGCGCTGGCGCTCACGTGTCCGCGCGCCGAGCCGGTTGAGCCGGTGCACGAACCGCCGGCGCCGGCGGACCTCCAGGCCCGTTGGACCGATCCGGCGTACCGTTGCGACCGGGCCGAATGGGAGATGGTTCACCGGCGGCACCTGGCCGAGGCGTTCCCGTATTTCTCGACCCAGATCGGCCCGGGCAGCCTGGGCACGTTCCTCGGGGCCGAGCCGCACTTCGCCGAGACGACCGTCTGGTACGAGCCGTGCATCGAGGATCCGGACTCGTTCGGCCCCATCCGCTTCGACCCGTCCGGCAACAGGTGGTGGCAGGTGCACCTGGCGATCATCGAGGAAGGCGTTCGCCGCGCGGGCGGACGCTACCTCGTCAGCCAGCCCGACCTGATTGAGAACATCGATACGCTGGCGGCGATGCGCGGCAACGAGCGGCTGCTCTTCGACCTGGTGGACCGTCCGGCGTGGGTGCACGCGCGGCTGGCCGAGACAAATGAGGCGTTCTTTGCGGCCTTCGATCTCATTCAGGAGAAGGTCCGCGACTCAGGCGGCGGCAACTCTTTTCTCTTCGACATCTGGGGCCCCGGCAAGACCTGCAAGGTCCAGTGCGACTTCTCGTGCATGATCTCGGCGGCCATGTTCCGCGAGTTCGTCGTGCCGTATCTCGCCGAGCAGTGCGACTGGCTCGACTATTCGCTCTATCACCTCGACGGGGTCCGGGCCGCGCACCACTTGGACGCGCTCCTGGGGATCGAGTCGCTCGATGCCATCGAGTTCACCCCGGAGCCCGACGTGCCGCGGGGCGGGTCGCCTCACTGGTACGATCTGTACCGGGCCATCAAGGCGGGGGGCAAATCGGTCCAGGCCATCGGCGTGCGGCCGGGCGAGGTGATCCCGCTCATCGAGGCCGTCGGACCGGAAGGGCTCATGATCGTCTGCCACGCCGACGACGAGCCGAGCGCCGAGCGGCTCGTCGAGCAGGTTGAGGCGTACCGCTAGCGCGTCGCGCGGCCTTTTGGCTTGCCGCCGCGCGCGCGCGAATCTAGAATGCCTCGCCTGAAGCGGTTCACGAAAGGACGCAAACGCATCATGCAGACCCAGAGCGACCGGTTGAAGGCGTTGCCGCCGTACCTGTTTGCCGAGATCGACAAGAAGAAGAAGGCGGCGATGGCGGCGGGGAGGCCGGTCATCAACCTCGGCATCGGCGACCCCGATACGCCCACGCCCGATTTCATCATCCGGGCCGCCCAGGAGGCCGTGGCCGATCCGGCGACGCATCAGTACGCGCTCGACCGCGGTGACGCCGGCCTGCGCGAGACCATCGCCGAGTTCTTCCAGAACCGGTTCGGCGTGGCCCTGGATCCCGAGACCGAGATCCTGCCGGCCCAGGGCTCGAAGGAAACGCTCAGCCACCTGCCGCTGGCCGTCATGAACCCCGGCGACGTCGGCCTCTCGCCCGACCCGGGGTACCCCGTCTACAACTCGAGCATCCAGTTCGCGGGCGGCGAGGTGGTGCGGTTCCCCATCACGAAGGACACCGCTTACCTGCCGGACCTCGATGCGTTTGATCCGAAGGACCTGGGGCGGGCCAGGATCATCTACCTGAACTATCCGAACAATCCGACGGCCGCCGCCGCCACGCGCGCATTTTTCGAGGCGGCCGTGGCGTGGGCGGCCGAGCATGACGTCCTTATCGCCCAGGACGCCGCCTACAGCGAGGTCTACTTCGAGGACCCGCCCATCAGCATCCTCGAGACCGGCGGCGCCCGCGACGTGGCCGTCGAGTTTCACTCGTGCTCCAAGACGTTCAGCATGACCGGCTGGCGGTGCGGGTGGGTGGCCGGCAACGCCGAGACGATCGCCAGCCTCGTCCGGATCAAGAGCAACATGGACAACGGCGTGTTCGGGGCGATCCAGCGTGCGGCGGCCGCGGCCATCAAGGGTTACGACCGGCCGGAGATCCATGACCTGCGGACCATGTACAAGCGGCGGCGCGATTGCCTGGTCGAGGCGCTCACCGCAGCCGGACTCGAGGTCAACCGCCCCGAGGCCACGTTCTACGTCTGGGTCGCCTGCCCCGACGGCACCGACAGCCGCACCTTTGCCGACCGGTTGCTGACCGAGGCCGACATCGTCGCCACCCCCGGCATCGGCTACGGGCCGCACGGCGAGGGGTTCATCCGGTTCGCCCTGACGGTGGCCGAGGACAAACTCCAGGAGGCCGCCGAGCGGATCAAAGGGCTGAAGGTCTAGGGGGCCCGACGCAGGTTCTGCGAGGTGGGTCTGGAGCACCCGCCGCGGACCGACTTCGGGTGACGTGTGGCCGGGCTGGCTTGCCCAGCCCGGAAGAGGCACGCCCCGGCTGGACAAGCCAGCCGGGCCACACGCGCAGCGGACCCGCTCGGGCACGAGGGCGGCCGACCATGTCCACGGTTTACATCGGTCTCGGTGCCAACCTGGGCGACCGCCGAGCGGCGATCGACGCGGCGCTGGCTCGCCTGGACGAGCATCCTGCGATCCGCGTGCGGGCGGTCAGCGCCCTTATCGAAACGGAGCCGGTCGGCGGCCCCGCCGGACAGCCGGACTACCTGAACGGCGCCGCGGCCGTCGAAACCGACCTGGAACCGGCGGCGCTGCTCGCCGAACTCAAGCGCATCGAACACGACCTCGGCCGCCGCGAAGGGCCGCGCTGGGGACCTCGCGAGATCGACCTCGACATCCTCCTCTACGACGACCTCGTTCTCGACTCTCCCGACCTGACCATCCCTCACCCTCGGCTGCGTGAGCGGCGTTTCGTCCTGGAGCCGCTCGCCGAGATCGCGCCCGACGTCGCCGACCCCGTAACCGGCCTCACGGTGCGCGAACTGGTGGCGCGGCTTGACGCGGGGACTTGACGCGGGCCCAATTTATTGCATAATAAATTAAGGGATCGCCCGTGGAGTTCCGATGGAACGACTGGAACTTTGACAAGGTTGAGCAACACGGCGTCGATCCGCTGGAGGCGGAAGGGGTCGTCGAGGCGTGTGCGCCGCCTTACCCCTCCTATCGTGGAGACGGAAGGTACTTGGTGTGGGGGCGCGGCCGTGGTGGCCGGTTGCTTCAGGTTGTGTTTGTCATCGACGACGACGGAACCCTATTCACTATCCACGCGCGACCGTTGACGGAAAGTGAGAAGCGACGGTACAGGAGGACCCGGAGAAGATGACCCGCAAAGTGAAGCCCGAGCGAGATAGGCGCGCGGTTGCCGAGAAGGCGGCGAAACGACTGGCTGAGCCCGCAGTTGCGGCCAAGGGGCAGGCGGCCATCGTCCAGGTACTTCTCAGCCTGGACCCCGAAGCGGTTGAACTCCTTGCCCTGCGGTATTACGAGGAACTGGACGAGCGCGAGATCGCTGAAAGGCTTGGGGGTATCTCACCACGAAGCGTCAGGCACCGACTGCGTCGCTTGCGTCGAACCGTGCGTGAACGGTTGGGAGTCGGCGAAGAAGACGAGTTCGACCGGGAGTTCATCGCCGATACCTTCGGCCCCATGCCGCCGGAGGCCAAGGAGAAATGGGAACGCGCCAAGCGTAAGCGCGGCCGGCCCAAGGTGGGGGAAGGCGCCAAGGTCATTTCGGTCAGCGTGGAGAAAGACCTGCTCGCCAAGTCCGATGCGATGGCGAAGAGACTTGGCATTCCTCGCGCCGCACTGATTGCCCGGGGCCTCCGCCGCGTCCTTGCGGACGTGGACGAACCGTAGGCGGAGGCTGGACGTCTTCGAGACGGTGCAGGCCGCGGCGGGTCAGGAGGCCCGCCGCGCTACACGCGTGAATGAGTGAGGTTGCGGCCGAGGCTACCGCTTCGTCGGCCGGTCGGGGGCGCTGGCCGCAGGCCCCTCGGAGAGCGGGACGCCGGCTCCGAGTTTCCCCTTGTTCGCCAGGAGTTCCTTCAGGACCTTCTCGGCCTCTTTGGGCTTGACGCCGCTCGGTCCGCGGCTGGTGAAGCAGATGCGACCGTCGCGGTCGATGACGGCGGTCCCCGCCGGATGGCCGCCGTATCCCTTCTCGACTTTACCGTCCATCGTGTCAATCAGGACCGGGAGCGTCACCTTCAGACCCCTGAGACAGTCAGTCGCGGCTATCGCGCGTTCGGCGAGCGATTGGGTCTGGGCAATGTCTTGCGGGCTGCGGGCCTCGGCGCCGCCTTCCTTGCCTTGTCGGACGGGGTGGGCTTCGCGAATGTAGACGAAGAGAAACTCGACCTTGTCCTTGTACGCCTCGTACAAGGCCTGCATGGCCGGAGCCACGCGGCGGAAAGGCGGTCAGGTGTACGACGACATGAACAGGCAGACGGGCTTCTTGGCCCACACGGCCGACAGTTTGACCTTCTCGCTGCTCACCCGGCCGAGCACGCCGCCGTCCTCGGTCTTCTCAAGCGCGAGGCGCGGCAGTTCAACGTCGGGCGCCTTCTGCCCGACGGTCAGCACCGGAGCCCAAGTGCGCCCGCCCGGTCGCCTGCTCGGGTCTCCCGGCATTGCGGCCATCTGAAGCAGCGCGAGCACTGCCGCCACACAGACGAGCGCCAACTGCAACTCAGGACGCTTGACACGCTGAAGCATCGCCTTCCTCCTCTCTGCCACCTCTGTTTATACGGCTGAACGGTCCCGGCAGCGGATTATTGCGTACGGCGCGTCCGGCGTCAACCCACGGGCACGGGCGGTTTGACCGCGGGAGGGGGCGGCGGCGAATCGGGCGGACCGCCCGTCGCCGGCGCGGCGCTGCTCGCGTCATCCAGGTAACCGTGCGCCTTGCACGCCTCGACGATCGCGCGGGCGATGGGGCCGGCCGTTTCGCCACCGTGGCCGCCGTGCTCGACGATGACGCTGAACGCCACGCGCGGTCGGTCGGCCGGCGCAAAGCCGACGAACCATGCGTGGTCGTCGCCCGCGCCGGCCTGGGCCGTGCCGGTCTTGCCGGCGATGGGCACCTCTGCCAGATAGGCATGCTGGTAGCCGGTGCCGCCGGGCTCGTTGACGACGGCGGCAAAGGCGTCGCGCAGGGCCGTCATGTGGTTGGGATTCAGATTCAGTCCCGGGCGCACCGCGTCGGGGGGTGGTGCCTTTTCGCGGATGATGCGCAGCGGCGGCATCCGCCCGTCGGTCGCCACCAGAGCGTACAGTTGGGCCGCCTGAAGCGGCGTGACCTGGAGTTCCCCCTGGCCGACGGCGAGGTTGCGCGGATCGTTCACGTCGATGCGTCCGGCCACCTCGCCCGGCAGGCCGAGACCCGTCGGCCGGCCCAGGCCCAGCCGCTCGGCCCAGTCCTGGAGCCGCACACGACCCAGGCGCAGGTCCATCCGCCCGCGGGCGTCGCGGCAAAGCAGTTGGGCCACCTGGTAGAAGTACACGTTGCACGACTTCTGAATGGCTGTCCGTAGCGGGATCGTCCCGTGCCCATACCCGTGCGACAGGAAGATGTGGCATCGGAACCGCTCCGGATGGGCGTGGTCGAGAACACCGTCGCACGTCAGGAACGTCCGGGGTGTGATGGCGCCTTCGTGAAGCCCCGCCGTGGCCGTCACCGCCTTGAAGACCGAGCCCAGCGGATACGCCCCCGCGATGGCCCGGTTGACGAGCGGCCGGTCGGTCCGGCGCACCAGGTCCGGGAAATCGACCTGGAACAGCCGCACGTCGTACCGCGGCGCCGAGGCCAGGACCAGCACCTCGCCCGTGCGGCAATCGAGGACGACGGCCGCCCCGCAGCGCCGGCGCCTGGAGGCGTTGTCGAGCAGGTCTTCGACGTCGCCTTGGAGGGCGATGTCGAGCGTCAGGTGGACGTCGCCGCCGGGAACCGCGTCGATATCTTCGAGGAAGTTGCCCTCGATGCCCTTCTGGTACATGCCGCGCAGACCCCGCAGCATGTCCTCGCACGCGCCCTCGACCCCGCCGCGCCCCATCAGGTCGCCCGGCCAGTAACGTTTCAGGTGCCCCTTCGGATAGGCGGCGTTGATGCCGGCGGAGTCGGCCAGTTCCTCGGCGGTGACCTCGCCCGTGCGTCCGATGACGTGGGGCGCGCGGTCGCCGTGCGGGTATTCGCGTTTGCGCGTCGGCAGCAGCGTCAGGCCGGGGAAGGCCTCGGGACGGCTCTTGATGACGCCGACCGTCTTCAGATCCACGTCGTGGACGATGGCGTGGGGGATGCTCGAGCGGTCGCCGTAGGTTTCTTCGCGGACGCGGATGCGGCGGCCGTGGACCTCGCGGACGCTCTGGCGGATGACGTCGACGCGCTGGCGGACCGTCTCGGCCCGGCGGTTGAGTTCCTCGGGCGGGACCTCGGTCAGGCGTGCGACTTCCGTCCACATCTCGGCCACGCGGCGGCGGACCTCGTCCGGTTCGGTGTGCCACCGCCCGGCCTGCCGCCTCACGAAACTCTCGCTCATTTCGATGAAGGGGAAGTAGACGGCCACGTCGAAGGCGCCCGTGTCGCGGGCCACGGCGACGCCGTGGCGGTCGTAGACGGTGCCGCGGATGGTCGGCCGGAAGCCCGGCGGTCGCTTCAGCCGCTGCTCGGCTTCCCGGCGGTACCGGCCGCCCTCCAATACCTGGATGTGCAGGAGGCTGCCGAGCACCAGCAGAAACAGAAGGCCGATGACCAGAAGGACCGCTTTCAGGCGAGTGGCGTACATGGTGTCAGGGACTCACAGGGCACGGGGCGAGCAGCCGAGCGCGGCCATCGTACGGCGGCCGGCGGGGGAAATCAAGCGGAGGTCAGATTTCGTACGGCTCGACGACGATGCCCAGCGGCCCGCGAAGCCGCAGCAGGATCCAGAAAACGTACGGGGCGAGGATCGCCGTCATCGCGGCGTCGAGGGCCGACTCTTCCACCGACCGCAGGATCGCCGTTTCTGCGCCGCCGAAGTACCGCGTCGCCATGTACCAGCCGACGTGGATCACCAGGACGGCGGCGAACGTGAGGGCCGACTGCGTCAGCACCCACGCGCGGTTCAGACCGCTCCGGACCGCGCTCAGGACCGTCAGCAGCCCGCAGTACAGCAGCGCCAGGACGCCCAGCCGGCCCGACACGCTCAGCAGGTCGGCCCCCAGGCCCAGGCACCACGTGGCGATGAAGACCTCGTGCCGCTGGAAGTACAGGGCGATGAACAGCGCGACGATCACCACCAGGTCCGGCCGCGTCCAGTGCCCGTGAATCGGAATGGCCAGACCGCCCGGCCGAAACACGGCCGTCTGGATCACCAGGCTGACGTACCCGAGAATGGCGACGAGAATCCAGCGCATCGGTTGCCTCGCGTGGTCCGCGCTCGGCAGGGCGGAGGCTCGGTCGCGGGGAAGATGTCCCCGACCTCCCGGTCGGGGCTCGATCCGGGTCAGTTGTCCGGGCCGTGGCGCTCGGGCGAGAGGACGTAGACGTCGCGGGTCTCGGCCGGCGGCACGCGCGGCTCGGCGACCAGCGAGTAGAACAGGTCGGTGGTCTTGAGGTCGCACCGGACGACGCGGCCGACGATCAGGTAGGCCGGCAGGGCCGCCTCCGACGACGGGCTCGTGACGACGAAATCGCCCGGCTTCACGTCGCTGGTCCGCGAGATACCCTCGACCGAGAGCGTTGCCCCGTCTCCGGTGCCGCGCGCCACCCCCTCCGGTCCGGGCCGCCACTGGCCGTCGCGGCGGGTCACGATCTGAACCATGAGGTGAGTCCGCGGGTCGGCGAGCAGGCGGACGGTGCTCGTCAGCGGTCCCACTTCATCGACGACGCCGACCAGGCCGGCCGCCGTCAGGACCGGTTCGCCGCGCTCGAGGGCCTCGCGTGCGCCGCGGTTCAGGTGCCGCGCGATAACGGCCCCGCCGCGCGACACGCCGCTCCGGCTCCCCTCGGTCAGCAGGCCGCCGGCGCGTCCGCCGGCCACCTCCGGCGCCAGGAGCCTGCCGGGAACGAGGCGGCACGGGAGGCCGTCGAGGGCCTTGCGAATCTGCGCCAGATCGTGCAGCCGCCGGTCGTACTCGCCGAGTCGGGCCGTGGCCTCGGCCAGGGCGTTTTCGAGACGGTCCAGTTGGCCCTGGAGTCCCGTCTCGTCGGCCGGCCGGGCCGGGATGTCGTGGCGGATCTGCTCGGCGATATCGAGCGTCCACCCATGGGTCAGATTCTGAAGCGGCATGAACACGGGGCCGGCCCAGACGCGGGCCCGATCACTGAACGATTGCGGAAGCAGAATCAGCGCAACAGCCACCACCGGCATCGCCGCCATGACGAGACGCCGGACCAGGAGCCGGCGACTGCCGACACGCTTGGGTCTGCGAGACTTCCGAGCCATAACATCCCCACGGCACGTCTAAGCGGACTTGCGTAAGTCTTTTGCTGTGGCGAGAACGGCACCCGCTCGCTTACGCTCGCGGCTAGTCACACTCGCGCCCGACCAGCCACGTGAGAAAACTAGCCGCGCACGTAAGTAAGCGGCTGGCCGCCAGAAAAACCGCCACGCGCGGGGGAAAAAGATCGGCCCGGCGAGGTCACATCTCGTCGTCCGTGATGTCGATCGTGCCGCCCCACTGGTCGATGTGGTCGAGGAACACGCCCGTTCCCCGGGCCACGCACGTCATCGGATCGTCGGCCATGCTGACCTTCAGCCCGGTGGCCTGGGCGATGACGCTCGGCAGGCCTTTCATCAGCGCGCCCCCGCCGCACATCGTGATCCCGTTGTGGACGAGGTCGGCCGACAGTTCCGGCTCGGTCTTTTCGAGCGTCCGCTTGATCGTCTCGACCATGGCCTGGACGACCTCGCCGAGGGCCTCGCGGATCTCCTGGCTGGTGACGACGGTGGTGCGGGGCAGTCCGGCGATGAGGTCGCGGCCGCCGACTTCCATTTCGAGTTCATCCTTCAGGGGTGCGGCGCTGCCGATCTCGATCTTCATCCGCTCGGCGGTCTGCTCGCCGATCAGGAGGCTGTACGTCCGCTTCATGTACTCGATGATGGCGGTGTCGAGGTTGTCGCCGGCGACGCGGATCGACTCGCTGCACGCCACGTCGGCCAGGCTGATGACCGCCACCTCGGTCGTGCCGCCGCCCACGTCCACGATCATGCTTCCGGTGGGCTCGTCGATGGGCAGCCCCGCCCCGATCGCCGCCGCCATCGGCTCCTCGATCAGGTGCACTTTGCGGGCGCCGGCCCGGGCGGCGCTCGAGAGGACGGCCCGTTTCTCAACGGCCGTGATGCCGGAGGGAATCGCAATGACCACCCGCGGGCGGATGAAGGAACCGCGGCCGTGGACGCGGCGGATGAAGTAGTTGAGCATCGCCTCGGTGATGTCGAAGTCGGCGATGACGCCGGTCCGCATCGGCCGCACCGCCACAATCGACCCGGGGGTCCGGCCGAGCATCTTCTTGGCGATCTCGCCGACGGCCATGCCGTCGAGGAGGACGCGGCCGGTGTCCTTGCTGACGGCGACGACGGAGGGTTCGCACAAGACGATGCCCTGGCCGCGAACGTAGACCAGGGTCGTGGCGGTGCCGAGGTCGATGCCCATGTCGGCCGAGAAGAGGCCGATGATGCGGTCGAAGATCATGCTGGTCCCCGCGCCGGCCCTCGCGCCGCACCCGCACAGCGACGGCGGCGGCCGACGCTCACGATCGGCTCGTTCAGCAGATCAGTTGGCAGCCGGTGCGCCCGCGGGCGGCGCGGCCGGGGGCGTTGCTTCCCCTGCGGGCGCGGGCGGCGTTGCCTCACCGGCCGGCGGTGTTGGCGCAGCCGGTGCAGGAGGCGCCGGTGCAGGAGGCGCCGGTGCAACCGGTGCGGGAGGCGTCGGCGCGACCGGTGCGGGAGGCGTCGTGCCGCCCCCGACGGCCGGCGGCACGGCCCCTTCCGGGAACTGCTTCAGATTCTGCTCGCCCTCGTCCAGTTTGGCCTTGGCCTGGTCGTAGTGCGTCTTCGTCCTGGCTTCGGGAAACTCCGCGCTCCTGGGTGCCCCCTGGGCCTCCCTCTTGGCCTGCTTGCTCTCTTCGGTCACTCCCAGAACGGCGCCGTAGCGTGAGTCCATGGTAACGGCGAGCATCACCGCCGTCGCCACCAGGGCCACGGCCGCGAGCAGAAGCAAGACCGTATAGACGTTGCTGAGCGGCTGGGCCGCAATGCGAACGCCGCTACTCGAACCGATTTGTGACATGGTCGTTCACCTTCACGGTACCGCGGATCACACTGAGTTCGCCCGCTGCGCTGTTTTTCGACACCATGTTCACCAGCAGCGTGGCCAGATACTTGCTCTCGCCCTTGTTGTAGACGAAGAACTTCATGCCTTTGACGACGCCGTCGTCGGCCCCGAGGTTGATTTCGGCCACGCGGGACTCGTTGTCGGCCTTGGTGATCATGCCCTGGATCTTGGCGGTCGGCAGGGCGGGGACTTCCATCGCCTTCTCGACGCCCGGCAGACCCTCGTAGTGGACGATCTTGCTTTCGGCGGCGGCGAGTTTCTCGGCCGTCTGGCGGAGGTTCTCCCCGCAGTTCTGGAGGTTGGACAGGGCTTCGCGGAGCCGGGCCTCCTGTTGGGTGTACATCGTCAGGAGATCGTCCTTTTCCTTCAAGGCGTTGTCGCGTTCCGTGCGCCACGTGCCGCGCTGGGCCACCTCTTTGGCGAGGCTTTCGTTGAGGCCCTTGAGTTGCTCGGCGAGTTCCTGGAGCCGCTTTTCCTGGTTCTCGTTCTCGCTGCGGAGCGTGGTGTTGGTGTTCTTGACGAGGGCGATTTCGTTGTTCAAGGTCTCGATCTGCTGCTGCTTGAGGGCGGCATCGGCGTCCCAGTCGCTCTTGACCTTGTCGCGCTGGCCGTAGGCGCTGTCGCGCTGTTCGAGGGCCGTGTTGAACTGACCCACTTTCTCCTCGTAGCGCTGGTGCCAGTTCTCGCGGAGAACGACCTCACTGGTCACCAGAACCCCTACCGCAATGGACACGAGGACCACCAGAACCGTGAGAATCTTCCCCAAGGTGCTCAAGGCTTTCTCCTTTCAGAAGCCGCCGACGCCCGCAGAAACAGCGACGGGCCGCCTCCGGTTCCTAATCTCCTCTGGCCTGGCGACAAACACACCCCACCCAAACCGCCCGTATTCCCGGCGGTGGAAGTCGATTCTAGTTGCCCCTTATGGACCGTCAAGCAAAAATTCAGGCCTCATAAGGAATTGCGAATGGAAGGTCCTCCTGTCGCCGGCTACGGTCGGCGTCTGCCGGTACCGGGGATGGCACGGCAGCCCGAAGGGCGGCCGTGATCAACGCTCGGTGCCCACGGCCGCCCTTCGGGCTGCCGTGCCACCCGTCCCCGCGAAACGGGGCACCGAAACGGCTCATGGGCCGTCGGCCGGTGGATCCACCAGAATCCGCGTCCGCCAGAAGGCCCCGGCCGACCGGATCCGCATGATCGACGCCGCCGCCGCCGTCCGTTCCAGCGGCAGACGGCTGCGCAGCAGTCCCGCCAGCCGTTCGATGGCCGGCGTGTAGCCCGTCTCGCCCAGTTCCCGGACGGCCAGGACCCGCGTGTCGGATTCGGGGGCCTCGGCCAGGTCCAGGAGCATCCCGATCCGCTTCAGGTCGCCCCGCTGGGCCAGCGCCGCGATGGCGGCGAATTTGACGTCCAGAAACTGGCTTTGGCACAGACGTTCGAGCCGCGGAATGTCCGACTCTTCGCCCATCCGCCCCAGCAGCCGCGTGGCGTAGTACCGCATCTGGTGCCGCTCGTGGCCCGTCAGCGTGCGGACACGCTCCAGGCCGTCCCGCGATCCGAGCCGGTGCATCGCCTCGGCCGTTCGGAGCACGACCACCGCGTCGGGGTCGTCGAGTTTGACCTTGAGCATTCCCACGGCGGTCCGGTTGCCCATCAGGCCGAGGAGCCAGGCCGCCGTGCGCCGCAACGTGACGTTCGGCGAGGCCAGCGCGTCGCGAAGCGCCGTCACGCGTCCCGGCTCGCCCGTCATGGCCAGGGCGAAGGCCGCCGCCAGCCGAACCGCCGGGTCGGCGTCGCGCCCCTTGCGCTGAAACAGCGGCACGGAAGCCTGGTGCCGCATCGCGCCGAGCAGCGCCACCGCCGTCGTGCGGACGCGCGGGTCACCCGCATCGGCCAGGGTCTCGACGTCTTCGATCGGCGGGGGACGGTCCACCTCCATGAACGTCTCGGCCGCCAGGGCCTGGAGCGGCGGCTGGCCCGACCGAAGCGCCGCCACCAACGCCAGATACGGGATGTCCTCGGCGCCGGGACCGGTCAGGTCGCGGCTGGCGGGCTCGTCACAACCGTACGCCCCGAGGGCGATCGCCGCCGACAGAATGAGCAGGCGTTTCACGCTGCGGTCTCCTTTCGTCTGCGAAGATTGCCGACCACCGACGCGATGACCAGAACGGCCGTCGCCATGAGGCACGCCTTCGCAAAGACGTCCCCCAGCCACGTGTACGGCGCGACGCGGTCGTCGAACGTCAGCCGCCCGACCACGCAGCCGGCGACGTTGCGGCGGCGGCCGTCGGTCTCGGCGATCTCGTCGATGCGGCCGGTGGGTGTGATGATGGCGCTGATGCCCGTGTTGACGCTCCGCACGATGGCCACGCGGTTCTCCACCGCCCGGAACACGCACAGGTTCAGGTGCTGGTCCAGTTCGTACGTGCCGTCGGCGGCGAACCATCCCTTCACGAACCAGCCGTCGTTCGAGATGTTGACGATGAAGTCCACGGCCTTCCGCTCCGGGTCCTCAGCCGGCCGCACCATCTCGCGAACGCGGTAGGCCATGGCGTCTTCGTAGCAGATCGCCACCTGGAACCGCGACGTCCGCCCGTCGAAAGTCAACGCAAACGGCGTCTGGCCCGCTTCGCCGGGCGTCAGGCTGTAGTCGTAACTGTACGGGGTGAAGGCCAGAAGGTGCTTGTACAGCCACGGCCACCTCTTGAAGGGCAGGAACTCGCCGAACGGGACCAGGTGCACCTTCGAGTACAGGTGGTCGGCCGCATGGGGCTTCGTCTGCGGCGAGATCAGCAGCGCCGTATTGTAACGCGGCCCTTGCGGGAGGAACAGGCCGCCCGGCAGCCGCGCCACGGTGTCCACCCGCTGGTTGTGGGCGCCGTACAGAATCGGCGCGCCGGCCTGGCGAGATTTCTCCCGGACCTGCGACCAGTAGCCGCGGTAACGGTCGCGAAGATCGGCGAAGAGGCGCCGCGCGTCGGCATCGTCGATCCGGTCGATCCAATCGCCGTCGAGAAACTGCTCGTTCATGACGCCGGGGACCATCGTCTCGGGCCAGACAATCAGGTCGGCCTGAAGGCCGCGCTCTCTTGCCGACGCCAGGGCCGAGTCCGTCAGGTCGAACTGCTGGCGGAGCAGACGCTCCTCCAACTCAAGAATCTGCTTGTGCCGGGCCTGGCTCTTGATCTCCTGCGGCACGGCCGTCTGGACCGACGCCACAACGGGCCCCTCGCGGGCCGCATCCTGATTCAGCCGCCACACGCCGTAGCCGACCGTGCCGGCCCAGGCGAGGGCCGTCAGAACGCCGCCCACCATGACCGTGCGGTTGATGCGCCGGGGCCGCTCGTACGTGGCCGGCATGATGATGGGGCGGACCAGGAGATCGGCCGCCAGGCCCGACGTGGCCAGGCACAGAAACGTCGCGCCGTAGGCGCCGACGGCGTCGGCCGTCTGGATCAGGACCAGGTTCTCGTACTGCGTGTGGCCGACCAGGAGCCACGGCAGGCCCGACAACATCCAGCCGCGCACCAACTCCAGCCCCACCCACACGGCCGGCGCCACGACGGCCATCGGCGCGGGCACCGCCCGGCCGATCCGCCGCACCAGCCACGCCCCCACCGCCCAGTAGAGCGCCATGTACGGCACGAGCGCCACGTACCCGGCGGTCGTCACCGGCTGGACCCAGTAGAGGTTGACGCCGAAGAAGACGACCCCTGCGGCAAAGGCCGCCCAGAAGGCATCGCGCGTCGAACGGGCCCGCACCGCCGTCACCAGCAGCGGCGCCAGGGCGACGTACGCCAGCCAGGAGATCTCCGCCGGCGGGAACGCCAGCGTCAGGAGCAGCGCAGAAGCCACCGGCGGAAGGAACAGCATCGCCAGCCCGCGCGCCAGCGACCTCGTCGGACGGCCGTCGGCGGCGCTTCTCTCGGCGCGCGGGCTCCCCTTGGCTGGGGCGCTCGGGCGCGCTCGTTTCTTCCTGCGGCGTGCTGCCATCCATGAATCCCGGGTGCGAGAAGCCGTGGGCCATTGTCGGCGGCGCCCGCAGGAGTGTCAAGGCCAACGCCGAAAAGCGTTGCGGCCGGACCCATCCGGCGGTACGCTCGATAAGAAGGCAGTCGAGCCCGCCGCGGCAGGTTGGCGCGCTATCGAGCCCGCCGCGGCAGCGGCGGGGCACGTTCGAGCATCCGAGGCCCTGCACTTGCACAAGGAGCCACCCATGGCCAGGAAAACGACTCTGGGCGTCCTCGTCGGCACGAGGGGATTCTTTCCGACGCACCTCGCGCACAAGGGACGCCAGGCGATCCTCAAGATCCTCAAGGAGGAAGGCTTCGGCACCGTCTGCCTGGGCGCAGGCGACGCCACCGGCGGCGCCGTCGAGACCCTGGCCGATGCCCGGGCCTGCGCCGACCTGTTCAGGAAGAACGCCGAGAAGATCGACGGTGTCCTCGTGACGCTGCCCAACTTCGGCGACGAGAAGGCCGTGGCCAACGCCCTGAAGTTCTCCGGCCTCGACGTGCCGGTCCTCGTGCACGCCTGGCCCGACGACCCGAAGGCGATGACCCCCGAGAACCGCCGCGACGCCTTCTGCGGCAAGATGAGCGTCTGCAACAACCTCGACCAGTACGACATCCCCTTCAGTCTGACGGACCTGCACACCGTCGCCCCCGACTCGAAATCGTTCCGTGCCGACCTCCAGCGTTTCGGCGCGACGTGCCGCGTGGTGGCCGGTCTTTCCGGCGCGCGGCTGGGGGCGGTGGGCGCCCGGACCGGGCCGTTCAACACGGTCCGGTTCTCCGAGAAGATTCTCGAGGCCAGCGGCATCTCGGTCGAGACGATCGACCTCTCGGAAGTCTTCGGCCGGGCCTGGGCCATGAAGAAGGGCGACGCGGCGCTGCGCCGGAAACTGAAGGCCATCCAGGGCTACACCGACTGCACCGGCATCAACGCCGAGGCCCTCGACCGCATGGCCCGCTTCGCCGTCGTCGTCGAGCGGTGGATGAAGGACCTGGATCTGGCCGGCACGGCCATCCAGTGCTGGACCTCGATCGAAGAGTTCTACGGCATCGTGCCGTGCACCGTCATGAGCATGATGAGCGAGGGCCTCCTGCCCAGCGCCTGCGAGGTGGACATTACGGGCCTGGTGGGCATGCTGGCCCTGCGGCACGCCACCGAGAGCCCGGCGGCGCTGGTCGATTGGAACAACAACTACGGCGACGACCCTGACAAGTGCGTCCTGTTCCACTGCTCGAACCTGCCGAAGAGCCTCTTTGAGACACACAGGATGGCCGTTCAGGACATCATCGCCGAGAACGTCGGGGCCGAGAACGCGTGCGGCCCCATCGTCGGCCGCCTCAAAAAGGGCCCCATCACCTACTGCCGCGTGGCCACCGACGACCTCGAGGGCGAGGTCCGCTCGTACGTCGGCGAGGGGCGGCTGACGGCCGACCCGCTCACCACGTTCGGCGGCTACGGGGTGGCCGAGATCCCCGACCTGCAGGCCCTGCTCCAGTACATCTGCGGCCTGGGGTTCGAGCATCACGTCGCCATCGCGATGGGCCGGGTGGCCCGCGCCCTCGAGGACGCCTTCGACACCTACCTCGGCTGGGACGTGTACAACCACGCCGACTGACCGGTCCAACGGGTATGATGGACGGGTCGTTTGGTCTGCGCCCTCTCCGTCTCGTTGCGGGCGCCGGGTGGGCCGAACACAGGCAAGGAGACGGTCATGGAACGCTTCCGTTGGGTGGTCTGGCCGGCGGCGGTCACGCTGCTTCTCGCGGGCGCCTTGGCGCAGGCGGCGCCGGCGCCGGCCAAGCCGGGCGTCTCGCTCACGGTCTACAACCAGAACTTCGCCGTCGTCAAGGAGGTGCGGACGCTGAAGTTGCCCGACAAGGTCTCCGAGATCAAGTTCCGCGACGTCGCCAAACTCATCGACCCCACCAGCGTCCACTTCAAGAGCCTCACGGACCCCCAGGGCACGACCGTCCTGGAGCAGAACTACGAGTTCGACCTCGTCAGCGCCGACAAACTCCTCGACAAGTACATCGACAAGCCGCTCGTCGTCGTCACGACCCAGGGCCAGCGGTACGACGGCACGCTCCTGTCCTTCGACCCGAACCAGTTGGTCATCCAGGGCCGCGGCGGCCTGTACATGGTCCAGCGTCCGGACAACGTCCAGAACATCGAGTTCGGCGCCTTGCCTGAGGGCCTGCTCACGCGGCCGACGCTCGTCTGGCAGGTCGAGACGGCGCGGCCCGGCGATCACCTGGCCCAGGTCACGTACCAGACGACCGGCATGTCGTGGCGGGCGGATTATTCGGCCCTCATCAGCGCCGACGACACCCGCATGGACCTCTCCGGCTGGGTCACGCTCACGAACCAGTGCGGGGCGGGCTTCAAGGACGCCAAGTTGAAACTCATGGCGGGCGACGTCCGGCGCGTCCAACCGCCGCCTGCCCCCCAGGCCGCCCGAAGGTCCTTCGGCGCGGCTGACGCCGCCAAGCAGGCCGGCTTCCAGGAGAAGACCTTCTTCGAGTACCACCTCTACACCCTCGGCCGGCCCACCACCGTCAACGAGAATCAGGTCAAGCAGGTCGAACTCCTGACCGCCGCCGACGTGCCGGTCACCAAGCGCTACGTCTTCGAGCCCGGCGGCCGGTACTGGCACCGCCGCTACGGGGAGGGCAACACCTACAAGGTCAACGTCTTCATCGAGTTCAAGAACGCGAAGGAATCGAAACTCGGCATGCCGCTGCCCAAGGGCAAGATCCGGACCTACAAGCGCGACGCCGCCGACGGCGACCTGGAGTTCGTCGGCGAGGACGAGATCGACCACACCCCCAAGGACGAGGAACTCAAACTCTACGTCGGCGACGCCTTCGACCTGGTCGGCGAAAAGACCGTCACCGACCGCAAGCAGGGACAGCGGTGGAGGGAAGAGTCCATCACGATCGAACTCAGGAACCACAAGGAAGAGAACGTGACGGTCCGCGTCCGCGAGCACATGTCGTACGGTCAGTGGGAGATCCGGGCCAAGAGCCAGGACTTCAAGAAGATCGACGCCACGACCATCGAGTTCGAGGTGCCCGTCGCCAAGGACGGCAAGGCCCAGGTCACCTACACGGTCTACTACAAGTGGTGAGCGAAGGAGTTGACCATGAGAATGCCGAACCGATTGGCCTTGGCAGCCGTTGCCGCCGCCCTTCTGGCGGCCGCGCCCGCCCGGGCTGCCGCGCCGCCGAAGGAGGGCGTGTCGCTGACCGTCTACAACCAGAACTTCGCCGTCGTCAAGGAGGTCCGCAAGATCGCCCTTGCCGGCGAGGTCTCGACGGTCAAGTTTCGCGACGTGGCCAAGCAGATCGACCCCACCAGCGTCCACTTCAAGAGCCTCACGGACCCCCAGGGCACGACCGTCCTGGAGCAGAACTACGAGTTCGACCTGGTGAGCGCCGACAAACTCCTCGACAAGTACATCGACAAGCCGCTCGTCGTCGTCACGACCCAGGGCCAGCGGTACGACGGCACGCTGCTGTCGTTCGATCCGAAGCAGTTGATTATCCAGGGCCGCGGCGGCCTGTACATGGTCCAGCGTCCGGACAACGTCCAGAACATCGAGTTCTCGGCGCTGCCGGAGGGCCTGCTCACGCGGCCGACGCTCGTCTGGCAGGTCGCCACCGGCCGGCCCGGCGACCACCTCACGCAGGTCACGTACCAGACGGCGGGCCTCTCGTGGAAAGCCGACTACTCGGCCCTCATCAGCGCCGACGACACCCGCATGGACCTCTCCGGCTGGGTCACCCTGAGAAATGAGTGCGGGGCGGGCTTTAAGGACGCCAAGTTGAAACTCATGGCCGGAGACGTGCGGCGCGTCCAGCCCCCTGTTCAGGTTGAGAAACTGGCCCTTGCGGCCAACCGGGCCAGGGGCGGCGCCGCCGGGGCCGGGTTCGTCGAAAAAACCTTCTTCGAGTACCACCTGTACACCCTCGGCCGCCCCACCACCGTCAACGAGAACCAGGTCAAGCAGGTCGAACTCCTGACCGCCGCCGACGTGCCGGTCACCAAGCGCTACGTCTTCGAGCCCGGCGGCCGGTACTGGCACCGCCGCTACGGGCAGGGCAACACCTACAAGGTCAACGTCTTCATCGAGTTCAAGAACGCGAAGGAATCGAAACTCGGCATGCCGCTGCCCAAGGGCAAGATCCGGACCTACAAGCGCGACGCCGCCGACGGCGACCTCGAATTCGTCGGCGAGGACGAGATCGACCACACCCCCAAGGACGAGGAACTCAAACTCTACGTCGGCGACGCCTTCGACCTGGTGGGCGAGAAGACCGTCACCGACCGCAAACAGGAACAGCGCTGGCGCCAGGAGACGATCCGCATCGACCTCAGGAACCACAAGGATGAGGCCGCAACCATCCTGGTCCGCGAGCATCTGACGGGCGGCGGCCAGTGGACCGTCACCGCCAAGAGCCAGGACTTCAAGAAGATCGACGCCACGACCATCGAGTTCACCGTGCCGGTCCCCGCAAACGGCAAGGCGCAAGTCACGTACACGGTCGATTACCGCTGGTAGTGAGGCCACGCGGTGCCGGGGGGCGAGGGACGCCTCGCCCCCTCGGCGTGCCGGCGTTGACGCCCCGCTTGGCGCTCGCCAGACGTGAATCCGGTCACCGAGTTGCTGAACGGTCCCAAGAGTCTGTTGACTCGGTTCGCGCCAACCGGGAGAATCCCACCGATGCGGATCATCGCCTCCCGGGAAAGGCGGCGCGGTTGCCATGGCTCTCAACGATCTCTACCGCGATGTGTCCCAAGCGGCGCTGGATCTTGACAAACGTCGGCTCTGGGAAAGGTTCAGCAACTTCGACTCCTTCGCCGTTCGGGTTCCCGATGAGCCCTGGCCCATGTTGGGCGTTATCCTGGGTCAGGCCGGAGAGGAGTTCGGCCTGACGCTCTTCCGCGGCCAAAACGCCTGGGAATGCCTCTCGGCCATACTCGACCCCATCGGTCCGGGAGACGACGCCACCGAGGACCTGGACACGTTGGGCTTCAGCATGTCCCTGTTTGGGGATCTGACGCCCGATGCCAAGGCGTTTGTTCGGGAGGCCGGTCATCCAACCGGCGCGACGGAACTCGTGCCGGAGTTCATTGCGAAGCGGCCCGGCCGACAGCCGCGCTTCCCCAACGACGCCGAACTGCGGACGCTGCTGTGGGTGCTTCGCGGCGTCGTGGAGGCCGACCGAAACGGACGGATGAATCCGGCCGGCCCGGACGGCGAAGCCGGCACGCTGACGTTGACCCTCACGGCAGACCCGAGCAGCCCCGCCGTCTCGGTGACCCGCGAGCCCATGCGGGGATCGGGGGGGCCGCGCATCGTCCCCCTTCCTTCTGAGCGTCCCGACCTTGCAGGCCTGCCTCGTCTGGACGCGACGTGGCTGGTGGGCCTGCCGGCCATGCCCGGTGGTATCGAAGACGACGACCGCAGTATCCTGCTCCTGCTGATGGCCGATGAGGCGTCGGCACTCGCCCTTGAGGCGCGACCGATCCTCGCGGGGCAACTGCACGAAGCCGCCGATGCGTTGTGGGAGACGCTCCGCACCGGCGGCTTCAGCGGTCGCGGCGGCCTGCCGCGCCAGATCCGCTTCTCCAGCCGCAGACTCCACGACGCCGTGGCGCCGATCCTCGAATCGGCCGGCGTCCGGTGCACGTACACGCCGCACATCCCGCAACTCGCGGCGATCGTGGCTCAATTGCTCAGCGATTTTGAGGCAGAGCTGGCCCCCTTCTCGGCGGACGCCGACGCGCCGAGTCCGATGGCCGTTCCGGACCCGGACGATCTGGCCGGTTGGAAGGAAGCCGACCGCCGCCTTGCCAGACGGTTCGCCGACCACCTCTACCATGAGGACCGGCTCCGGTCCTCCCGGGCCGTCAAACGGTACTTCGACGACGACGACCTGGAGCACTACCTCAAGACCCAGGATGCCCGCGGCGTCGCCCAGGCCTACATCACATGGGGCATCCTCGACTACCGCCCCACCAGGAAGAGCAAGACCCAGGCCGAGAAGATGCTGGCCAAGGGTCTGCCCGAGCCCGAGGCCATCCTCCTGCGAGCGATGATGGAGGCCTACCCCACGCTCTACCGCGTGGCCGCTCACGACGCCGAAGCGAGAACCGTGACCCTGGCCGATGTCCTCCTCGGCGGCGCGGTGACGATCCACGACCGCCTCATGTCCGAGAGCATTGAGGATGAGGTGTTCGTCGCGGGCCGCGCGTTTCCCGCCGGCTCCTTCCATTTCCTCGCGATGGCCGGCCCGCCTCTGGGCGCCGGGATGAGCCTGGAAGCCGCAGAGTACCTCCTGGACAACGGGCTGGAATGCACGCCCGACGGCCTCCGGCGAGGTGCACGCCTCTTCGGATGGCTGTGGAAATGGTCGGATGAGTGGGAGCGAGACTGGCAACCGCCCCGTCTGTCTAATACCGACGGGGACGATCTTCTCTGGCATACCGCCTCGTTCGGGATGGCCGATCCCGAGGTGGTCCGCCGCGCCCTGCTCCAGCGCGACGACACCCACTACGACGACAAAAACGACGAGTTCGTCTGGCTTCGCGACGAGCAGACCGGGCCGGGCGTGTTGGGCGGCCCCGTGGCGCTCGGCAGGATCGAGTTCATCGGCGACGAATTGATCCTGTCGGTCAACTCGTCCGAGCGGTTCGCCAGGGCCCGCAAATGGCTGACGGAACTGCCCGGCGTCACCTTCCGGGACGTGACCACACGCCGCCTCGACGAGCCCGACGAAGACCGGCCCATGGACGAGCGGATCGCGGAGCCGGAGTCCGTTGAGATCACGCCGGAAATGGCCGCCGAGTTCCAGGAGATGATGGACCAGTATTACATGGATTGGCTCGACAAGCCGCTGCCGATTCTCGATGGCCTGTCGCCGCGCCAGGCGTGCCGCACCGCGGACGGGCGGCAGCGGGTCGCATTGCTGATCCGGACGACGCCCGCACCCATGGGGGACCCGCCCATTAGCATCCCACGCCAGGCCATGTTCCGCGACCTGGGCCTGAAGCCGGATCCGACGCCGGACACGCCGGCCGTCGCACGCGCGCCGCGACGTGCGCGGGACGCAGGGGAGACGCCATCACGTGACAAGATCGGCCGAAACGATCCGTGCCCCTGTGGCAGTGGAAAGAAGTACAAGAAGTGCTGCGGCCGACACCCGTAGGATGCCCGGCCGTTCCGACCGTCAGACCGTTCAAGCGCACCGACTCGGGAGGCGTAGATGACCTTTCTCGGCAACTGCCGCGCTACAGGCATTGGCAGCCTGCCGGCCACCGACGCCGGCGACGCCGTCGCGTCGGTCTTCGCCGACTGTCCGGACCTGCCCTATTGGCCGCAACTGCCCCAGGTCTCGGCCGCCGAGGGCATGAACGAGCAGGCGTCGGCGGGCCTGCCCGGCCGCGCCGTCGAGGAGAAACGGCTGCGCGTCGTCCAGGACGAGGCGTTCTTCCTTGGCGTCGAGCGGCTGCTGGCCGCGTACGACGCGGGCGACACCTCCGTGGCGGCGCTCGCGCCCGAGTCGGCCGCCGCCTTCGAACCGTTCATCCGAGGGGTGAGCGAACGCCGAACGCCCGAGGCCAAGGGCCAGATCGCGGGGCCCGTCACGGTCGGCATGGCCATCCTGGGCGAGGACGGCAACCCGATCCTGTACGACGACGTCTTGCGGGAGGTCCTGGTGAAGTTCCTGCACCTTCGCGTCCGCTGGCAGGCCCAGCGCATCGCCGCCGCCGGCGCCCGGCCCGTCGTGTTCGTGGACGAACCGTTCCTGGCGTCGTACGGCACGCCGTTCTTCGGATGGAGCAAGGAGCGGGTCCAGGAGACGCTCGGCGCGGTGGCGTCGGGCGCCGAGATCGTGGGCTCGCACTGCTGCTCGAACACCGACTGGTCGATCCTGCTCGGCTGCCTGCAGGTCTCCATCGTCTCGTTCGACGCCTTCGAGTTCGCCGAGAACTTCCTCGTCTACCGCGACGACATCGCGGCGTTCCTGGCCCGCGGCGGGAACATCGCCTGGGGCATCGTCCCGACCGACGCGGAGGCGGCCGCGGCCGCCACGGTCGCGTCGTTGCGCGAGCGGCTGCTCGGGCAGGTCGAGAAGGTCGAGGCCCTCGGCTTTGACCGCGCCGAGGTCCTGCGCCGGAGCCTCATCACGCCGGCCTGCGGCCTCGGGACGCGCGACGCCGACACCGCCCGCCGGGCCTTCGCGCTCGTTCACGACCTGGCGGCGAGCCTTCGCGCCGAATATCTCGGCTTGTAAGGGGGCCCCGAGCCCGACGCCCCTTGGCCGAGCCCGACGCGGAAGCGTCGGGGCACGTTCACCTGTCGTGGCACGTGCCAGGCCGAACGACAGTAGCAGGCAACCGCGCACGGCCCATGGCCCGCTGTGGAGGTCGATCGATGAACCGAACGTCTGAGCACGCGATGAGGCGAGTGTACCTCTCGGTTGCCCTGCTGGTCGTCGCGGCCGGCGTGCTTCCGGCGGTGGGCTGTGACCAGACGGCCCAAGCGCCGCGCCCCGCAACCGAGGCGCCGGCGGCGGCCGAGACCCAGGCGCCCCCCCAGGCGCAAGCGGCCGAGCCGCGCCCCGCCGAGCCGAGCGTCACGGGCGCCTCGGCCAAAGACATCCCCCGCTTTGCCGCCGGGTCGCCCTTTGCCACCGATTACAAACCCCCCGTCGTCAAGGAAGGCAAACGCCTGTGGGCGCGGTCGTGCCTGTGGGCCGAGGCGCCGAAACTGGTGGTCGAGAAGTGGCTCTCCGAGAAGCCCGAGACCCGGGGCAAATACGTCCTGGTCGAGTTCTGGGCCACGTGGTGCAGCCCGTCTCGCCGCTCGATCGCCCTGCTGAACCGGTTTCACGAGAAGTTCGGCAAGGAACTCGCCGTCATCGCCGTCTCCGACGAGACCGAGGCCGCCGTCCGCAGACTCAAAGACCCCCAGGCCGCCTGTTACAGCGCCATCGACACTCAAGGCCGCATGAAAGACGAACTCGGCGTCTTCGGCATCCCCCACGTCATCATCATCGAACCCGGCGGATTCGTCGTCTGGGAAGGCTTCCCCCTGCTGCCCGGCCACGAACTGACCGACGAGAAGATCGAGAAGATCCTGGCCGTGGGGAGGAAGAAGAAGTAGGCGCGGCGTGGTGCGCGGCGGGAGAATGTGCCCCGCCGCTCCCGCGGCGGGCTCGACACGCGCTAAGGCTTTGCCGGCACCTCGACGATGTGCTCGCCGTCGATCGTGACGGTCTTCCCGTTGATAACCGCTTTGCCGCGGCCGTGGGCGAGGACGCGATACGTCTTCGGGGCCGGCCACCGGCCTTGGGGGACGATGCGGAAACGATTCTTGCCGTCCTCCTCGCCGACGATCACACCTTCGGCAAGCAGCCAGTAGTCCTTCGTTGCGGCAAGCGACGTGAACCCGCGCAAGGTATCGCACGTGGTCTCCATCTCCTTGACCGAATCGAAGTACCCGACGGTGTACGCCGCCGCGAAACGGTCGCCGCGCTTCACGGCGAGGCCCCCGATCTCCTGGATGAAACACACGTACCCGCGCTGGTGACACCACGCCTCGTAAACCATCTCGGGCCGGAGCGTCATGCCGGCCAGCCACGGCATTCCGTCGCCTCGGATCTTTCGTGCCCGGATGAACCGCTCGGGCAGCGGCGCTTTACCGCGCTGGTACAGGTGCCGGGCGTCGGGCGGAAAGTCCTCGACGAAGTCCGACGCCGGGATGCGGCCCTCGTACGAGAGGTATACCTCCTCGAACGTGTCGCCGCGCTGGTGCTTCAGGTGCCCCGGCATGTCGATCCGCAGGAACACGTTCGCCACGTCGTTGGCGCTCGTGATGCGGTCGCTCGCCAGAAACCACCGCCGCCCCATCGGAAAGACGAGCGTCTGGTGCCACTCCGAGCCGGCCCCGTACCCCGGCGCCGCCTCCGTGTATCGCCACCACTGTCGGACGGCGACGAAATCGCGGCCGACCACGACGTCCGACTCAATCCGCTTCGCCTGGGTGCAGATCTGCGGCAGTTCGACGTAGTGCTTGGCGATGCGGCCGTGCACCGTGTTGTTGAACTCGTACGGCGCGCCGCCTTCGGCCCCGGGCCCCATGAGAAAATCGACGATGTCGAGGCCGAACGACCCGTCGCGGGCGCCCGTCTTCTTGTCGAGCAGCGTGTTCGCCTTCACGCCGCTGACGTACCCGCGCGGCCAGACCTCGGCCTTGAGGCGATCGGTTTCGATCTCGATGCGCTCGTCGGTGCCGCGCGCGGCGCGGGGGAGGGCAGCGTCCAACATGGTGAGGCCCTTCCCGGTCTCGAGCGGTGCGCCGGCGCTGCAGGCTGCGACGCCGAGCAGCAGGGCGATGGCCGTTACGCACACCGCGTAGGCTGCAGCGCGCCGCGGCCTGCGGCCAGTTGCTGTTACACCGAGCGGTAGTAGCAGGTTACGGGACAAAGACGCGCTCCCCGATGGGTCGCGGCTAAAATGTGCTGCGTCGCACGTAGGCCGCGGCGTGCCGCGGCAATCTAAAACGTACCGCGTCGCATGTAGGCCGCGGCGTGCCGCGGCAATCACGCTATCAGTTCAGCTGATAATACTTCCTCAGCAGCCACTCGCCCGTCACGATGGCCAGGAACAGGCCGAACAGGATCGGAAACAGACCCGGCACCGTCTGGATGCCGACCTCGCGGTGGATGTCTTCCTTGATCATCAGCGTCCGCAGACGTTCCACGAGGTCGCCGAACGCCGCCGGCTCGTAGTAATCGGCCCCGGTGGCCTGGGCGATTTTCTTCAACAGCGCCCGGTCGATACTCAGCCGGTCGAACTCCTGGTTCGGCCGACCGACCGTAAACTCGACCTCGGCCTTGCCGAGGCTTGTGCCCTCCTTCTTCGCCTCGACCAGCACCTTGTACGTGCCCGGGTCGAGCGTCTCGAGGGTCGTCTCGTAGACGCCCACCGACCCCGTCACGAGGGCGAGGGTCAGGTTCTCGCGTTCGTTTCCCGGCCCGAGCAGCGTCCCGGTGGTGGTGGCGAAGTTGGTGGCCCGCCCTTCTTCGGCCCGCACCTTGGCGCGCACCAGGACCTTCTCGCCGGGGTTGTAGTACGGTTTGCGCACCAGCAGGTCCACGCCGGGCTTGTCCGACTGTTCCTTGACCTCCTTGTTCGCCAGCCACCGCACCATCTGGCCCCAGAACTTGATGTACGGCGACTCGCGCCCCAGGGCCTTGAACGGCAGG
>DATKXP010000537.1:0-5817 GCA_035529015.1 Phycisphaerae bacterium | reverse complement strand
GCCTCCGCGAGCGCATCGCGATAGGCGGCCAGGACGTACCGGCCCTTGCCGCTTCGCGCGGGTCCGACGATCAGTTCAACGGGCGATGCCACGCATTCCCCCCGACACAGGCTGTGGGTTAGGCCCCGACCGTATCGCGTTCGTGGCGCGGTGTCAAGTTGGCGGGCGTGGCAACTTCTCCCGGCGGGCCAGAGGACGGCGCCTGTCACCCCGAGCGAGCGCAAAAGAGTCGAGGGGTCTCGCCGTTCGCCGTTTCAACGCACAACGCGGTAAACCTGCCGACCGGCCTCGCGCGGCGGGCAGTCCTGCCCGCCGCGCATGATGTTTCCCGACCTGCTTGGCAAGAGCACAAGGGCCTGGAATGTTGCGCTTGACCATGCAGGCCGTGTCGGCTAATCTATACACGCTGGGCATCAGGTGGCCGGATCGTGCGCCGTCAGGCTGACTGCCTGGACGGCGCGGGAACCTGAGTATGATGCGCAAAACATCTAACGCGCTGGCCTCGGATTGCTGAAAGTCCGATGGCCAGCATGACTTATCTGCGCCTGAGTCGTTGCGTGTTATACGGAAACTGGATAAGCAGTAGTTCGGCAGCAGAAAAATGAGAAGTTGCGTGTTCAGCATCGGGTTGTCACTCGCGACGGCGCTCGCGGGGTGCTCCGGACACACACGAACATCGCGTCTTCTCTCTCTGCCCCCGGGGACCAGTGCGAGTGACGTCTACGAGCGCTTTGGGAAACCGCATTGGTGGGGCAATGCCTACAAGCTGAACTGGCCGTCAGACATCAACGGTCATCCCGCGTACAGCATGAACATAAGCTTGATGACAACGGGAAAGTTCCATCCCCTCGAGATCTCAGGTGCCATGAGTTGGATCTACGTCCCCGGCCAGCGCGACGTCCTGTCGGACAAGGCTGTTGTGATCCTCAGTTTCAGAGGGAAACAGCTTCAGGACGCCTGTCTCGGTGTCCTGTCAGACATCTGGGACCCGTGATTGGCGAACCAGCGGTTGGACCATGGCGCAAAATGCGGGGGGCATTCTGCGCAGGTCATCCGCGCCGTTGCGGCCACATGCTGCCAGGCGCCGTAGGGCAACCGTCCAGAAGCGGAGCCATCTGCCTGCTGCGGCAGTTTTCACGTCCGATTCAACACCTCTCGCGTCGGTACAGGGCGGATGATGCAACCGTCCGCCTTCGCCAAGGCCTGCCCGCTTGGCACCGGCCGCGGCTTTCCCTCATGCCGCGGCGGCGACGAGTCCGATGGAAGGGGCGGGCGGGGGGTTCAGGCGCTTTGTGCTGGACGCCTCCTCGCGCGGCCGCCATAGTGGCGCGGTTGTGTGGCCGGGCGTGCCGCGCGGCGGCCTTCCTAGGCCGCCGCGCGGATTCCGCGCCTCGAACCCGGGGAAGCACTGGCTGACAAGCAGCCAGTGGCACCCCGCCGGTCGGGGCCGGTCGCGTTTCTTCCGAAATGGCATCGAAGGCTGACGACGTGGCCAAAGCCTATTCCAGCGAGGTCTGTCGCGAGTTGGCCGCCGTGGCCGACGGGGCGGAACTGCTGCGCCCGCGGCGGCTGACCCGCCACGAAGTCGGCGACGTTCTCGAGATCGACCTGACGGGCGTCGCACCCGCGTGGAAGGCCCGGGCGGCGTTTGAACTGGAGAAGTACGTCGGCGGCGGGTTCGCCGGCCAGGTCTACCGGGCGCGCCTCACGCGGTTCGAGTGGCAGGGCGATGCGGACGCGCGGGCGCCGCTCCAGGTCGGCGGCGTGTACGCCGTCAAGATCTTCGTCCCGTGGTCGCGGTTCGGCCGCTTCTTCCGCAACGTCCTGTACGGCATCGGATTCCAGGCCCCGTTCGGGCTCCAGGTGAACGCGTCGGCCGTGCGTGCCGCCGCCCTGTGGCACAAACTGATTCGCCGCGGGGCGGCCGAGCGGATGGGCTCCCAGGCGTGCGTCGTTGACGTGCACGCCACCTTCTACGAGCCGGGCCTGGGGAGCATGGGCCAGGTGCTCGAGTGGATCGACGGCCGCGTCTGGCACCTGGAGGTCGATGACCGCATCTTCTCCGGCAAATGGGCCGCCGCCGACACCGCCGCCGCGCCGCCTCAGACGGAATACGAGGCCAAGCGCACGTTCATGCGGCACTTGGTCGAACTGTTCCACGAGATGGGCGCCCCGGAACTCGCCCGCCAGTACGAGTGGTGGACGATGAAGAGCCAGCCGAACGTCCTGAAGCGCCGCGGCGCGGGCGACGGCCCCGCCGACGGCCTCGTGGCGGTGGACTTCGGGGCGGGCCTGGCGCTGCTGCCGTTCCTGCCGATGAGCCCCGCCGACGTGAAACTCATCCTGCGCGGCCTTGCGCGCGGCCGCATCGTCCAGTTCGACCGCGGCAACCTCGACCACCTCGAAGCGTTCGTCCACGAGCATCCGGGCCGGTTCGAGGGTCTCGGCGGCGCCGTCGCCGAACTGCGGATGGCCGAGGCGCGGTACCACGGCGCACAACTCGACGTGGCGAATCACCGGCTGCGCGTCCTAAGCGACAAAGCGCTGCGGCAGAAGGCGTGCCGCGCGTGGGCCGACGGCTATGCCGCGCGGCACATCATGGACGCCGAGAAGGCCGACCGTATGGCGACGCGGCCGGGGCGGCTGACCCTGTTCATCCTCTTGGGCCTCGTGCCGCTGGTCGGACGCCTCGTCCAGCGCCTGTGGGGCAGTGCGACGTACCGGCGACACGTCGCGAGGCTGTTCACCCGTTTCGGCTACCTCCGGCGCGCCATCCGCGCCCGCCAGGCCGAGATCCTCATCGACTGGCACCGCCGCGGCCGCGTGACGGAGCGGCGGGCGAGGGCGCTCGTGCGATGGCCCGTCGCGTTCTGGCTCCAGCGGTTCACGCTGGCGATCCTGCCGGCGGCGGCGCACCACGTCCTCACGGACCGCCGGTACGCGTGGGACGTGTTCCGCTACGTCTGCGTCCGGCCCTTCGCCCTGTACTTCAGCCGCGCGCGCAGGGAGCAGTGGCTCCGCGACATGATCGAAGAGGGCAGGGCCGAAGGCGTTCTCGACGATGAGGAAGCCGACCGCATCCTCGCGCGCATCGGCGAGCCGTACATCCAGACGTATCTGCTGAGCCTGGTGGTCCACCTGTTTACGATACCGATTACGCAGATCGTCTCGGTGCTGCTCGGGTACTACCTGGCGGCCAAGTACGGGGACTCGACGGCCGAGTCGGGCGCCATCTTCGGCGGGACCGTGGTGCTGTTTCAGGTCATCCCCATCTCGCCGGGCTCGTTCTGCCGCGGCCTGTATTCCACCGGCCTGGCCCTGTGGAAACGCGACTGGAAAAACTACGCCGTCGCCGTCTGCGTCTCGTACTGGAAGTACATCGGGTACCTGGGGTTCCCCATCCAGATGGTCCGGGCGTACCCGACGCTGGCCACGTTCATGGCCACGCGGTGGGCCACGCACGCCATCGGCATCGTGCCGGTCTTCGGCGAGAAAGGGGCGCTGCTGGAGCACGGCGTCTTCAACCTGTTCTTCAACGCACCCGTCGGTCTCGGGCGGCAGTGGCACGACGAGCGCGAGGGCAGGGCACGCCTGCGAGGCATCCGCGGTGCGCTCGGCTCGTTCGGCCGCATCGGCTTCGTGCCGGGACCGAGCGGAACGTTTGCCTCGGCCGTCGTCGTCGGCCTCGTCGCGGCGGCGTATTACCTGGGGGCGCCGTGGTGGAGCGTGGCGGCGGTCGCGGCGGCGGCCGTTGTCATCGGCGTGCCCGTCGGCACGTGGTTCGAGAAACGCATCGGGCGGCACGACCCGCGACCGTTTGTCCTCGACGAGGTCGCCGGGATGCTCATCGCCAGTTTGGCGGCATGGCTGCCCCTCGGCCGATGGGGCTGGCTGAGCCTCGCCCTGGCCTTCGTCTGGTTCCGCGTGTGCGACATCCTCAAACCGCCGCCCGTCCACCAGGCGGAGCGTCTGCCCGGCGGCTGGGGCATCATGGCCGACGACGTTCTGGCCGGCGCCCTGGCCCTCGCCCTGACCGCCGCCTGCCAGGCGCTGCTGAACTGGCAGATCGGCTGACGGACTTCTCTCACGTGCGGCGTTCCCGCCCTCCCGGACTTCCCGTCGAACCACCCGGCAGAGACGCCGTCCGGTGTCCGGGAATTTGACTTTCCCCGTTTTTGTGCTACGCTTCAGCGAGAGATGTGCCGACCAGCAGGTTTCTCCTGCTCCAGGGCGAGCGGAGGGTACCACGTGCGCATCAGCCGCGCCATACGGTTCGGCCGGTTACTTGTCGTGTGCGCCTTGACGGGCGTACCCGCGGCGCTGCCTCTGTTTGCGGACACGGCCTCGGCGGATCTCGTGCTCGTTCCGCCGTCGGGCGGCGTGAACCGCTTCGATATCACCGTCGTGGCCCTGGCCTGGGGCACCGAGCGCCACGACACCGACACGACCACCGTCACCGGCAATGCCCTGTCGGTGCTGACCTTCGACCTGGACCCCACGACCTGCGAGGCGTCTGTGACGGGCCTGGAGTTCACGGGCGGAAGGATATACATCAGCGACCCGTCGTTCGTTCTGGATTACGGGTTTCTGCTGGGGAGCATCAACGCATCGGGCAGCGGCATCTCCGGAACGCTGGATACCCCCGTGCCGCCAGGGTCCGTGTCCGGCACCACGTTCCCCGCGAACGAACACGAGATGACTCTCGAGCACGGCACCTTCCACGCGTCGGGCACCAAAGTGGTCGGCACCCTCTTCGAGCCCATGACGATCGACCTGGCCGCCGCGCCGATCACCGCACCCGCCCAAGGCACCGGCACCTTGTCCGTCTCCTCGCCCGCCATCGCCGGCCGCGCGGGGACCTATGACGTGACCGTCACCCTGCCGGTGAACTTCAACGAGCGGGTCCTTGACAACGATCCCTTGTTCGTGGACGTGGCCGGCACCGGCACCCTGAAGGCCACGGGTCAGTTCACGTACCCGCTTCCCGACCCGCCCCGTCCGGGCTGGACCGGCCAGGCGAGCGACCGATGGGACAACCGCGCCAACTGGTCGTCCGTCCTGTCGCCGGGCCCGGCTTCGACCGCGGTGTTCGATGCGGCCGCACCCCGCCAGCCGCAACTGCACGGCAGCGAGACCGTGGAAGGCGTGGAGTTCCGAACGGCCGGGTGGACCCTCGAAGGCGCGTTCGGCCTGACCATCGGCTCGGGCGGCATCGCGAGCGACGGCGCCGGCGCAAACACCGTCCGTCCCGCCGTGACGATGGCCGCCGATTCCGCCTGGACCGTCGGCACCGGCAACACGCTGAGCGTCACCGGTGAGTTGGACGGCGGCACGCGCGCCCTGACCAAGGCCGGGCCGGGCACGGTCCTTCTGGCAGGCGCCCGGAACCTGGCTGCCCTGAACCTTGCCGACGGAACGGCGCGGCTGACGAGCGGCGGCGGGAACGTCCTCGTGACGCAGGCCCTCTCGGTCGGTCCCACCGCCACCCTCGACCTGACCGGGCACGCTCTCATCGTCGATTACACCGGCGGCGCGAGCCCCTTCGAGGCGATGGCCGACTGGGTCGCATCGGGATATGACGGCGGCACGTGGCAGGGCACCGGCATCCGGTCGAGCGCCGCCGCCGGCCACTCGCAGGGGCTGACGGCCGTCGGCATCATCGACAACAGCGACACCGAGACGGGCATCGGCGGCCTCGCGGAGTTTGCAGGCGAGACCGTCTCGCTCGAATCCGTCCTCGCCACGTACACGTGGTGGGGCGACGCCAACCTCGACGGCATCCTCGACTCGAACGACTACGACCGGGTTGACACCAAC
>DATKXP010000536.1:0-16008 GCA_035529015.1 Phycisphaerae bacterium | reverse complement strand
AAGGGCGCGAGCCACCTCAACGCGGAGTTCATCGAAGAGGCCAGCAACGACAACTTCCTCGGCGTCGTTTACAGGGGCACGGGCCGTCCGCTCCTGGGCGATGAACTCAAGAAGCAGAAGGACTACCTCTTGTCCACCTCTATCGAAGTGCCGATCGATACGGACCGGTACGCCTGGGACAGCGTCCGGATGACGATCGGCGGCACCGGCCAGGAGAGCGAGGCGACCGTCGTCTACACGGGCGGCAAGTCGGTCCCGTGTCCGGTCGTCCTGCTGCAGGACCTGGGGGATGGAAAGGGCAAGCGTTTCCTGGCCGACGGGCGCCGTCTTGGCGCGGCGGGCGAGGTGTACCTGTGGGTCGCGGTCAACGACAAAGAGGGCAAACGCCTCATCGAGGGGAAAGTTCGCTACCACGACTACGGCCGCATCACGATCCCCGTTGCCGCAGAGGCGCTCGATTGGGACACGTTTGAGGCCGTTGCCGGTGATCCCACTGCCGCAGCCCGGCGTCTGTGCATCTGGCGGGAGGGGCGATCGCGGATCGGCGAGCATCTGGCGCTCCACCGCGACGGCAGCGGGCGCCCCTCCCGCCTCGAACTGAATGCCGAGGCCGCCGGTTTCCTCGGCGACTTCCTCGTCAAATGGACAGGCAGAAACACCGACGGCGAACCGCTCGAAGGCACGACCCCCGTCTTCCGTGACAGGCGTCTCATGCGCGTCGAGGTCCCCGACCCGGACGGCCGCGTGGACTGGAACTCCGTGACGCTCCGCCACGCCCACCGCGACGACCCCGCCGCTGCCCGGACGCTCTGGGAGAAAGGCCGGTGCCTCGCCGGGCAAGACCTGGTCGGTGTTCGCGAGGCCGAGACGACGAAGGGTGGGAAGAGTGTGCAGTCGAAGGTCCTGCTCGCCAACGCCAAGCGAGGCGGATTCGACGGCGATGTCACCGTGTGGGTCTCTGCCAAGGGCCGCCACGGCGGTGACGACCTCGCTGCCAGGGCACGGTTCTTCGACCCCGCGGATCTCGAGGTCTCCCGCACAGGCCCCGACGGGGTCCGTGACGACCTTCATTACCTCGCCGACGTCGAGCAGCCCGTCAAGGCCTTTCTGGAGGACCCGGCCAACTTGGTCGATGGGAAACCCCTCAAGGATCAGATCCTGTGCGTTGTGGTCTGCTACGGGCTTCCTCGCACGGTCTCACGCCTCTACGGAATCGCGCAGACGGCCGTGCCCGCTTCGCGGCGCGACGCGGGAGACCTTGTCTCGCTCTGTCAGCGGCTGGAGTCGGCGTACTACGAGTTCGAGGGGGTCCGGCCGCTGCGTTTGGCACCGGCGCGTCTCAAGGAGCAAGTCGGGGCCTTCCAGGCCCACGTGCCGGTGACGACGTTCTGGATGCCCTTTGTCGGGCGCGGGGCGCAGCCGTATCTGCATCCGGCGGCGTATCAGGACTTTCAGAAGCAGCCCGATCTGAAACCGCCATGGCCGTATCGGCCGCATGTCACCCCTGAACATCGCCGGGGGTTCCCGAAACGGTTCCTGTTCGTCTGTTCGCGCATCGACGCGGACGATCCCCGGACCGCCATGTACCAGGTCGATGCTGCGGAGTACGCGACGCGGTACCTGACGCCCCGCATCGGCGGCCCGACCGAAGGCGCGTGGGACGCTGCGAAGGCGTTTGCCGAGGCGTCGTCCCTTGCCGGCGCCGACGAACTGAAGAAACTCGGCTTCCCGGGTGCCGACAAGTCGATCAATCACTCCGCGTTTTTCGGCCGGCGAGAGCAGGGCGGCTACTTCCCCGGTGCGGTTGACTGGTACGTTATCTCCGGCAACGGGTGCAACAATCCGAACAGTCAAGTCCGCCGCATGCTGCGCGACGGTGTAACCGTTACCGGCGGCGCTGCCCGGGCGTATCGCGGCTGCCCACACACCACGACGCACGGATGGTGGGACGCCAAGGTCTTCTACCATTACCTCTTCCGCGGCTACACCCTGGGCGAGGCGTGGCTCTTCTCGAAGTACAAGGTCCAGTGGTGCACGTCCTTCTTCGGCGACCCCCTCTATTGCCCCGACCTGCAACGGACGCGGTTTGACAGGACGGCGCCCGAAATCCTCAAGCCCGACGACGTTGCCATCGAACTGTTCCCCGCAGCCGACCGGTACGCCGGCATCCTGCGAGCCGATCTGGCGACGTCGCCCGAGAACCCGGAACTGGTTACCTCAAAGGTCGAGTACTGGCGGGTGGAGCCCGGTGAGGACGTCGCAGCCGCCGCCGATCCCTCGTTCGGCAGACGGCCGCTTCTTGTCCTTCGGGACCTGGAGCCCCGGATGACGTATGGCTGGCGCCTTGTCCTGACGGACCCGTACGGGAACGTCTTCGACAGCCGCGCTCGCTGGGGCAAGCAGACGTTCCGCACGGGCGAGCCGCTGCCGCCGTTTGAGCCGGTCCTCAGCAGGAAGGACCCGACGAAACTGTGGATCGGCGGCCCCGGTCGCAAGAACATGATCGGCCCGGACTCCGGAGAGGTCGAGGTCGTCTTCGAGGCCAGGGCAGGCGGCGGCGATATCTTCCGATGCGGCGACCTCGGCCTGCGCATCTCGGGCGATGTGGTCACGTTCAATCCCGGCGGCGGCGTGACAGGGACAGCGCGGTACGCGTTCGACCCGAAGCGTGTCTATCGGTTGCGGGCGAGGTACCGCCACTGGCCGGTGACCCGCGAGGTATGGCTCATCGCCAAGGACGGCAGCGAGTTCCTGCTCTGTGCCGACAACCGGTCGCCGTGGCGGCGCATGACACTGGCCACGGAGATGACGTGCTCCCGGTCGGTCACGACCGGGATCGTCCAGTCTATAGGCATCTACGCCGACAGCCGGGTCGGTTCTGAGGAAGGTCGCGGGTCCCGCGTGGCGTTCGACGCCGACGCCTTCAACCGGGCTGACGGCTGGAAGCCGGAAACCGACTGACAGACCTGCGCATCGCAAGGACGCCGCCTTCGGCCGGCGCGACGTCTGCGCCCCGGTCCGGCGCCGGTATCTCTCCATCCCCATACTCGGTTGCTGCGGAGGTCTTCTTCTCGTCGTCGTTCTTGCAGAATCCCTGGATTCGTGGCATAATGTCGGGCCGATACTCTCTCTATGGCACGGCCTATGATGGGGGCACAGACAAATCCGCGCAGACGGTGGAGGTCCGAGGCCGCGCCGTGGCTTTTGCTCGCCGCCGGCCTGGTGGCCGCCTATGCGCTCAACTTCGCCGAGATGTGGTACCGCTGGTTCCCGGCGTGGAGGCGGGCCGATCGGAGTCTGTACGACCGGATCATGGAGGGCGAGAGTTATTACACGCACAGTCCCCTTGTGCCGATTGTCAGCCTGATCATCGCCGTCCTGCTGATCCGGCACACGAGCGTCCCGGTGCGTCGGAACCGCCTGCTTGGCTCCGTCGTGTTGATCGGGAGTCTCTTGTTTCACCTGGCCTCGTGCCTGGCGCGGGTGAACTTCGCCAGCGGCTTCAGCCTGATTGGCGTGCTGGCGGGTCTTGTGCTTCTGCTCTGGGGCACGACGGCCCTTCGGCGTCTGTGGTTCCCCATCGTGTTCCTGGCCTTCATGGTTCCCCTGCCGGAAGTCAGCATCGGGCAGATGAATTTCCGCCTGAAGATGATGGCGGCCGACTGGGGCGTGCGCCTGGCGAACGCGATCGGCATTGTGGCAGAGCGTTCCGGAAACCAGGTCTTCATGGAAGGCAACAAGCAACTGGTCATTGCGAACGTCTGCAACGGCCTGCGCACGCTGATCAGTCTGCTGGCGTTCGGCGCCATTTACACCTACGTGTGCAGACTGCGCGGGATCTGGCGGATCGGTCTGTTCGCCATGACGGTGCCCGTGGCGGTCTTGAGCAACTCGATCCGGATCGTCGGGCTGATTGCGGTTGCCGACATCTGGGATCCCAAGACGGCAACCGGCATGTTCCACGACCTCTCGGGCCTGATGATCTACGTCATGGCATTCGGCATGATGTTCGGTCTGGAACGCGCCGTGTTGGGTGCCCGGCAGTTGGTCGGCCGGCCGGCCAGGATTCTGCCGCTGTTCCACGGGATAACACGCGATCCGGACGACGAGGACCAGTGGCCGCGAATGGTTCAGGCGGGCGGTTCGGCTGCGGGGTGGGTGGCCGCCGGCCTTGTCGTGATCGCTGCGGGCGGGGCCCTGTGGTTGAGCCGGTCCGTTCCTCCCGTGTGGACCGGGCAGATGGCCCGGGGTGCCGTCCCGGCGGAACTGTCGATCGACGGGAATCGCCTCCACAGTTACGATCTCGAGATCGACGAGACCGAACTCACGATTCTCGAGACGCGCGATTACCTTTTTCGGCGCTACGTCTTTCCCGGCGCGCTGCCGGTGGACTTCTGCATCGTCTTCAGCGAAGACAACCGGAAGGGCACACACCCGCCGGACGTCTGTTTGGAGGGTCTCGGACGGGAGATCGTCGCGAAAGGGGACGTCCTTCTGACCGGCGTCGAGGGCCGGGGAGAGGTGTCCTGTCGCGAACTGATCGTCCAGGCCGGCACAAACAGGCAGTACTTTCTGTACACCTACCTCTGCGGGGATACGTATACGGGGAGTTTCTGGAAACAGCAACTCACCATCTTCGCCAACAGTTTGCTGAGCCGCGATGCCAGTGGGGCTTTGATACGCGTCTCGACGCCGGTCGGAGACGATCCGGCGGATGCGCGGCAAAGGGCCATGAGGCTGCTCGGCGCGGCAGTGCCGCATCTGGACCGTGCGCTGCGCTAATAGGAGGACAAACGGATGAAGCGGCGGATCGTTCTGATCCTGATCATCGTAGGGGTTCTCGGCACCGGCGTTGTCGTGGCGTGGTGGTGGACCCACCGCAACACCGGCGAGAAACTCCTGACACGTGCCGAACTGGCTCTGCGGGCCGAGAATTACGAGCGGGCGCTCGAACTGGGCCGCAGTTACGAACAGGACTCGCCGGATGACTGGCGGGGGCCGTTTGTTCAGGCCCGGGCCCACATATCGCTTGGCCAGTACGACGAGGCCCGCGACGCCCTGGCCAAGGCCGCCGAGATCGCGCCGGACGAGGTCACAATCCCCATGGCGCGGGCCGACACATTTGCTCACCCCGCCAGGCGGTCTCTCACGTCCGCACAGGCCGACTTGCCGCCCGACGTCCTGCGCCATGCGATCGGGCAGTTCTCGCAGGCGAGAGATGTTCTGGCAGGGATCTCGGCTCCGGACGGGACAGCCGCGCCCGACGTCGCCGAGGCGCTTGGCCTCGTCGAAGCCGAACTGGGCTCCGCCCAGGACGCATTGAGCCGGCGGCTGAAAAAGGACGCCGATATCGCCCAAACGGCCGGTGCAACGGACCAGGCGAACGCCAAGAGCAAGGAAAGCGCAGACGCTCGCAAGGCGGCCGAGCGGCACTTCGCGGAGGCTGCGAAGGTCCTTCTGGTTGTTGTCCAGCAGGACGCCAAGGCCTCCGCCGACACAGAGGCCAAGCCCCACGAGAGAGCCGCCAACGTGCTGGTTCGCCTCTGTATGGACACGGGCGACCGCAAGACCCTTGCTGCGGCCCATGAAGCCGTTTTGTCGCTGAAGTCTCCGCCCCCGCTGGCGGCCGCGATGCTTGTTACGAGCGACCTCGCCTCGTCCGACGTGGAAGCCCGTTCCCCAGCCGAGCGCCAGGCGTTGCTCGCCGCCTGCAAGAAACTGGACGACATCCTCGAACGGCATCCGAAACACCCGAACACCTCCGAAATCAAACTGACGCGGGCGCAACTTGCACTCAGATTGGGCGACTACGAGACCGTCGAGACAATCTGCAACGGCGTTCTCGAGACCGACGCCCGCAACGCCCGGGCCAGGCTCATGCTGGCCGCCGCGCTCATCAACCGCGGCGGCGCTGCCCGGGCCGAACGGGACCTCTTCGCCCTGAAGACGCAGTTCCCACACGTGGCTCAGGCCCACTTCGCGTACGCGGGCGCTGCGATGAAGTCCGGCAAGATCGAACTTGCCAAAGAGGCGCTTCGCAAAACCACGGAACTCGAGCCGAACCACGCCGGCGCTCGCCTGCTCCTGGCGGATATCCTCCTGAGCGGCGGGTTCTCCGAGGAGGCCTTTTCGGAGGCCGAGGTGCTCTTCCATGCGCACCAGGATATGCCGGAGGCGGTGGCGAAGTTCACCCAGACGGCCGGCAAGACCGGCAACAGGCGTGCCGTCGACGATGTCCGCGACGCACTGATCGCTGCTGAGGCGGCACTCCAACTGCCCGAGGCGCCACCCCAGGCGTCAGACGACCTCAAGCGTTTCTGTGAGACCCTTCAGAAGTTCGCCAAGGCTGCCAAAGCGATCTGGCCCGCGGGCGAAGTCAACCAAGTGATGGATGAGGCGGACAAGGCCTTCGAGGGTGCCCTGAAGGTCATCACGTCGGGCCAACCGGACACGGCTCGAACCGAGTTGACTGAGGGACTCGTCACCCGCCTGCGGCCGTATGCCGAGATGATCTTCGCCCGCCCCGTCGCCAAGTGGCTGGCGGTTGGCGACGGCTATGTCGAGTTGGGGGTTTGGGCCGCCCGCCGTGGCGAGCAGGACCCGACGAAGCAAGCCGCTGCCGCTGCGAAAGCCTCATGGCAGCAGGCGATCCGGATGAAACCCGACACGCTGGTTGAGCGTCTTCCGGCGGCTCAGGCCATGCTCCGACTGGGGCAGGCGCCCGAAGCGGAGAAGGCCCTGAAGGGCATAGTCAACGACTACAAGGATGCACCGGATGCGCATTTCCAGTTAGGCCGTTTTTACGCAGGCGTGGGCCGGGCCTCGCAGGCCATCGAGGCGTACAAGGTTGCCGTGACATGGGCGCCGCGAGATGCCCGGTACCGCTTTGCCCTGGCCGGCGCGCTGTTTGACGTCGGGCTCCTCGAAGAAGCCAGCCTCGAAGTGAAAGCCGTCTTGGAAATGGATCCCTCCCTCGAGCCTGCAAGACAGTTGGCGACGCGGATCGCGCTGCTCCGTGGCGAACCCGTCGAGGAGGCCGTCGGCGGCAAGCAGGAGGGACTGTCGCTGGCCGCAACCTACCTCAACCACGGTAAGCCCGACCAGTGTGTGGAGATATGCCAGGCGGCCTTGAAGGAGAACGAGGACGACTTGCAGGCACGGTGGCTGCTCGGGCAGGCCTATTGGGTCCTCGATCAGGTCGACAAGTGTGTCGAGCAGTGGAAGAAGGTTCTGACGGCCTCGCCGGACGAGGCCGCCATCTATCGCGAACTGGCCCGTGTTCTGAGCCGCGACAAGACGCCTCAGGAGGTGGAGAAGGAACTGCTGGCCGTCGCGGGCGCCAGGTCGGAATTGGTCGATTGCGCGCTCGGGTGGCTGTTCCGCCAGCAGGGCAAGCACGAAGCAGCCGCCGAGGCCTACGGCCGCGCGGCCGGCCGGGCCGATGCGCTTCCCGACACGCGGAACTTCGCCCGGCTCGACCGAGCCAACTGCCTGGCCATGGCCGGGCACGTGGACCGGGCCATCGTCGAACTCGACCAGATGCCCCAACAGGACCCTTGGCGCGATCAGGTGCTCATTCGCAAGACGGCGATCCTGGCTGCCGCGGGCAGGTCCGACGAGGCCGTACCGATCCTGCTGCTCCTCCAGAATAAGGCCGTCCAGGCGAAGAACATCCAGTACCTGATCCGTGTCGGGAACACGTATATTCAGATCCGTCAGCCCGAGAAGGCCTTGGCGGTTGCCGACGAACTCGACCGCCTCAGCCCGAAGGAGCCGCAGTCGTGTCTGCTGCGCGCCACCGCTCTGAATGCCCTGGGACGCCGGAGCGAGGCCGTCGAAAGTTGCCGCGCGGCTGTTGCCCGAGAGCCCGTGAGCGTCAGGCTTCGCCTGATCCTGGCGGCCGCTTTGGATGCCGAAGGCAAGTTGGACGAGGCGCTTGAGGCGCTGGCGGAACTCGAGGCCCGTGGCGAGGCCGCCGAGACTCAGGCCCTCTATCAGCAGGGTCTCCTGTTCGCCCGTTGGGGCCTTCACAAGCAGGCCGTTGAACGCTTGGGCGCACTTGCCGGGAAAGGGGACGTCGTGGGGCCTGAACTGCGGCTGGCTCTGGGACAGGCCCTCGCACGTCTTGGCCAGGCGGACAAGGCGCGGGAGGAACTCGAGAAGATCTCCAGGTACGCGCCGCATTACGTTATGGCCCAGCAGGTGCTGGCCGGCTTGGCCACCGCAGATGATGAGAAACTGGCCATTCTGCGACAGGTCGAGGCCGACAGGCCGGGCCGCTCAACCATTGTCCACCAGCGGATGACCATTCTGAAGCAGGCCGGCCGCATCGACGACGCCGTCAAGGAGTACCAGTCCTTTGCCGACCGCTTGCCTGAGGCCGATGCGCCGCCTGACGTCCTGACCGTCTTTGCCGTGCATATCATGCTCGGCAAGGGTGACTACCAAGGCGCGGCGGCGCTGTCCGAGCAGGCTGCCAAGAAGACTCTCAAGCCCCTGTGGAATCGGCTGGCCTTGCTGCTGCTGATGGACGATCAGCCCGGAAAGGCCGAGGGCCTTCTTCCCGAGGTAGAGGATGCCCAACTGCTTGACACGCTCCTGGGTGTGTGCCTTGCCGCCCGCAGCGGCGCACCAGCAGAGAAATGGGCCGACCGCCTGGCTGCCATCGAGCAACGACTCACCCACGCAGAGCCTCCTCGCACCATGCCCCCTGCATACAAAGTGCTGGCCACCGTGGCGACGAAAGGGACCATGAGAGACGATCAGATGGCGGAGTTCACCGGCAAAGACCTGCTCGGGTTTGCCGCCATGCGGGAACTCATTGCGTCGGCGAAGAGCGATCCCGACATCAGGGCAGAGGCGGCCACGTTGCTGAAATCAACGCTCGCCCGCGATCTGGGGCTGACCGACGTGGCGCGAGCCTGGGCGCTGCAAGCGCTGAAGGCCCGGCCCACGTCGCAGTGGGCCGCCGTGCTTGCCGCCAGCCGGCTGACCGAACCCGCCGCGCTGCGCGAGGTCCTTGGGATCCTCAAGCCGGGCGATTGCATGATTGCCCGTATGATCCAAGCCTCGGCATTGGAGGCCGAGGGAGAACACGAGAAGGCCGCACAGATCTATCGGCTTGTCGCCGAGGCCGAGAAAGGGAACCTGCAGTCGGTCATGCATCAGGCCGTTGCCATCGAACGCGCCGGTCAACCTGAGAAGGCCCTGCCCCTCTACCGCCAGGTCTGGGAGAAGGATCAGGACCCGACGGCGGCCAACAACGCGGCCTATATCGTCTCCGAACTGTATCCGAAGGATGCAGCCAAACTGGCCGAAGCCGCGACCTGGGCCGACGCCGCCGTCAAGGCCGCGCCACGCACGGCGGCCTACCGCGATACCTTGGGATGGATCGCCTACCTCCAGGGCCGCAACGACGAGGCGCGTACCGAACTGCGACGTGCCGTCAAGGGCCTGCCGGATTCCCCCGAGGTTCACTATCACCTGGGCATGGTCGAGGGCAAGGCCGGCAGCAAACCACTCGCCCGATGGCACCTGGAAGCGGCCGTGAGCCTGGGAGAGAATCTGACATCCAAGGGTCAGGATGTCCCCGACGCGACAGGGGACGCGGTTCGTCTGGCCCGCGAAGCCCTGGGCAAACTCGGCGGGGCTCAAGAGTGAGCCGACGCGGCGAGCGCCGTGGTTCCCCTTTGGGTTGCCGGGACGTGGTGCATCTGCTCAGTTTCGACGTCGAAGAGTACTTCCAGACCGAGGCGGCTGCCAGGGCCGGCCTCAGCCGGGCCGACTGGCCGCAGTCTGAGAAACGCCTGGCTCCGGCGGTCGATCGCGTCCTCCAGGTCTTGGCCGACCATCAGACGACCTCCACCTTCTTTGTCCTCGGCTGGGTGGCACAGCATGAGCCCGAGGTCGTTCGCCGCATCGCCGACGCCGGCCACGAGATTGCGTCGCACGGCATGGAGCATCGGATGCTCCAGCACCTCGCGCCGGACGAGTTCCGCGCCGAACTCCTCGACAGCCGACGCCTGCTGGAGGATATCGCCGGCCAACCCGTCGTCGGGTACCGTGCCCCGACGTTCTCCGTGACGCACGAGACGGCCTGGGCGCTGGACGTGCTCGCCGACGCCGGCTACCGGTATGACTCATCCGTTTTCCCGATTCGCCACGACCGATACGGCGTGCCCGATGCGCCGCCTCACGTCCATCGGGCGGTCGGGCCGGGGGGCGGAACCGTGCTGGAGATTCCCCCGCTGACCCTGCGTCTGCTGGGCGCGAACCTCCCCGCGGCCGGCGGCGGATACCTTCGCCTGCTGCCCGTCAGGACGGTCGCCTGGGCGCTCAAAAGGGCTGCAGGGCACGGGCGGACGGGAATGCTCTACCTTCACCCGTGGGAACTCGACCCCGACCAACCGGTCCTGCCGATGCCCCCCACAGTGCGGCTGCGGCACCGCGTGGGTCTGCGACGGACCGAAGGCAAACTGCGCTGGCTTCTCGGACGGTTCCGCTTCGCGAGCGTCCGCGAACGCCTCGACGCGCTCCGTGAGCAGGCGGACCAGACGTACGCCTACGGCCGGCCGTAGGCGCCCGATGTGGCAGACATGGCCCCTCACTTCCGGGCACCCCCAAGGACCTGCTTGACGAGGGTGGTCTGCCCGCCGCGGATGATCTCGATGTCGATCGTCTCGCCGGGCCGGCACGACCGGACGGCCTGCGTCAGGTCGTACGGACCCGGCGTGGGATGGCCGGCCGCCGAGATGATGACGTCGTCAACCTTCAGCACGCCGGCCTGCTCGGCCGCCGAGCCGCGAAGGAATCCGTCCACGCGCACGCCCTCCGGGGCACGCTCCATCCGGACCCCCAGGTGCGCGTGAATCGGATGCGCCGGCGTCCACGGTGGCTCCTGTTCGAGGACCCACCCGTGCCACGCCTTCTCGATCTCCCCGAGCGGCTTTCCGAGCGTTGCCTCGAGAGCCTTCTCGCCTGTGGCGTCGGCGGCGTAACGCGACTTGTACGTCCGGTAGAACTCCGCCAGCCTGCCTTGGCGCAGCAGATACAGCATTACGTAGCGCGCGTGCGGGTAGTAGGTTTTCGGCTCGCGGTTGAACTGGCTGCGGTCCGTGGTGCACAGCGCGGCCAGCGTCCGGATGGTCTTGTCTCGAACCGATTCCTGGAGCGGGGCGAGACCGCCGTCCAGGGGTACTTCCATCCGCCCGTCATCGAAGCGCGCCGGCTGGAACAGCGTCGCCAGGCCTTCCGAAATCCACACCGGGTGTCGCTGGCCCGCCCGTACCTGGTCGCTGTGATGGAGGGCGTGCGTGAACTCGTGAATCAGAATGTTGCTGACGCTGATGCTCGTCAACGTACGCGTTGCCGGACGGTAGTACCCCACCACGTCGGGCGGCGGGCCGCCTTTCCGGTAGTCGGCCAGGGTCGGGAGAACCACCGTCACGTTCCACAAGAACGGGTCGGGGAACAGCAGACCCCGCTGGGCGTCCATGTACCGGGCGAGCGTCTGCACGACGCGGCCGAAGGTGCGGGAGTCGAGCGCCGAAACATACACAAGGTGACGTTTGGGGTCGATGCGCGTGACGTAGCCCGAACCGAGTTTCTGCACGTGCAACTCGGCCAGCGCCTTGGCCTCGGCTCCGAGGTCCGGCTCGCCGCCGGCTGCAGCGTTGGCCGTCCAGACCACGCTCGCGGCAGCCAACCCTGCGAGGATGCTCGGCTTCACCTCCGGCTCCCTGTCTCGTTCACGCTCCGTCGGCGCTGCGGCGGCGCCCCCCGGGTCGGCCCGGGGCGGACAAACGTCTCCACGAAAGGCCTGTAGAGAAAGGTCCCGAGAACGCCGCCGGCGGCAGCGAGCACCGCCGTGGTCATGTCCGCCGTGTGCGGGGGGAAGAACACCTGCCCCAGTTCCACGGCCGCCGGAACGCCCCCCGCCAGGACCGCAGCGACCGCACGCCGCCAACCCCGCGGCGGAGCGAAAACCGCCATCAGAAGCAGCCCCAGCACCAACGGCGCCGTCACGTCTCGCAGGACCTGCGCGAAGGCCTCAAACTCGGCATTCCAGTACTGGTAGAAGAACGGCACTTGCATGGTCCCCGCAAGCGCCCCGGCCAGGCCGCCGTCGGGCCACTGAAACGTCAGCGGGCTCCACTTGCCCCATACCAGCGCAGCCACAACGGCAGCCGTGGCGCCAAGCCGGAAGGCCCAACTCAGCACGGCCCACAGAATCCCCCCAGGCAGAGGACGGCCGGCGGCCGGGCCGAAGTGCCGGGCCAGCAGACCCCCAATCCCCGCACCCAGGGCACCCAGAACCACGTCTGTTGAACTCGCGTACCGCGAGAAGACGAACACCTGGAGGCATTCCATCGCGACCACAAACGCAAGGCCCCCTCCCAGCGCCGCCAGCACAGGGCGCCGCGCGCGGGCCCACCGCACAACGATCCAGTACCCCACCGGGACCTGGATCACGGCCTTGCCCAGCAGGACCAGCAGCGGCGCGCTGAGCAGGTCGGCAAACGGCACGAGCACCAACTTGCCTTGCTTCAGTTTCAGGACCAGTTCGTCCGCAGAAAGGACCAGGTCGAACGGGAACAACTGATACAGCACGAGGGCCACCACGTAACCGGCGAGCAGGTGCATGGCCAGTCTTCGCGACCGGCCCGGGGAGACGAGCCGCCGCCACCACGCGGTCACACGGTCGCCGGCCAGCAGCCACGCACCGGTGCCGACCGCTCCTCCCACGCACTCGGCCAGGATATCGTTCAGCGAGACGGTTCGCGGCGGGAAGTACAACTGGACGAACTCGATGCCGATGCTCAGGATGGCCGCTCCGGCTGCCACCACAGCCGCCGGCAGCCACCGGCTCCCGTGCGCGTTCTCGCGTGTCAGCGCCCCCATCGCCGCGAACGTCAGCGGCACAAACAGGAGCAGGTTCGCCACCAGGTCGGCGCGGTGCCGGATGCCGAGCGTCAGATACGGGGTCCGGGCGAACGCTTCGAGGGTCTCCTCAAACGGACGGGGACGGAAGTCCAACGGAACCACCGAGCCGTAGACGACGAGCGCGCCGTACACGAGCATCAGAACGAGGTAGGCCCGGCCCGGACGGGCAGGGCGCCCCGCCGCACGCGGCTGGGCCGCACGGCTGCCTGGCTCCGCTGCCGGTGCTTCCCGAACGAACCGCACGGCGCACAGGTAGCCGAGGCCGACCACCAGCACCAACACCCCCTGCACGGCAACCCAGCGCAGGAACAATTCGCTCGACACCAGACTCGCGTGCGGGTCCGGGGCCAGCACGAGCCGCACAGCCGGGTACGTCGCGTTGCCCTCGACAACCGCCGGCGACAGGCCCAACCGCACCAGGAACCATCCCAGCCCTGCCAGCACGGCCGTTCCCAGCAGCGCCGACAGACAGGACCACACCCGCGGTCGCCGGAGCGCGTGGCCCAGCGCCGCGCCGTTCACCGCGACCACAAACGCCAGAACCACCAGGAACACGTGCCCGTGCAGAGGCCTGTTCCGCACCAGACTGGCCGCACCCTCGCCGATTCCCCAACGGCTCAGTACGACGTGCACCAGCACCATCCAGGGAAGACCTGTCAAGAGCAGGAGGAAGATGCACTGCAAGGCCGGAGCCCCATTCAGCCGCGTCGCGGCGCCCACCACGGCGCTGCCGAGGATCAGGATCAGGGCCAGGTACGAGAACAGCAGGAGCAGGCGGCCGGTCGGCGCGCTCCATAGCCCATCCCAAGGCGTTTCGGTTGCGGACAGGCGGAGCATCGCGAGGAACGTTGCGCCCAACAGGCCTGCCCAGACCGGAAGGCCCAGGCCCCAGGAAGGCTTCCGCAGTATCGCAAGCCCCACACACGCCGGCCCAAGCCCCATCCAGAGCAGCAGCAGCGACAGTGCCGCAAGGGAAAGACCGCCATTCTCCCCAGAGAACAGGCCGCCGGCCCAGCCGGGAACCTCCGGCCGCGAGAGAAGCAGCCGCAGACCGACGAACAGGACCGCCGCACACCCCACGGGCATCAGGGCGGTTACGAGGCGACGGCTTCGACTCGATGCGGATGTGTCGGGCTCAATCACGCGAGGCGCCTCGGCTTCCGGCGAACGCAACCGCTCGTCTTGCCACAAGACGCGGGATCAGGCCGAAGACCACCGGATTCCACCGTGGCGGATACCCACCATAGCGGCTGACCATCCGGGTTACAACAGGCCGATTCGCCTCGCGGGCGCTAGTTCCTTCCCCTGAGCGCTTGGCAACGATGGCTCCTACAATGTATACTCTGCCGAGCGCCGCGGCGTCCTGACGCCCCGCACTTTCCGAAAAACCGGGGGGCGGCAGGAGGGTTGAAACAGCGGCGGCGGACCTGTGGCGGACCGCGCAAGCAGGGGCAAGAGAGTATGTGGCAGAACGTGTGGCTTCTCGGTGCTGTCATCGTAGCGGGCCTGGTGACCGTGACGCTGTTGTCGTCTGCGGCTGACGGTGGTCAGGCGACGGAGGCCGCGCCCGGCACCGCCGTTCTTCAGGACTGGATGCTCCAGGATCACGGCGCGGACCCCAAGGCGTGTTTCACAAGCGCCGCCGACGCCCGGATCGAAACCGCGATGGTCACCCGCGCGCTCGATGAACTCGGCCCTGCCGCCAAACCTTATCGCGAAACGCTCGACCGGCTGGTGAAGGCTGCCGCGCCGGGCAGCGACGGACGCTGGAAAGACCTGTACGCCACCGTCTGCGAGCAGCGGCGCAGAATTCGCCTCCAGCGCCTGGTCGAGGCGTTCCCGCAGATCGTCTTCACCAAGCACTACGACATCGGCGGCAGCCATTACGCTTACACGGAAGGGCAGTCCGACGCCCAGGCCGAGCGGACCTTCAGGGCCGGGACGGCCCTGTGCCTCATGGAACTCGACAGCAGCGGGGCAGCCATGCGCACGCTCATCGAGGACCCCAAGGGCGTGATCCGCGATCCGGACGTATCCTACGACGGCAAGCGGATCCTGTTCGCCTGGAAGAAGGACGATCGCAAGGACGATTACCACCTCTACGAGATGGACGTGGCCACGCAGAAGGTGCGGCAGTTGACCTCCGGCCTCGGCTACGCCGACTACGAGCCGGCGTATCTGCCCAACGGCGACATCGTCTTCAACTCCACCCGCTGCGTCCAGATCGTCGATTGCTGGTGGACCGAGGTCTCGAACCTTTACGTCTGCGACAAAGACGGGCGGTTCATGCGGCGGCTCAGTTTCGACCAGGTCCACACCAACTACCCGCAGGTCATGGATGACGGGCGGGTCATCTACACCCGGTGGGATTACAACGACCGCGGCCAACTCTACCCCCAGCCGCTGTACCAGATGAATCCCGACGGCACGGCCCAGACCGAGTTCTACGGCAACAACTCCTGGTTCCCGACAACGATCATGCACGCCCGGGGCATCCCCGGCACACAGAAGATCATCACGGTGCTTTCGGGGCACCATAGCCATCAGCGGGGCAAACTGGCGATTATCGACCGGGCGCGCGGCACCCAGGAGGCGGACGGCGTGCAGTTGATCGCCCCGGTGCGCGAGACGAAGGCCGTCCGCATCGACGCCTACGGGCAGAGCGGCGAGCAGTGGCAGTACCCGTACCCGATCAGTGAGACCGAGTTCGTGGTGGCCTACCACCCGGACCCGGGCGGCAACCGCAAGTACAAGGGGACGTTTGGCATCTACTGGATGGATATCGACGGCCGACGCGAACTGCTGGCGTGGGATGAGAAGATCTCCTGCAACCAGTCCGTGCCGCTTGCTTCACGTAGAAGGCCTCACGTCCGCCCGTCGCAGGTGGACTGGCGCAGGAAGAACGGCGTCTACTACGTGAAGGACGTGTACGAGGGGCCGGGGCTCAAGGGCATCGAACGCGGGACGGTCAAGCGGCTGCGGGTCGTGGCGCTGGAGTTCCGCGCCGCGGGCGTCGGCCGCAACGGCAACGGCGGACCGGCCGGCGGTGCGCTGGTCAGCACGCCC
>DATKXP010000535.1:0-8805 GCA_035529015.1 Phycisphaerae bacterium | reverse complement strand
GATGCTGCGCGGAATCCGCCGCCGCCCCGCCCGCGCCGCCATCCGGCCTCCCCCATCCCCTTCCCACCGCCCCGGCTTCCCCCACGACACCCCCGTCATGCAAGCGGCGGGCCGAACGGGATTGGTACCGTCCCCAGGTTTGTCCAGGTTTCCGTCCCCAGGTTTCGTCCCCAGGTTTCCGACAAGGAGTACGCCTGACGGCGGATAGTATGGCCCTGGCAACGGCAAAGGGCAAAGCAGCCAACGGGCAAAGGTCAAGGAAGAGTCATGGCACAACGAAAACCGTAGTCGGCGTGACGGACCGTCGGGTCGTCGTCGCGGCGATACGCGCATCGGAAGTTGACCGTACCGCCGGCGTACCACGCCCCCCCGCGCACCACACTGGCGCTGCCAGAAGTGGCCCCTTGCGGATCCGTCGATGTCCCGGTTGGGTAACTGCCGAGCCGGTCCGCGCACCACTCCAACACATTCCCGTGCATGTCGTAGAGGCCCCAGGCATTGGGCTTCTTCTGGGCCACGGGCTGTGTCTTGCCTCCGCTGTTGCCCTTGTGCCACGCGTAGTCGCCCAAAGCGCTCTCGGTATCGCCGAACGAAAACCGCGTCTTGCTTCCGGCCCGGCAGGCGTACTCCCATTCGGCCTCGGTCGGAAGGCGGAAAGCCTTGCCAGTCTTCTGCGAGAGTTTCTTGCAGAACGCCGTGGCATCCATCCAGGAGACCTGTTCGACTGGATTCGTCGGTCCCTTGAACTGGCTGGGGTTCGTGCCCACGACCGCCTCGTACTGGGCCTGGGTCACCTCCGTCACACCCATGTAGAATGGCTTGGAGATTGTCACCAGGTGTTGCGGCCCTTCGTTGTCCCTACGCCCCTGCTCGGAATCCGGCGACCCCATCATGAACTTGCCGGGTCGGATGCGGACCAGTTTCATCGTGACGCCCTTGCCGAGGTTCAAGGTTACGCTCGAAGGGCTGGACTTGCGCTCCAGCTTCGCGAGGGCGTCGTCGACCTTCTTGAGCATCAGGGCGGCGCCGGCACGGGCCATGTCATCCGCCTTGTGCAGCTCCACGAACCGCTCGTAGTACCCCTTGGCACGCTCCAGCATGGCGCCCTTGCTCCCCGGCTCCGTCGCCTGGTCCGCCAGACCGCGGTACCAGTCGCCCAGTTCCTTGCATGCCAACTCGGGCGCCTCCTCCACGGGCTTGGCGGCGGCCGGCACGTACTTGCGCGTCGCCTCGTCGCATTTCTCGTCGACGAACGTCGCGGCCTCGGCGGGGTCATCCATCTCCACCAGGTACAGCCGCACGAGTTCCTTGCGGGAGGCGGCGTCCTGTGGGTCCTTCTCCAGTTTTGCCTTGAGGGCGGCGATCTGTTTCTCGATCTGCCGCTCGGCCCCCAGCCCCGCGAGTTGGGCCTGAATGGCCGCCGTGGACTCCGACCTGATCCTCGTCGCCACGATGAGGGCCTGCCTCAGCGTGGCACCGGCGCCGTCGACGTCCTCCGCCGCGGCCTGGGCGTCCGCGAGGACCGTGAGCGCTTCCATCAGGGCCTCGCCGGCCTTGGCCTTGGCATCCCCGCGCGCCGTGGCATAAGGACGCTGGTACATGGCCGCAACCTTCTGGAGCGACTCCACCTTCTTCCCGGGAACGTTCGCGGCAAGAAGTTCCAGGGCCGCCTTGGCGGTGGGGTACCCCGCGGCATCCTTGACGGCGAGTTCGTGGGCCTCCTCGCACAAGAGGGTCAGGAAAGCCGTCTGGTTGGCGACCTTCCCGGCGGCTTCCAGCAGTTGCTTGGCCAGGGCGACATCGTCGTCGTGCGATCGCGTGGCGGCCACACGCTTGAGGTCATCTCCGTAGAGTTGGTTAAAGGTGTCCGCGGCCTCATCAGCCAGAACAACAAGCGGGCAAGCAAGCAGAATTGCACTCAGTGCCCAGCAAGCCAAGAGTTTCATAAAGCCTCCCTTCGGTATTCCGGGCGTATTCCGGGGCGTATTCGGTATTCCGGGGACGCAATACAATGGCATTAGGATAAGCGGTAAGGGCCTTCTGACGCCCGAAACGGCCTCCGGGCAACCCTTGTGGCGCGTCCTCAAGGCCGGTTCTCCCGCGGCCATGCAAGGCCGGAAGCCCGCCAGGATCCTTATCTTAACGCCATTGGGGACGCAATACGTAATTCCTCCCAGTGTGACATGCGCGTGTGTCGATGCGTCTGACGCGCCGTGTCGCTCGGCGGCCGGCGCCGGCGGCGTCGGCCAACCGCTGCCGGCAGGCGAGCCGGCGCTTCCGTCTGCCGGCACTCGATCTATCGACAGGATGTGGCGGAGAGGCCGGGATTCGAACCCGGGGTACCCTTGCGGGCACACTCGGTTTCCAACCGAGCCCATTCGGCCGCTCTGGCACCTCTCCGCGGGCATGGTCCGACGCCGAGAGGATATCGCCCGACCCGCCCGCCGTCAAGCGAGGGATGATCGGGGGCGTATCCGCGTTTCGGGGACAAAGGCGGCAGGTCCCGCCGCCGCGTGCCTGCGCAGCGGCACTCGGCGCGTACCGGCCGCGCGGCAGGCCGTCACTCGGGCGGCGGCAGGTACTCGGGCAGGACGTCGCTTCCAAGCAGGCGGCTCAGCCTGAGGGCCCCGCGGCGGTTCATGTGGTCCATGTCGCGCCAGAGGTCGCGGTCGGGGCTGCGGAAGGGCGCCACGTTCAGGTCGCGCCACGCCACCCCGAGTTCGTCGCACGTCCGGACCATGGACTCGATGTACGTCTCGTACTCGCCGGGCTTGTAGCCCATGTCGAAGGTGGGATGGGTCGGCACGTTGACGGCCACCATCCGGATGCCCCGCGCCCGGGCGGCCTCGGCCATGCGGCGAAAGGCGTGGTCCGCCCGTCCCTGAATGTCGAAGTCGCGCAGCAGGTCGTCGCGGGCGAACTGGAGGCGTGCCGCAGCCAGGCGTTCCCACTTGTCCTCGGACGGGGCGCCGGGAAGGTCCTCGACCCGCTCGTCCGGCCCCAGCGGCGGATGCACGCCGCCGCGACGGTCCTGGATCGACCGGATCTGCTTCGCCCGGTACCCCCCCGACACCATCGCCCATTGGGCCAGAGCGGTGGGCCGGCCGAACACGCCGGACGCAATCGCCCGCCAATCGGTGGCCCACGGGCCGCGGATCCGGCACTCCCGCCACCAATCGCCGGGCGATCCGAAGTACGTCAGGGCCAGACGGTTGCGGGCGCTGTTCGAGTTGACGGCCCGCGGGCTCAGGCCCACCACCAGGACCTTCGGGGCGCGGGGGCCGTCGAGCAGGTCGCGCACCACGGGGTAGTAGGCCATGACGGTGCCGGCCTCGACGCCGAGGCACCACGCGCGGATCTCGCGTCCGGTCGTCTCCCGGAACGCCTCCTCGACGGTCCCCGGCACAACGCCAAAGTGGATTCGCGAAGATCCCACGAAGACAGCGTCCAGGTCCCGAGCCCCGTGCTGATAGGCCCACGCCGCCATCGTCGGCTCGTGGCCGATGGGCTGACAGTAGCGGACGCCGAGCCGTTCCACCGCCAGGTCGGCCAGAACGGTGAGCGCAGCGATAACCAGCACCACGCGTCCGACACGACCGGTCAGGATGGCCCGGAACCGCTTCATCGCCTGCCTCAGAACTGGAAGTAGATAAACGGCGCTGCCGCCTGGGCCATCAGGCTGGCCAGCCAGATGACGGCCACAGCGCTGCACGCCTGGACCCAGGCGGGCATCCGCACGAACCACTCCCCTGCCCGGCCCAGCCACACCTTCGGCGTCATGTGGGCCACGATCGCCACGACGAGGACGGCCGTTACCTCGCCGGGCACGTGGACCCGCCCCTCGCCCCAGGCCCCGAACCGCCCGAGGGCCGTCACGGCATCCGAAAGGGTGAGCGCCCGGAAGAACACCCACCCCAGGCACACCAGGTGAAACGTGCCGAGCCGCTTCAGCAGGATGACCGTCGTGTTGGCACTGGGCACGAGACCGGCGGCCTTGCGGCGGCGCTGCCACCAGCGCGTCAGGGCCAGGAGCACGCCGTGGAAGGCCCCCCAGAGAAGGAAGTTCCACGACGCACCGTGCCAGAGCCCGCCGAGCAGCATCGTGACGGCCAGTGCCCAGTACGTCCGGGCGCGTCCCTGCCGCGACCCGCCCAGCGGAATGTAGAGGTAATCGCGAAGCCACGTGGAGAGGCTGATGTGCCACCGCCGCCAGAAATCCCGCAGGTTCACCGCCACGTACGGCCGGTCGAAGTTCTCGGGAATCTCGAAGCCCATCAGCCGCCCCGTCCCGATGGCGATGTCGCTGTACCCGCTGAAGTCGCAGTAGATCTGGAACGTGTAGGCGTAAACGGCGATGAGGATCTGGATCGGCGCCGCCTCGTCCAGCCCGGCGGCCGCCGCCTGCGTGCCGAAGACCTTGTCCACGAGCGCGACGCCGAGCGTGTCGGCGATGATGATCTTCTTCACCAGGCCCGTCAGGATGCGGAACAGGCCGGAGGCGGCGCGAGCGTCGTCGTAATGCGGATCGCGCTCCAGTTGCGGCATGAACTGCGACGCCCGCAGGATCGGCCCCGCCACCAGTTGCGGAAAGAACGCGATGAACAGCGCCACGTCGAACAGGCTGCGGCGGGCCTTCAGTTCACCCCGGTACACGTCGATCGTGTAACTCATCGCCTGGAACGTGTAGAACGAGATGCCAACGGGCAACAGCGCCCGCGCGTACGGCACAAGACGCTGAAGACCCAGCCCCTGGAGCAGCACGTTGAGGTTGTCGGCGAAGAAACCCGAGTACTTGAAGAACCCCAGAACACCCAGGCTCGTCACGACGCTGACCGCCAGGAGGAGTTTTCGCCTGCCCGCTCGTCTGGTGCCGTCCAGCGCCAGGGCCACCACGTAGTGGACCATCGTCGCAAAGACGATCAGACCCAGGTACCGCCAGTTCCAGCACCCGTAGAAGAAGTAACTCGCCGCCAGCAGCGCGAGGTGCCGCGCGCGGCGACGACGGGCCAACGCCCAGAAGCCGAACAGCACGACCAGCAGGAAGAAGGGATACTCGATGCTGTTGAAGTACAAATGCGGTCCCCCAGGAACCCGACCGACGCCGGAAAGACTTGGGCGGCCATTATACGGTCGGCCCCGGGCCAATCAAGCCGAACCGGCCATACCCGCACACCAACGCCGCTGCAGGAAGATCGCACGACCGCCCGGCCGGAAGAAAAGGTGCCTGGCACCTTTTGGCCTGTTTCGGCGTTCTTGATGGCAAGAAGGGCGTTTGACCCGAAAAGGTGCCTGGCACCTTTTCCTGGCCTACCAGCATTCGAAGAGGGCCATGTCGCGGAACCGCTGGGCGGGACGAAAGGCGCCCGTCTTCTGGACGGCCTCCAGCGTCGGGTCGCTCCAGCCCGCCTCATCCAGCGGGACGATGACGAACCGGAAGTCTCCTTTGGCCGCCACTTCGGCGAACTCCTGCGGCGGCCGCCGACCCAGACCCGACCCCTCCGGCTTCCAAAGCGGCAGCACGGCAACCGGCAGGTCCGCCAGATAATGCACGGCCGACCCTTCCTTGGTCGCCACAACGTCGGTCGCCAGGGGTCGGTCTCGCTTGCGAATCGCCTCCGACGCCTCGACGATTCCCCGCCACTCGCCGTGCGCGTAGTGCTTGTAGAACTTCTCGTGCCGGGCCCAGCGGATCGTCTGCGAGACGTTCTTCACCAGGCTGATCGCCACGCACAGGCCCACCGCGACGGTCACGGCGAGCGCGGCCCGCCTCTCGGCCGCGTCGCCTCGGCGCAGCAAGCGCGTTACGCCACTCACGATCACCCGCACGCCCACCAACAGGCAGTAGGCCAGCAGCGGAAGGAGGGGCAACAAGTACCGGTCGTCCATCGCCCCGTCGCCCCAGGCGATGAGAAACGCCGTGTAGAACGCGACCGGCAGGACAACGAGCCACTGCCGCCGGAGTCCCGCCGCCACCAACCCGATGCCGACCGGCAGCACCCAGAGGAGGTTGACGTGGTTCCAGGTCATCCGCTGATCCATGAGGGCGCCGCAGACCGCCGGCGGTATGCGCGCGACCTCGCGGCCCATGAGCGACCATCGGTCGGGCAAGAGGATGCTCAGGTACCCGCCCGAAATCGTCTTGCCGTAATCGGCACTGGCCGGGTCGGACCACGACCGGAGCACGACCCACCAGTACACGAACCCCGCCGCCACCACCGCGACGGCGGCGAGTGTGGCCGCCAGCCGCTTGCCGTACCCCTTCCGCCCCAGGTCGAGGGCCATCGCCGCAAGGATCGCCGGCACGAACACGACCATGACCGGCCGCGTCATCGTCCCCGCCAGCACCGCGAGTCCGCCCGCCAGGCACCACATCCAGTGTCCGCCGCGAGCGCGGAGGAAAAAGTAGAGGCCCAGTGAGAGGAAGAACGTGAAGGGCACGTCCGTCAGCACCCGCGTGGCATCGCCGAAGAGCCGGGCCGACACGCCGACCACGAGAAACGTCCCGACGGCCAGTTGAATCCGCGCCCGCTCGGTCTCGCCAACCGATGCGCGGTTCACGATGCCAAGCGCCGCCAGGGCCGTCCCGATGCCGAACAGGCTCATCATCGCATTGATCAGCCACATGGCGTGCTGCCCCGCCAGCCACCGGCACCCGGCAATCAGAAACGGAACCAGCGGCGGGTAGCCCCACGACTGGCGGCCGCAGAACTCCATGCCGCGCCCTTCCGCCAGGCTGCGGCCGAGCGTCATGTAGATGCCCGAGTCCGGCCGGATCGCCCAGTGACCGTTCACGGCCAGGCCGTACAGGATCGCCAGACCCAGTCCGACGGCCGGCAGCCATCGGCGGACCTGCGGCGGGTAGAGGGGATTTGGCGTGTCGTCGTCCGTCATCGCGGCTTATCGTCGGCGGCCCGACGCCCGCGGTCAATCAAAAACCCACCGCGCCGCCCTGCAAACGCCACCGCGCGGTCCTCCGGTGGCCTTTGCGCTTGACTGGCCATCAGAGCCGACCTAGCATCACCGGCCGCGCACCAGCGAAGGCGCCGCCATGACCAACGCCCAGAGCGAGCACCCTGGCGTCACCGCGCTCGTCCTGAACTGGAACGGGGGCGAGGTGGTGGCCGACTGCCTGCGATCGCTCCAGGCCCAGGACTATCCCGCCCTGGAGATCCTCGTCGTGGACAACGCCTCGGCCGACGGCTCGGCCGAGAGGATCGCGCGCGACTTCCCCGACGCGCGCCTGCACGTCAACGCCGAGAACCTCGGCTTCGGCGGCGGCAACAACGTCGGCATCGGCCTGGCCGAGACACCCTACGTCCTGATGTGCAACAACGATACGCGCCTCGCGTCCGACGCCGTCCGCCTGCTCGTCGAGACGCTCGAGGCCGACCCGTGGGCGGGATCGGTCACGCCCTGCATCATCCTGGCCGCGACGGGCAAGGTGGATGGCACCGGCATCGTGGTCTGCCCGGACGGTCTGGCCCTTGGGCGCGGCCGGGCCGAGCCGCCGGAGGCCTGGGGCGAGCCGGCCGAGGTCTTCTACGCCTCCGACTGCTGCTGCCTGTACCGGGCGACGATGCTGGAGGAGTTGCGTCTGCCCGACGGCGAACTGTACGACGAGGACTTCTTCGCCTACGCCGACGAGACCGACATGGGCTGGCGGGCCCGGCGGCTGGGCTGGAAAAGCCTGTACGCCCCCGGGGCGGTGGTGTACCATCATCACGCCGCGTCGAGTGGTAGCGTCAGCCTGTTTCTGGTGCGGCTGGTGGAGCGGAACCGCATCTGGGTAGCCGTCAAGAACTTCCCGACGTGGCTCATTCTGTACGGCGCGGCGTGGTCGGTGTGGCGGACGCTCTGGCAGGTCTGGGGCGGGTTGACTGGCCGCGGACGGGCCGCCGCCCTCGGGGCCGAGCGGGGCAAGGTCGAAGTCGCCGCCGTCCTCTGGCAGGCGTACTGCGAGGCGGCGGGCGGTCTGACGCGGATGCTCCGGAAGCGCCGGGCCATCATGCGGACCGGCCGCCTGGGGCCGCGGCGGATCATCGAGATCTTCCACCGCTTCGGCATCGGCGCACGCGACATCGCGCTGCGGGACTGAGCGGTCCGGGATACGTTGGGCGCGGTGGGTCTCCGTACCCACCGCGCACCAGAGTGTTTGTGCGCGGCGGGTACGGAGACCCGCCGCGCAAGCCCGCTGCAGGCATCGGATCGCATAGCGGCCCGGCAAGGAATTTGAGTTGCGCGACCCAGTCCTCCTATCGCCGAGGTGGTGGTGGCGTGTGGTGGGGCAACTGCTGATCCGCGCGCTGCGGGCCGTCGTGCGGCCGATGTGGAATCCGTTGCGCGGCCTGGCGCGGCGGTCGTTCATCCATCCGCTCGCGAAGATCGGGCCGCGCGTCCGTATCGGACGAGGCTGCGTCATCGGCCGATGCCGTCTCGACACGATGGATGCCGGCGGCGAGGCCATCGAAATCGGCGACCACACCATCGTTTACAGCGACGTCGAGGTCATGGTCCACGGCGGCAGGGTCGAGATCGGCAAGAACTGCCTCATCACCCGCCGGGCGGCCGTTCTGACGGGCGGACACGGGTTTCGCGACCGCAACCGGCTCATCCAGGAACACGAGATGGAAGCGGCCGATGTCCGCATCGGCGACGATTGCTGGATCGGATACGGGGCCATCGTTCTCGGCGGCGCGACGGTCGGCGACGGCGCCGTCGTCGCGGCCGGCAGCGTCGTCACGGGGGACGTGGCGCCCTACACGGTGGTCGCCGGCGCTCCGGCGAGGAAGATCGGCGAGCGCACCA
>DATKXP010000534.1:0-10340 GCA_035529015.1 Phycisphaerae bacterium | reverse complement strand
GGGCCTCGCTCGCAGACGCTCCTGGGCGCCACGACCGATGACGCGGCGGGCGAAGCCTTCGACAAAGTGGCCAGCATTCTGGGTCTTGGGTATCCGGGTGGGCCGAGCATCGACAAGGCGTCGGCGCGGGGCTCGCCGAAGGCGGTCCATTTCTCGCGGCCGTGGCTGGGGCGGGAATCGTTCGACTTCAGTTTCAGCGGCGTCAAGACGGCCGTCCTGTACCACGTTCGCGGTCACGGGGCGGGGGCGAAGGCGCGGCCGACCGACCTGACGGAGCAGGAGACGGCCGACGTGGCTGCCAGTTTCCAGGAATGCGTGGTGGACGTGCTGGTCGGCAAGACGCTCCGTGCGGCCGAGGTGCGCGGCCTGGACCGTATCATCGTGGGGGGCGGTGTGGCGGCGAACCGGCGGCTGAGGGCGCGCTTCGAGCAGGAAGCCGCGGCCGCCGGCCTCGACCTCATCCTCCCGCCCACGCGGTATTGCACCGATAATGCCGCCATGGTTGCCGGTTTGGCCTACCATTGCGTCCGGGCGGGGGAGGTGGCGGCCCTTGACCTGGAGGCTCGGGCGTAGGAGGCGGTTCGCAGACGCGGGCAGGGCGTACCGGGTCCGCTCCGTGACGCCGTGATGTGCGTCTTGTGGGCCCGTTTCGGGCGTGGCCGTGTCGGCCGGTGGATTCTTGGCGCGACCTTATCGCTCCTGGGCCGATTTCTGTTTGTCCCTGTCTTTCGCGCGCCTATAATCCTGGGCGCGGACGCGAGTCCGGGTGCGCCGGAGTGGCACGTGCCGAGCAGGCGGAGTCACCTGCCCCATGATGACGTTGGAAGATCGGGCCGAACCCGGTCGGCCGCGCTGGCAGACCGTCGCCAGAATCGTCCTGGTATTCGTCCTTCTTTATGTCTTCCTGGGCGGCATGCGGATGATGGGCCACGGTCTGAAGGGGCTCGGAGAAGACCCCGACTTCGACAAGGCCGCGCCGGTCTCTGAGAAGAACCTGCCGTACCGCGACGTCGTCTACGACATCTTCGCCTACGCCGACAACCCGCTCGTGGGCCTGTTCGTAGGCGTCTTGGCCACCAGCATCTTCCAGAGTTCCTCCTTCACGACGTCCTTTGCGGTCTCGCTGGTGGTGACGACGCCGCTGACGCTGCACCAGGCGATCTTCATCATCATGGGGGCCAACATCGGCACGAGCGTCACCAACGTCGGCGTGTCGTTCACCCACGTTCGCCGCAAGGATGAGTTCCAGCGAGCCTACGGTGCGGCCATCGTCCACGACTTTTTCAACGTGCTGTCGGTGCTGCTGCTGTTTCCCGTCGAATGGATCGTGTGGGCCCGGACGGGCAGGGGGCTGATCGAGCGGCTTGCGGTCTACATGTCGTCCGTGTTCTACTCCGGCGCCACGACGGGTCAGAAGCCCACGAACTTCATCAAGGAGGCCGTGAAGCCGCTGGTCAACGCGGCCGACTGGGTCCTCACGGACGGGCTGGGTCTCGGCGACGTTTCGGCCAACATCACGATGGCGGTCCTTGGCGTGGCGTTTCTGCTTGTGGCCCTGATCCTGCTGACCACGGTCCTCAAGAGCCTGGTCATGACGCGGGTCGAGCAGTTCTTCGACAAGGTTCTGTTTCGCAACGCGGCCACGGCTTACCTCGTAGGGCTTATCCTGACGGCTACGGTCCAATCCTCCAGCATCACGACGTCGCTGGCCGTGCCGCTGGTCGGGGCGGGCCTGCTGACGATCTATCAGGTCTATCCGTACACGCTGGGCGCGAATCTCGGGACCACCGTGACGGCCCTGATCGCGAGTCTCGCCACGAGCGCCGACACCGTCGGCCAGGCCCAGGTGGGCGTTTCGCTCGCCTTCGGCCACATGTTGTTCAACCTGCTCGGGGCCGCGGTGTGGTATCCGCTCAGGTGCGTGCCGATCCGCATGGCGAACTGGTGGGCCCGTCTGGCAGCCGGGTCGAAACGCTACGCCGTTCTCCACTTGCTCGTCTTCTTCTTCATTCTGCCGCTGCTGGTGATTGTGTCGCACTGGTTTCTTGGATAGCCGTTCCGTTGCGAGGGTGTGAGCCATGTTGAAGGAACTGTTGGCCGTGTGGCGGGGCCGCGATGCGCTGGCCCGGATGTTTGACGAATTCGACCAGATGCTCGAAGAGACGCACTGGATGTTTCAGCAGGCCGTCGAGGTCCTGTTCAGCCGCGTCGATTGGCAGGCTGCTGAGACGCCCCTCTACCAGCGCGACAAGAAGGTCAACAAACTGGAGCGCTCGATCCGCGCCCAGATCGTCAAGCACCTGAGCGTCCGCCGGGACGCCAACGTGGCGGCGTGCCTGGTGCTGATGAGCGTCGTCAAGGACGCCGAGCGCATCGGCGACTACTGCAAGAACATCTTCGAGGTCGGCAAGTTCTACACCCGCGAGTTCACGGGCCGCAAGTACCTCGACCCGCTGGAGCACATTCGGATGAAGGTCGAGGAGATCTTCAACCTGACGAAGGGCGCCTTCAGCCGGAGTGACGTGGACCTTGCCCGGCAGGTTCAGAAAGCGTTCGGCGAGTGCAGCAAGCGGTGCGACGACCTGATCCGGCTGCTCCTGCAGGAGCGAGACGACATCCCGACCGACGAGGCGGTGGCGTATTCCCTCCTGACGCGGCACCTGAAGCGGATCGGGGCGCACCTCTCGAACATCTCCAGCGCCGTCATCGCCCCGGTCCACAAACTGGATTACATGGACGAGAGCGGCCCCGGCGGCATGTCCTGAGCGGTTCGGAAACCGCCAGGTGACGCCGTCTCTCAAGGGTGGTCCTGCGTGCCGGCGTGGTCGTCCGGCCTCCGGGCGGCAAAGGCCGCTTGCGAGCCTCCTGCGGACCACTCGCCGCACTCTTCTCACTCGCCTGACCCGAAATCGCTTGCCTGGGGGGGCTGCGCCGGCTAACCTCCCTCCTTAGCGCTCGCTTGGCGCCCTGTTAGGGCATGCTTAGCGCAGTGGAGCCTCTGGCCTCATGACCTTGCTTGCCGAGCGCAGTCAGCAACTCCCCTCGCGCTGGCGCACCGTTGTTCGGCTCATCCTGGTGTTCGTGCTGCTGTACGTTTTTCTGGGCGGCATGGGGATGATGGGGCACGGTCTGAAGGCCCTGGGCAAGAACCCGGACTTCGACACGTCCCAGCCGGTCAGCGAGGTCAACCAGCCGTACCGCGACGTGGTGTACGACATCTTCTCCTACGCCGACAATCCCCTCGTCGGGCTTTTCGTGGGCATCCTGGCCACCAGCATCTTCCAGAGTTCGTCCTTCACGACATCCTTCGCGGTCTCGCTGGTGGTGACGACGCCATTGACCCTTCACCAGGCGATCTTCATCGTCATGGGGGCCAACATCGGGACCAGTGTCACGGGCGTTGGCGTGTCGTTCGCCCACGTGCGGCGCCCCGATGAGTTCGCCCGCGCGTACGGAGCGGCGACGGTCCACGACTTTTTCAAGACCCTCACGGTTCTGGTCTTCTTTCCCCTGGAGTGGATCGTCTGGCGAATGACAGGCACCGGTGTGCTGGAGTGGTCGGGGTCCACCTTGGCGGCAGTCTTCTCCGGCGGCACGCTGAGCGGACGGAACCCTACTAGCCCGATGCGCGAGGCCCTAAAGCCGGTTGTCAATGCCGCTGAGTGGCTCTTGAAGGACGGGCTTTCTCTGTCGAACGTGCCCACGAATGTCATCCTGGGCGTCTTGGGCGTGGTGCTCCTGTTCGTGGCGCTGATCTTCCTGACGCTAGTGCTCCGGAACCTGGTGGTGCAACGCGTTGAGCGGTTCTTCGACCAGGTGCTTTTCCGAAACGACGCGGTGGCCTTTGTGGTTGGCCTCGTCCTGACGGCCGTGATCCAGTCCTCGAGCGTCACCACCTCGCTCGTCGTTCCCTTGGCCGGGGCAGGGCTGCTGAACGTCCGCCAGATTCTGCCGTACACCCTTGGGGCAGCCATCGGGACGACCGTGACGGCGTTGTTGGCCAGCATGGCCACCAGTGCCGATACCCCCGCGCAGGCCCAGGTCGGCCTGGCACTGGCGTTCAGCCACATGCTTTTTAACGTCTTTGGGAGCGCGATCTGGTATCCGTTTCGCGCCGTGCCGATCGGCGTCGCCAATTGGTTTGGGGGGGTGGCGGCCCGGTCGAAGAAGCAGGCCGTTCTCCGTGTCGTGCTGTTCTTTTTCGCGTTGCCGATCTTCGTGATCGGCCTGTGCTGGCTTCTCAAGTAGCGCCACGGGCGGAAGGAGGAAAACGATGCTCCGGGAATTGTGGGAGGCTTGGCGGGGCCAGGATGCCCTGACCCGCATGTTCGACGAGTTCGACCAGATGCTCGACGAGACCTACTGGATGTTCCAGCGGGCCGTTGAGGTCTTCTTCAGCCGCGTCGACTGGCAGGCCGTGGAGGATCCCCTTTATCAGCGCGACAAGAAGGTCAACAAACTGGAGCGTTCGATCCGCGCCCAGATCGTCAAGCACCTGAGCGTCCGCCAGGACGCCAACGTGGCGGCGTGCCTGGTGCTGATGAGCGTCGTCAAGGACGCCGAGCGTATCGGCGACTACTGCAAGAACGTCTTTGAGGTCGGCAAGTTCTACACCCGCGAGTTCACGGGCCGCAAGTACCTCGACCCGCTGGAGCGGATTCGGATGAAGGTCGAGGAGATCTTCAACCTGACGAAGGACGCCTTCAGCCGGAGCGACGTGGACCTTGCCCGGCAGGTCCAGAAAGCGTTCGGCGAATGCAGCAAGCGGTGCGACGACCTGATCCGGCTGCTTCTGCAGGAGCGAGACAGCATCCCGACCGACGAGGCGGTGGCGTATTCCCTCCTGACGCGCCACCTGAAGCGGATCGGGGCGCACCTCTCGAACATCTCCAGCGCCGTCATCGCCCCGGTCCACAAACTCGATTACATGGACGAGGCGGACCCCGGCGGCATGTCCTGACCGCGCCGCGACGCCGCAGCCGCTTCTTGACCGGCCCCGGCGAAATCCCTTGGCCTGTGCCGGCTGCCGCTGCCGCACTCCCACCGCCCTCGCCTAAGCGAAATTGCTTGTCACCCGTCGCACCCTCTCTATAATCCGCCTGCCACAGCCGGGCTAACCGATTCCTAACTCGCCCTTGGCCGAGCCTTAGCGCCGGGGGTGTGGGCACGGTTGCCATGCAACAGGAGGCGATGCCATGAGTCTGATCAAGGAACTGTTCGGGCAATCGCCGTTCGGCCCGCTTGTGGAGCATACGAAGAAAGTCCACGAGTGTGTGAAGTTGATTGAGCCGCTGACGGAGGCCCTGCTGAAGGGGGATGACGAAGAGATCCACCGTCTCCAGGACAGAGTGTCCAAACTGGAGTACGAGGCCGACGTCATCAAGCACGAGATCCGCGAGCAACTCCCGCGCCGGTACTTCCTGCCGGTGGGTAGGGACGAACTGGAGAATTTCCTCCGGTGTCAGGACAAGATCGCCGACAGCGTCCAGGACTTTGCGGTCGTCCTGTTCATCCGAAAAACCCGCGTGCACCCGGAACTCAAGGACCTTTTCCTGGAGTTTGTTGGGCAGGTTCTGAAGGTCAGCAACACGCTGAACGAAGCGGCCGTTGAACTCCAGAACCTGGCCGAGACCTCGTTCGGCGGCGCGGAGGCCACGTCCGTCCTCGATCAGATCGCGGGTCTGGGCGAACAGGAATGGAATGCCGACCGGATGCAGCGCCGCCTCAGCCGCAAGATCTACAGCCTGGAACAGGAACTCGACCCCGTGACGATCCTGTTTTACGACAAAATGCTCCAGACCCTCAGCCGTGTAGCCAACGAAGCCGAGAACACGGGGGACTTGCTGCGGGCCATGATCCTCAAAGGATAAGGCCTGCCCCCAAGAGAGTCCTGCCCGGCCTATGGGATGTCTGATTATCATCGTGTTGACCGCCCTCCTCGGCCTGTACATGGCGTGGAACGTCGGTGCCAATGACGTCGCCAATTCCATGGGCTGTGCCGTCGGGTCGAAGTCCATCAGCATCAAGTGGGCGGTCATCGCCGCCGGCATTTGCGAGTTCGCCGGGTCCGTCCTTGTGGGGGCCCACGTCACCGATACCGTCCGCAAGGGCATCGTGGACCCCACGGTGATCGCCTCCCTGCCGGGGTTGGGGCCGGGCGAAGCGCCGGCGCTGGTGCTGATTGGCATGGCGGCGTCCCTTCTGGCCGCTGCCGTCTGGCTGAACGTGGCCACGTGGATGGGCATGCCGGTTTCGACCAGCCATTCCATCGTCGGCGCCATCGCCGGCTACGGCATCATCGCGGCCGGGTGGAGCGCCGTGCACTGGGGCAAGATGGGCCAGATCGTGGCGAGTTGGTTCCTGTCGCCGCTTGCTGGAGGCATCTTGGGGTTCATCCTGTTCAAGATGATCAGCAAACTCATCCTGGGTCGGAAACGGCCGGTGCTGGCGGCCGTTTCCATTACCCCCTTCGTGGTGTTCCTCATGATGGTCGTGGTTACCCTGGCCATTGCTTACAAGGGGCTGAAGCACCTGACCGGCGAGCGAGCCGAGTGGATTACCGGGAACGGCGCGTTCCTGGCGGCCGCTGTGGTAGGCCTGCTCTCGGCACTGACCGCGAGGATCCTGATCCGACGCGCCCTCCGGGACAAGGAGGACCTCCCGCTGCCGGACCAACTGGAGTTGGTCGAGCGCGTCTTCGCGCCGCTGGTCGTGGTCGCCTCCTGCGCGGTCGCGTTTTCTCACGGGGCCAACGACGTGGCGAACGCGGTCGGTCCTCTTGCGGCCATCGTGGACATTGCCTCGACGTGCACGGTCAAGATGCGGGTGTTCGTGCCGGCCTGGGTGCTCGTGCTTGGAGGCTGCGGCATCGTGGCCGGCCTGGCGACGTTCGGCTATCGGGTGATGCAGACGGTGGGCACGAAGATCACGCAAATGACCCCGTCGCGCGGGGTGGCGGCCGCTACGGCTGCTACGATTACCGTGCTCGTGTGCACGAGGATGAAACTGCCCGTCTCCACGACCCACACCCTCGTGGGAGCAATTCTCGGAATCGGGTTGGCGCGAGGCCTGGCAGCGGTGAACCGGCAGGTCACCCGGAACATCTTCGGCTCGTGGTTCATTACGGTCCCGGCGGCCGCCATCCTGGCGATGGTCTTCTTCCTGTTGGGCAAGGTCCTGCTCTTGGAGTACGTCCAACAAGCGCTGTGCCAGGTGCCCCCGTCAGCGGGGTAACGCCGGCGGCGGGGGAGAAAAGGGGACATTCTACTTTTCCGCCCGTTTTCGGTTCGCGTCAAACGGGTGCCGAGTCCGGGGTGCGGGGTGTGGACATCTCGCACCCATTCCCTATACTGGTGCCATGGCGCGGCCGCGCGGGCGGCCGTACGAACCAGAACTCAGGGCGCGGCGGGTTTTTGCGAACCGCCGCATCGAAGGCTGGCACGCGTGGACAGTCAACGCTTGCGGAAACTCCTCGAAGCCGTACGCGACGGAACGCTCTCGCCGGGCGCGGCCGCCGAACGCCTCCGGCACATGCCGTTTGAGGACCTCGGCTTCGCCAAACTCGACCATCACCGCGCCATCCGGTGCGGCTTTCCCGAAGTCATCTTCTGCCAGGGCAAGACGGTCGAGCAGGTCGGCGTGATCGTCGACCGCATGGTCGAGCAGGGCAGTACGGTTCTGGCGACCCGCGCGGTCCGAGAGGTGTATGAGGCCGTCCGCGCCCGCCATCTCAAGGCCCTCTATCACGAGAGCGCCCGCGCCATGGTCATCGAGGGCGCCGAGCCGTGCCGGGCGCTTGACGGTGTGGTGGCGCTGGTTTCCGCCGGAACGAGCGACCAGCCGGTGGCCGAGGAGGCCCGTGTGACGGCCGAGGTCATGGGCTGCCGCGTCGAGACGTTCTACGACGTCGGCGTCGCCGGCATCCATCGGCTCCTCGCGCACACCGAAGCGCTCGCCAAGGCCACCGTGGTGGTGGTTGTGGCCGGCATGGAAGGGGCGCTCGCGAGCGTCGTCGGCGGTCTGGTGGACGAGCCGGTCATCGCGGTTCCGACGAGCGTCGGATACGGAGCGTGTTTCTCCGGGATCGCGCCGCTCTTGACGATGCTCAACAGTTGTGCGGCCGGCGTCGGCGTCGTCAACATCGACAACGGTTTTGGCGGCGGGTACCTTGCAGCCCTCATCGTCCGCGCCGCCTCACGACCGGCCGGTTAGGGCCCCGACAGCGCCACTTCCCGCGCGCCGCGCCGGAGGCACACGCGCCATGAAACGCATCACCGATATCCCCAAACCGCCCAAGCGTCCCGCCGACGCCCACAAGGGCACCGCCGGGCTGGTCCTCGTCGTGGCCGGGAGCCGCGGCATGGCAGGCGCCGCGGCGCTGACGGGCAACGCGGCCCTGCGGGGCGGGGCCGGGCTCGTCAAGATCGCCACGCCCGACGTCGCCCTCGACACCGTGGCCGCCCTGACGCCCTGCTGCACGACCGCGCCCCTGCCCGATGACGGTGCTTCCGTGAAGCCGACGGCCGCAGGACGTATCCTGGAACTGGCGGCCGGGCACCACGTCCTGGCGATCGGGCCGGGCCTGGGGCAAACCCTCAGTGTCAAGTCGGTCGTCCGGGCCGTCCTCGTGGGCATCCAGATCCCCGTGGTCCTCGACGCCGACGCGCTCAACGTCCTGGCCCCCGACGCGGCCGAAGCGCTTCACAAGGCGCGCGTGCCGCTGGTCGTCACGCCGCATCCCGGCGAGGCGGCACGCTTGCTTGGTACGAGTGCCAGGGACGTCCAGACCGACCGTCAGGGCGCCGCCATGCGGCTGGTGGGGCTCGGCACGGTAGCCGTCCTCAAGGGAGCCCGTACCGTCGTCTGTGACGGCCAGCGGATCTACGTCAACGAGACGGGCAATCCCGGCATGGCGACGGCCGGATCGGGCGACGTGCTCACGGGCCTGTTGGCGGCCGTGATGGCGTCGGGCATGGAGCCTTTCGGCGCGGCGGTCCTGGCCGTCTGGGCCCATGGACGGGCGGGAGACCTGGCGGCCGAGCGGATGGGCGTCCTGGGCCTGACCGCCCTCGACATCCTGGCTTGCCTGCCGGAGGTCCTGCGGTTACAATGATCGGACTTTGGCCCGGCGTGGGGCGTCACCGGTCGGACCGACGGCCGGGCACGTGTCTGAAGCGGCTGGTTTGGAGGTAAGGATGGCCAAGGCCAAGACGGCGAAGAAGAAGGCGAAAGCGCCCGCCAAGGGCAAAAAGAAGGTGCCCGCGCGCAAGCCGGCCAAGGCGACCGCCAGGAAGCGGACGCCGAGGGGCGCCAAGAAGACCCTCACCGGCGACGAGAAGATTGCGCTGCTCGTGCGCATGATGGAGATCCGCGGATTCGAGGACAAGGTCTTCGAACTCCTGGCACGCAACATCCTCAAAGGCGCCAGCCACGTCTACGCCGGGCAGGAAGCCGTGGCCGTGGGCGCGTGCTCCGCCATTACCGATCGCGACTATGTCACCAGCACGCATCGGGGCCACGGTCACAGCCTCGCCCTGGGAGCCGATCTGAAGTTGATGATGGCTGAACTGTGCGGCAAGGCGACCGGCTACTGCAAGGGACGCGGCGGATCGATGCACATCGCCGACGTCAAGAACCGCAACCTCGGAGCCACCGGCATCGTGGGCGGCAACCTGCCGGTGGCCACCGGCGCGGGGCTTGCCATCCAGATGCAGGGCAAGGACGCGGTGTGCCTCTGCTTCTTCGGCGACGGCGCCTCGAACGAAGGCAACTTCCACGAATCGCTCAACATGGCCGGCAAGTGGAAACTGCCGGTCGTTTACATCTGCGAGAACAACCTCTACGGCATGAGCGTCGCGTTCACGCGTGCCTGTGCGGTGACCGACGTATGCGGCCGCGCGCGCGGCTACGCGATGCCCGGCGTCAAGGTGGACGGCCAGGTCGTGATGGAGGTCCGCGAGGCCGTCCTTGAGGCCGCCGAACGGGCGCGGCGCGGCGACGGGCCCTCGCTCATCGAGTGCGTCACGTACCGCTACCGCGGCCACAGCCGCAGCGACCCGCGCGTCTATCGCACCAAGGAAGAGGAGGCCTACTGGCAGAAGCGTGACCCGATCACGCTCTTCCGCGACGACCTCCTCAAGCAGAAACTCCTCACGATGAAGCAGTTCGACCGGCTTCAGGCCGAGGTGGACAAGGCTATTGCCGCGGCCGAGACGTTCGCCGTTGACGAGAGCCCGTATCCGGACCCCTCCGAGGTGCTCGACGACGTGTACTGCGGCTGGATCGAGACCGAGAAGGGCCTGGTGCGGACCGAGACGAAAGGGTAGGGCAGACGATGCCGG
>DATKXP010000533.1:0-6768 GCA_035529015.1 Phycisphaerae bacterium | reverse complement strand
GACGGCCAGTTCGACGGGGCGCGTCGGATGCCGCTTGATCATCTCCTCGTACGTCAGCACTTTGCGGCCGTTCGCGTAATACGTGTACCAGTCGTACTGCTTGTTGCGTGCCTTGGTGCCGGTGACGCGGACCTTCTCGGCGTTGACCACGACGATGAAGTCGCCCGTGTCGGCGTTGGGGGTAAACGACGGCCGGTGCTTGCCCTGGAGGATGCGGGCAATCCTGGCGGCCATGCGGCCGAGGACCCGGTCCTTGGCGTCAACGACCCACCAGGTGCGGTCCACCTGGTCGGGCTTCAGAAACAGGGTCTTCGTATTCATCGACGTTGCTCGCTGCTCCAAGGCACGTAGGCCGGGGCCAAGCGACGCGCCACCCCGGCAGTCGGTTCCGTCGCCGCCCACAGCGCCGGGGCACGCCCCGGCCTACAGCCCATCGGGCGACGGCACGAATCGGGGAGTATAGCCGCCGGCGGCGCCCTGTCAAGGCCGAAAACGGGACACGTCGGCAATCGCCCGTCGGGGCGCACCGTTTAGCCGTCGCCGCCTGCGGCGACGGCCGTTGCCGTTGGAGCGCCGGTGGCCGTTTAGGTCGCCGCTGGCGGCGACGGCTCAGCACGGCGCGCCGGGCCCCTACCCGCCGAGTTGAATCTCCGAGACGCCGAGGGGCTGGAACTCGAGGCCGACGAACGAATCGTCCTCGCCCGGATCGAGTTCGACGCGGAACCGGACCAGCCAGCGGTGCATGCGGCGCGTCAGGATGAAGTCACTCTGAGCGTTCTCGTTGCGGTCGAAATCGAACTGCTGGAGGAGCGTCACCCGCCACTTCTCGTTGATCTGGTAGTCGAAGCCCACGAGGGCCATGGCCGAATCCGCGTCGGGAATGTAGCGGTGCCCGACGGTGTAACTGAGGCGCGGCGTGTGGGTGATCGTGGCGCCCACCGTGAAGACGTCGAGCGTGCCGCTGTCGAGGTTGAAGTTCGTGTCGGTCCAGACGGCGGCCGAGTCGGTGACGCGCCAGTCGGTCATGAAGTCGAGGTGATCGAAGGCGCGTTTGCCGTCGGGCGTGATCTCCGGCGGATCGGTGTTCGAGTAGAAGGTGGCCTCCAGGTCGGCGGTCAGCCAGTCCACGTTCTGGCGTTTGCCCGGCGGGCCGCGCTTCGTCTGGAACCGCTGGCGCCACCCCAGTTCCAGGACCGTCATCTCATCGACGCCCTGGACGACGGGCGTGCCGGCCTCGGCCACGTCGAAGGGGATGAGGGTGCGGCTCTCGACGTTGTTGGTGGTGGCGAAGACGCTGGCATCGAAGATGTTGACGTGCCGCAGGCGGTGCAGGTCCCAGAAGTCGCTCTCGACGTTGTCATAAACGCGCCACGCCTGGGTGGCGGCCCGGGCACCGGCGCGGGCGGCGTAACGGGTCTCGTTGCCGGTGCGCATGAGCGTCTCGTCGAAGTACGAGGCGCGGCCCTCGACGAACGGCACGAGGTTCAGGGTGCCGAGTTTCAGCGGCAGGTCCACTTCGTGGATCGTGTCGGCCACGATCGTCGTGTTCGAGCCGCGTATCGGCAACTGCTCCGGCGCCCGGAACCGCGCCAGCGAGAACTCGCTGTCCTGGAAGTACGTGAGGCGGTCGTTCCAGAGGCTGCGGCCGATCATGTTGTACCCGATCTGCGGGGTGTAGTCGGTCAGCCTCTGCCAGTCGTTCTGGCGCTGGGTGATGAGGAGCGTCAGGGCCTGGTCCTGTTCCTGCTTTTTGAGGTAGAGGAGGGTCTCCTGGGCTTTGCCGGTCTCATCCTCTTCCTCATAGAACTCGTTCAGGAAGTTGGCATCGGTGATCTTGGAGAGTTCGAGGGTCATTTCCCAATTCTGCGGCAGGTAATGGCGGTGTCGCCAGAGGATGCGTCCGCGGTTCTTGCTGCCGGGTTCGACGTCATCGGAGCCGACGCTGTCTTTGCCGCTGTCCTGGAGAAAGTAGGTGAGAAACTCGCCGTAGAAATCCTTGCGGGTGTAATCGGTCTCGACGCCCAGCGCGGGCCCTCGCTCCGACCACACGTCGGCGTTCAGGTACATGTTGAAGCCGGGCGGTTCGGCGTCGATGCCCAGCAGTCTCATCAGGTGCCACTGCGTGGCGACGCCGGTGCCCCGGTTCGACCGGTTCTCGATACTGATCGTCCGCAGGGCCGTCACGGCTTCTTCAACGTCGCCGGCCATCGTCGGCCAGTAGGAGATGGGCAGGCTGCGGACTCGGAACGTGACATCCTCGCCGACGAAGCGGACGCGGCGGTGCTCGGGCTTCTCCCCGTCCTCTCCCGGAAGGGGCGTCAGGTCCGTCATCGTCATCTGCGAGCCGCTCACCGTGTAGTGCGGATGGGCGAACTCGCACGTGGTCATCCTGGCGTCGGTCCCGACGAACAGCCCGCGTGCCAGTTGCCGCACCTCGTCGGCGTAATAGTACACCGGCACGTTTCGCGCCTTGGAGAACGTCTTGATCTTCGTGTCGAGGGCCAGGGCCTGGTCGCGCCGGAAATCGTAGAACAGTTGGCTGCACTGGATCATGCGACGGCCCTGGGTGATGCGGACGTGGCCCTCCAGATACGCCTCGGCCGCCAGGCTCTGCGACGTGCCGGGGGCGGCAGCGCCGGTCGCCGGTTCGGGGAGCGACTCGTCGGCCGCCGGCTTCTTCTCGGCCGGCGGGGTCGGCTCGTCGGCCTTCGGTTTGGGGCGGCCTGCCGCACGGACGGCCTCTTCCGGCGTCCAGATGACCAGGCTGTCGGCCGCCATCTCCATCTCGCCGCGCGTCACGTACACGCCGCCCGTCCAGATGCTGACGCGGACGTCGATCTCGCGCCCCTGCTCGTCTTTCTGCTTCTGGACGAAACTCGTGAAGTTGACCTGGCGGACGTCGTCCTGCGAGACGATCGTGATCTCCTGCGGGACGCCGGCCTCGCGGACGCCGGGCGGCTCAACCTTCTCGGGCGCCTCGGGGGGCGGCGTCACGGCGAGCGGTGTCTCGCGGCGACCGCTCGAGGCGTACTCGTTGCGCAGTTTCTTCGCCCGAAGGAACAGTTCCGTGTCCTCGGCCTTGCCGCGCAGCGACTCATCGGAGTGCAGGTTCACCTCGCCCGCGCTCTCCATGACCAGGTACACCGAGTCGAACGTCTCGATCTTGCCGGCGGCGTCCTTGTACTCGGCGCCGGTCTCGGCGTAGACGCCGAGGGTGGCCTTGCCGCTGGTGGTGGCGGCGCCCTCGTCGAACCAGACGACGCCGTCGCGGGCGGTCAGTTGCTCCTTGGCCGTCATGACCGTGAACCCGTCGATGACGAGCATGACGCGCAGGCCCGGCCGCTCGTACCAGGTGTGGATGATACGCCCGGTGACCTGAATCATGGGCGCCGGCGCGCCGGCCTCGACCTCAGCGGCGCGCGCCGCACCGCACGCGACCGACAGCACGAGGGCCGCACAGACGAAAACGGGGGTAGGTCGGGTGCTGTTCACGTCGCTCCCGCGGCAAATCGGCGCACTCAAAGCGCACACACTCCCTTGGCCCGCGAGTATAGGTGGCGCGCAAAAGGAGTGTCAACAGAATTGCCCCCTCACCTCTCGGTGGGCGGGTGGGGGAGCCGGCCGCGGGCGGTGGCCGCCGCTACGGCTGGCCGCTCGTGCCGTCGGTGTTCTTATCCTCCAGTTCGCCGACACCGCCGAAGAGCGCCCCGGGCTGCTCGAAGGCGTACCCCTTGCGTGTCGGCCGCTCGGCGGTCGTCGTGACGGACGGGCCCTCGGCCGCGGCGGGCTTCTCGGGTTCGACCTTGCCTCCGCCGATGAACGAGGCCGCGATGACCGCGATGATAAGCACCACCACCGCTGCCACGGCGCCGATGATCGCCGCCTTCTTGCTGTGTTCCGCGCCGGGGGGCAGGCGCCCGTTCGGAACGGCGGGGCGATCGGGCGTCTTGGTCGCCTTGCGAGCGCGCGCCTTCGGCTTGGCGGCCCGCCGGCCCGGCCTGGCGGCAGGGGCGCCACCTGCGGCCCTCGCCAGGGCATCGAGACCCTTAATCGCCTGGGCCGCCTCCGGCGACCTCGGCGAGCCTGACCGCCGACCGGCGGACGGACCGCCGAGGACTTCGGCCATGGGAACGTCGTCCGCGGCGGCGCCCTCCCGGGCCTCGCGCAGGGCGGCCTGGAGGGCGGCCGGGCCGCTCATCGGCCTGGGCTCGGCGGCCGGCACCCGGACCTGACTGCCGCAGTGTGGACACTGGGCCGTGCGGCCGGCGACCGAGTCCTTGACCTTCAGCGGCTTACCGCACGTACACTGAAAACGGATCACGTCGGACCTCCGGACTTCCTTGGCCCCCTGCTGCGCATCGGTACGTTATACGGTTGACGCCGCCGGCTGCGCAGCCGTCTTGGCGGCCGGCGGCGTGGGAGTCCTCTGGTGTATCGGCCGGTGCGGTTACGACATCCGCAGGAAATTCTGGAGGATCTTCGGCCCCTCGAGGGTCAGAAAACTCTCCGGATGAAACTGGACGCCTTCCAGCGGCCATCGGCGATGGCGGATGCCCATAATCTCGTCCGCGTCGGTCCAGGCCGAAACCTCGAACTCGTCGGGCAGGGAGTCGCGGCGGACGATGAGGCTGTGGTACCGCGTCGCTTCAAACGGATTCGTGATGCCTTCAAAGATGGTCCTCCCATCATGGTTCACCATACTGGTCTTGCCGTGCATCAGCCGGTCGTGCCGCACGACCTCGGCGCCGAACGTGAAACCGATGCACTGATGTCCGAGGCACACGCCCATCAGCGGCACTTTGCCGGCGAAGCGTCGGATGACCTCGTTCGACACGCCGCCCTCGCGCGGCGTGCACGGGCCGGGCGAGACGATAATGTGGCTCGGCCCGAGCGCCTCGACCTCGTCCGGGGTCACCTTGTCGTTGCGGAAGACGCGCAGGTCAAGCCGCGCGTCCAGTTCACCCAGACGCTGGACGAGATTGTACGTGAACGAGTCGTAGTTGTCGATCAAAACGATCATGCCCGGCGCTTCCGGTGGGCCGCTAGCCCTGCATCACCTCGACGTACTTGCGGACGCTGCGGTCGTACGTCTTCTCGGCCTGGGGCGGGAAAAAGCAGCCGGGCAACTCGCCCTGCGCCCGGTGATGCGCCACGCACAGGCAACACAGGCCGCGCCGGTCGCACGCCATGTACGTGCACGTGCAGTCCACCAGGTTCTTCTCTTGGTTCTCGCAAGTGGCCATAGGCGTACCCCTTCTCGCTCGAGCCCGAAGTTCAAGGCCCACCATGATACGGGCGGGCGGGCGGCATGTCAAAGGGCGAGGCAAACGCCTTGTCGCACAAACCCCAAGGTGGTAGCCTCACGGCGCACCCCTTCCCGAGCGGGGCGAAACCATGCTCAACGGCCTGCGACAATGGGCACTTGGCGTCGCCGCTGCACTTGCGGCAGCGGTTGTCCCGGCGTCTCCGGCGGCGGGAGACGTCTTCGTCCGATTCCAGTTGCTCGAGCCCCACCAGGGCACCTACTACGTTCGCGTGGGCGGGTATATCCACAACGCGCCGTGGTACCTTCCGAAAACGGTCTGGCCCGCGGGGGCCGACAAGGACGCGGCCGCACGCCTGCCCGCCGGCACGCCCACGCCGTGGCTGGATCTTGGCCGCCATGCCGGCGACCGGCTGCACGGACGGCTGATGCGCGCGGGCGGCGTCGCGGAGTTCCCCAACGTGACGGCCGACTTCATCACCGACCCGGCGGCCGACCGGTCCGCCAGGGCGGCCCCAGCCGAGCGGCGGCGGGTGGTCATCGAGATCGCGACCGCCCCGACCGGGAAGAACGTCGTCAAACGCTTCGAGGAGACCTACACGGGGTCGCTCACAAGTTTCCTCGTCTCGCCCGACCCGAAGCGAGACGCCGACCATCTGGAGACGGCAAGCCAGATGACCGCACGCCGCCTGCGGTGGGCCCGCGAGGCCACGGGCGGCAAACGGGTCGCGCCGAAGCGGCTCATCGTCCAGACCAGTTTCTGGAGCCCGCAGCGCGCGGAACTCAACCTCGAGGAGGCCGAGGTCCTGCGCCTCCTGGGGTTCAACGTGGTGGGCAACCAGCCGCCGGAGGTCCGCGAACGGTTCGACTTCCACCCCCCCGGCCACACCCACCGCGTGACGTTCGGCCCCGGGGCGACGCGCGACGCCATCGACGATCTTGTGAGGGAGCACGCCTCGCGCGCGAAGGAGAAACCGGTCGCCGGCGTGCCGTTCGGGTTCTCCGACGAAGTGGTCTGCCGGCCGCCCATCGGCGAGGACAAACAGGCCCTCGCCCACTTTGCCGCGTACCTCGCCCGCAAGAACGTCCCGCCGCAGACGCTCGGCGCGGGCCGCCTCGCGGACGTCGTGCCCATCGAGACGCCCGACGTGCTGAAGGCCCGCATGAAAGCCGACGAATCCGCCGCCCGTCGCGTCTTCTACTACACGTCGCGTTTCCGCCAGGCCGCCATGACCGAGCGGCTGAAGTGGCACACCCAGACCCTGCACCGGCATTTCGGCGACGGTCCTCTCGCCTCGACGTTGGTGGCCGACCACCCGTACTTCGGCGGATCGGGCCTCGGCATGGGCATGACGCCCAACGCCTGCTGGGGCGGGCACCCGCTGGCCGCCGACTGGTTCGACCTCGCACGCACCCGGGCCGTGGACCTCATCGGCATCGAGGACTGGATGGGCCTCCAGTTCATGTACGGCCCGAACTCGACGTGGGAAGGGTTCCAGTTGATG
>DATKXP010000532.1:0-12850 GCA_035529015.1 Phycisphaerae bacterium | reverse complement strand
GGGACCACGCACGCCAGGTCCACCTGCTTGGCGATGAGTTCCTGGATCTGCTGGATCTGGAGGACCGGGTCCTCCTTGGCGTTCATGATGATGACCTCGGCGCCGAGTTTGCGGCCTTCGTCGATGGCCCCGAGACGCATGTTCTGCCAGTACGGATGGTCGAGGGTCATGCAGAAGCCGATCTTGTACGTTGCGGCCGCGGGCGGTTGGCCGCCCGGCGGCGCGTCGTCGCCCGAGCAACCGATGATGCATGCCAGCGCGAGTGCTGCGGCGGCCACAGCGAACCGGCGATCTGTCATGTCACGTTCTCCTTGCTCTCGTGCGTGCGCCGCGGGCGAGGACGTCCACCGCGACGACCACCAGGATGATCAGCCCTCGGACGATGTTCCGGGACTCCTCTTGAACGCCGAACTGGGGCAGCAGGTTCTCGATGACCGAGAGCAGGAGCAGCCCCACCAGCGTAAAGATCAGGCCGCCGCTGCCACCCCCGAGGGGCGTGCCGCCGACGATCACGCTGGCGATGACCACCAACTCCAGCCCGTAGTAACTCGCGGCCTGGGCCGTGTTCGACATGCCGCTGTAGATGACGGCGGCCACGGCACACGTCAGGCCGCAGATGGCGTACGTGGCGGCCTTGATGAGCGACGTGTTGACCCCCGCCAGCCACGCCGCGCTCTCGTTCCCTCCCACCGCGTACACGTAGTGGCCGAACCGCGTCAGGCGCAGCACGTACAGGCTGACCGCAAAGACGCCCACAAAGACCAGGATGGGGACCGTGATCTGGTACGCCTCGCTCCCGAACACGGGCACCTTGCCCCAGTAGAGTTGGCTGAAGGTGTTCTTCATCGCGAGCGGCACGCTGAGCGTCTGACCGCCGTGCGTCATGATCAGGGCGATGCCGCGAAACACGAGCATCGTGCTCAGCGTCGTCACGAACGGGTTGACGCCGATGTACGAGATGCACGCCCCGTTGGCCGCGCCCAGAAGCGTCCCCGCCGCCGCCGTCACCACGACGGCGACCGCGATGGCCAACCACACGGGTTGGCCCGTCAGGGCCTGGAGCGCCAGCACGGCCACCACGCTGCACACGGTGGTGGTCGACCCGACGGAGAGGTCGAAGCCGCCCGCCACCATCACGAACGTCATGCCGCACGCGATGATCCCCAGGTACGCCGCATTCGTCAGCAGGTTGTAGACCAGGTTCTGCCACGTCAGGAACGTCTCGGTCTGAATCGCCGAGACGGCGCAGAGCGCCAGCAGCAGCAAGAGGACCATGCCCGCCTGGATGAGTTGGAACGAGGGTCGCCACGTGCGTTTCGACGGCGCGGGCGATGGGGGCGTCACGCTCATGCGATGGGCTCTCCCAGACAGGCGGCAAACAGGGCGTCCACGTCGGACCCGGGGCCGGGCATCTCGCGCACGAGGCGGCCGTCGCGGACGACGAGGATGCGGTCGGCGAGGTTCACGAGTTCGAAGAACTCCGACGAGATCAGGATGATTCCCTTTCCGGCGGCGGCCAGGTCCATCACCAGTTGGTAAATCTGGGCCTTCGTGCCGATGTCGATGCCCTGGGTCGGTTCGTCGAGGATCAGGACCTTGGGGTCGCGGCAGAGCCAGCGTCCGAGGATGACCTTCTGCTGGTTCCCGCCGCTGAGCGTCTGGATCAGGCGGGCCGGGTCGGTCGGCCGGATGTCCATGCGGTCGATCATCCGGCGGGCGTTGCGGCTGAGGCGGCCCGGACTCAGGAACCCGGCGGCGTTCGACAGGCGGTCGAGGACGCTGATGCCGATGTTCCGCGCGACCGACGAGTCCGTGATGCTCCCGTCGCGTTTGCGGTTCTCCTGGATCATGCCGATGCCGCGGGCCATGCACCGCCCGGGCGAACGGCGCCGCATCGGGCGACCCAGGAACTCGCACCGGCCGGCGGCCCGGTCGGCACCGAAGACGGCCCGCGCCATTTCGGTCCGCCCCGACCCCACCAGGCCGGCGACGCCCAGGATCTCGCCCTCGCGCAGATCGAACGAGATGTCGCGGAACACGCCCGGGCGCGCAAGGCCGCGGACCTTCAGAATCACCTCGCCGGGCGTGTTGCGCTTCGGGGGGAACATCTCGGTCAGTTCGCGGCCGAGCATCATGTGGCTGAGCGCCGAGACCTTGCAGTCGGCGATACCGCGGGTGCCGACGACCTTGCCGTCGCGGAGGACCGTGACGCGGTCGGCGATCTGCGGCAGTTCGGCCAGGCGGTGCGAGATGTAGACGATGCCGATGCCGCGGGCCTTGAGGCGGCGGATCACCTCGAACAGCCGCCCCACGTCGTCGCCGCCCAGCGACGCCGTCGGCTCGTCGAACACCAGCAGCCGCACGTCCTCTCGGATGGCGTGGGCGATCTCGACCAGGCACTGGCGGGCGTGGCTGAGGCCGCCGACCCGGCTCTCCAGGGGCAGGTCGAACTCCAGTTCGTCGAGCACGGCCCGGGCTCGGGCGGCCAGGGCGCGCCGGTCGAGCGTACCCGGCAGGCGGCCGGCCGGCTCGTGGCCGAGCATGATGTTCTCGGCCACCGTCAGGTTCCCCAGGACGCTCAGGTCCTGGTAGATGACGCCGATGCCCAGGGCGAGTGCCTGGCGGGGGTGGGTCAGGCGGACCGGGCGGCCGAAGAGGGTGACCCGCCCGCGGTAGTCCGCAAAGCGGCCGGCCAGGACGTTCATGAGAGTGGACTTGCCGGCGCCGTTCTCGCCGATGAGGGCGTGAATCTGGCCGGCCCGAAGGTCGAAATCGACCCGGTCGAGCGCGCGGACCGCCTGGAAGTCCTTGACGATGGCCTCCATCCGCAGGATGGCGTCGCCGGGTTTCGTGTCAGCGCCGGTCATGGGCGTCCCGTGCCGGAGTGCGGCGGCTTCGTACGTGTTTAGCGTTGTCATTCTGAGGGTCGCCTCGGCGACCCGAAGAATCTCGCCGTGGTCTTTGCTGTTTCGTCCTTCCCACGGCGAGACCCCTCACTTCGTTCAGGGTGACAGCCACAACCGGCACGCTAAACACGTACGCGGCTTCAGCCGCCGTAGACCCCGAATTCGCGGACGGCGTCGAACATGGCGACGACGTTCTCGACGGGCGTCTCTTCGAGGATCGAGTCGTGGCTGGCCCCTGCCACGAATCCCCCGCCGGGTTTCATAATCTCGATGACCCCGCGCGTCGCCTCGCGCACGGAGCCGGGCGTTCCTTCGATCAGCACGTGGTGGGAATCGATGCAGCCGTTGAAGAGGATGCGGTCGCCGAAGTCGCGCTTCAAGCCGCCCAGGTCCATACCGTGGCAACTGGGCTGGATCGCGTGCAGGCCGTCCAGGCCCACCTCGATCATCGCGGGGATGAGCGGGGCGAAGCCGCCGCAGCAGTGCAGCATGACCTTCAGGCCGCAGGCGTGCCCCAGGTCGGTCAGCCGCGCCAGGTGCCCCAGGACGTATCGCCTGAACAGGTCTTCGCCGAGCAGCGGCCCCGTCTGGCTCCCGAAATCGTTTCCGATGAAGAAGATGTCGATGGCGTCGGCAGCGGCGTCGAAGATCTGTCGGCTCACGGCCGCGTAGTACTCGACGACGTGGCCGAACAGGGCGTCCACCAACCCCGGCTCATCGTACATCTTCAGGTACAGTTCTTCCATGCCGACGAGTTCGATGGCGTCGTGCCAGAACGGCGACCAGTCGCCGCCGAGAATGGCGTACTTGCTGCCCCAGACCTGGGCGTCGGCCCGGATGCCGGAGACGTCCATCCATGACGGGTCGGGCCAGGCATAGTCGTGAACCTCATCGAGCGTGGCGCCCGCCAGCGGATGGTTCATCGGCTGGCCGTACCCCATGCCGCTGCGCTCGACGCCGAAGGGGGTCCGGCTATGCACGCCCGGCGACAAGGTAAACGCCGGTCCGGTGTACCGCGCCCGGACGCGGCGAAAGTCGTCGCCGAACCGGACGCGCAGGCCCTCGTCGTCCAGGCCGAGTTCGCCCCTGGCCTTGGCCCGGAACTCGTCCGACGCGCCGCACCACGCCGGCACGCGGTCGGGCTCGACGTGCTCGAAGGCCGCAAGCACCCTTTCCCGCGAGGTCATGGGCGAGGGCTCTCCTTCGGTCCGAACAGTTGGAACTCCCAGATCGACGGACCCTCGGTCGTCTTCAGCAGGTGCAGCCGCATGTGCCGGGCGGTCACCGGAGGAAACGTCACGGACAGGCTCTCGCCGATCGTCGTGCCGCGATGGAAGGTCTTCCACGCCTCGCCGTGCTTCGCCTGCAATTCGAACTCGCCGACGCGGTCGTAGGGTTCGCTGATCCACGCCCGGTCGAAGGTGCACGGCTTGCCCAGGTCCACCTCGAGCCACGCGGCGTGCGTGCCCCAGTCGCAGCCCCAACGGGTGGCGGGGTCGTCGTCGAAGGCCTTGGCGGGGGCGTACTCGGCCTGGCTGCGGAAGACGTTCGACGCGGCCGCCTTTCTGCCGAACGCAAGCGACCCCGAGCCCAGGCGCGCCGGCGTGACGCCGGCGGCCGGGCCGTCGAGTTCGAGTGTCACGACGGTGTCGAGTTCGCTGCGGCAGGCGGGCGGGACCGAGACGGTGATTCCCTCGCCGGTCTGCTCGACCGTGGCGGTGCCGCCTGTCAGCACGGTGTGCGAGACGATCCGCCGGTCGATGGCGGGCAGGACGAGTCTCTCGCTCGGCCACCGGAGAACGTGCAGGTAGATCGTGTTGCCCTTGTGCGTGCTCGCCCCCCAGCCGCCCGGGCGGAACGGGCCGCCTCGCGTCCCGTAGATGCTCCGGCCGTACTTGGCAAGCCAGGCACCGATCTCCTTGAACCGCTCGACCTGGCGCGGCTCGATGCGGCCATCGGGCATGGGGCCCGTGTTCAGGGCCAGGTTGCCGTCTCCGCCGACACATCTGACGAGGATGTCGATGCACTGCTTGAGCGACTTGATGCGGTCCTGGGGCTTCCAGGCCCACTGGGTGCCGAGGGTGATGCAACTCTCCCACGCGCGACGGGTCTGGAACAAGCCGACGCGTTGCTCCGGCGTATCGAAATCGCCCGGCAGGCCGCAGCGGTTGTTGATGAGGAGGTGCGGCTGGAGCCGGCGCGCCATCCGGAAGAGGTTCTCGGCGTCCCACAGGGCGGCCGTCTGGGGGCCCACCGGACGCAGGTTGTCGAACCACAGGCCGTCGATGCGGCCGTACCCGGTCAGCAACTCGCGGACCTGGCCGTGCAGGTACGCGATGTAGCGGTCGTGGCGGTCGGTCAGGTAATCGGGGTGATGCCAGTCGGGTTGCGAGTAATAGACCATGAGTTTGACGCCGGTCTCGTGGCAGGCGTCGGCGATGTGTTTCATCACGTCCACCTTCCACGCCGACTCCGGCCCGGTGCTTCGGAAGTCGGTCCGTTTCGTGTCGAACAGGCAGAAACCGTCGTGGTGCTTGATGAGGAAGATGATGTATCGGGCGCCGGCCTCTTGGGCGAGACCGACCCACGCGCGGGCGTCGAACCGGTCCGGCTTCCACGTCTTGTACAGGTTATCGTAGACCTCGACGGGGGTCGGCCCTTTGGCGCCCCGCACCCCCGGCCGGCGGCCCCAGGACGGCTCGCCGCGCGACCAGCCGATCTCCTTGCCGGTCAGGCTGACCGGTCCCCAGCAGATGAACAGGCCGAAACGCCTATCCTTCCAGGCTTCAAGCGCCTCGGGCTTGGCGGTGAGCATGTCCCACGGTGCGTCGCTCTCTGCCGCGGCGGCGCCACAGAACACCAGCACTGCCAGGACCGTGCCGCCCCACGTTCTGACGTCAGCCATGCGCGTTGCTCTTGTCTTCCGGGGGTGGGAGCAACTGGAACTCGCGGATCGTCGGTCCGTCGGTGGCCTCCAGGAGGTTCAGTCGCACGTGCCGAGCGCGGACCGGCGGGAATGCTTTCGTGTAGCGGCGGCCGATGCCGGCACCCTCCAGAACGGTCTTCCACGCATCGCCGTCCTTGTACTGCAATTCGAACCTGCGGACACGCCGGCCCCACTCGATGCACTCGTCGATCATCGTGCGGCCGATGGTGACGGTGTCTCCCAGGTCCACCTCGATCCAGGCCTCGCGGGTGCCGGCATCGGTGGCCCAGCGGGTGTCGGGGTCGTCGTCCAGAGCCTTGTCCGGGCCGTACTGGGTCATCTTGCGGTACACGTTCGACGCGGCGGCCTTCTTGCCGGCGGCGACGGAATCCGAGCGGAGGACGCCGGCCGTGATGTCGGCCGCAGGACCGTCGAGCCGCAGGGCCACGAGCGTGTCGAGTTCCTGCCGGTGGGCCGGGGGCACCGAGACCTCGATGGCCTCGGCCGTCTGCTTGACCTCGGCTACGCCGCCGGTCAGCACGCGGTGGCTGAGGATCTTCTTCTCGATGGGCGGCAGGCGGACCGAGTCGCCCGTCCACTGAAGGATGTGGAGGTAGATCGTGTCGCCTTTGTGGGTGCTGGCGCCCCAGGCGCCCGGGCGGAACGGGCCGCCGCGGGTCGCGTAGATGCTCTCGCCGTACTTGCCGAGCCAGGCGCCCATTTCTTTGAGGCGTGCGACCTGTCGCGGTTCGATCTCGCCGGTGGGCATGGGGCCGACGTTGAAGAGCAGGTTCCCGTCGCCGCCGGTGCATCGGATGAGGGTGTCGAGACACTGCTTGAGCGATTTCATGGTGTCGGCCGGCTTCCAGGCCCACTGGCGGCAGATGGTCATGCAGGTTTCCCAGGGGCGGTCGATCTGGAACGTGCCGACGCGCTGCTCCGGCGTGTCGAAGTCGCCCGGCAGCCCCGCCCGGTTGTTGATGAGCGCGTGAGGCTGGAGGCGGCGGATCATCTTGAACAGGGCCGGCGAGTTCCAGTCCTCCGCCTTTCCGCCGAGACCGTCGAACCAGATGACGTCCACCTTGCCGTAGTTCGTGCACAGTTCGCGCAGTTGCCCGTGCAGGAACTCGATGTAACGGGCGTGGTTGGCGGTCCGGTAATCGGGGTGGAACCAGTCGGGAGGCGAGTAGTAGAACCCCAGCCGCAGACCGCCGTCGCGGCAGGCCGTCGCCAGTTCCGCCACGACGTCGCGCTTGAAGGGCGAGTTGGTGATCTTGTAGTCCGTCAGGCGGCTGTCGAACATCGAGAAGCCGTCGTGGTGCTTGGTCGTAAAGACCAGGTACTTCATGCCGGCGGCCTTGGCGATGGCGACCCACTCGGGGCCGTTGAACTTCGTCGGGTTGAACTCCTTGTAGAGGTTGTCGTACACCTCGGCGGGGATCGGGCCGCGCCCCTTTCTGCCTCGGCGCTCGCCGCCGCGCGACCACCCGATCTCGGTTCCCTTCAGGCTGACCGGCCCCCAGTGGATAAACAGGCCGAACCGCGCTTCGCGCCACCACGCGAGGTCGTCGGGACGGGCTTGCAGAAAGCCCTCCGTCTCCTCGGCGGGCGCTCCCACGGCTTCGGACATGACGGATAAGGCCAGACCTGCCGCCAGAAAAAGCACGAGCCTCCGCCGTCGCGGTGCGTTCATGGCGTACCTCCTTGCGAACGCTAGTCCATGTGGAAGACCTCGTCGATGGTGTGCCACCACTCGCCCTCCTTGCGTGTGGGGACGGGCTGCTGGCACGGCTCGCATTCGTCCCACCACTTCTGGGTGGTGGGGTCGGCGGCCATCTTGGCCATGTCGGCCTCAAAATCGCTGCCCGTGTACTCGAAGTAACTGAAGAGGTAGAACTCGCCCGGCTTCACCTCGGCCAGGTAGATGGAGTAGTTCCGGACGTTCACGTCCTTCAGTTTCGCCAGCACCTCCGGCCAGACGGCGGCATGGAGACGCTTGTACTCCGGAAGGCTCTCGGGCTTGATGCCGATGACCGACCCGTACCGCTGCACGCTCGCCTTGCCCGGCGCACAGCCTGCGGCAACGAGGCTGAGCAACAGGGCCGCCAACCAGACGATGCGCCTCTTGCGTGGCGTCATGGGGAACCCTCCTGTTTGCCCGTTGGGCCGCGCTGCTCCGGGCAACCGATAGCATAGACTTGCGTGCAGCCTCTGTAAACCGCCATTTCGCGGGAGGCTGCGGCCACCTTGCTCCAAGCCTCATGCTCCAGGCTACAAGCCACAAGGTGCCGGCCGCGAGCAGAGACATGCAAGGTCTCCCCGGGTCTGCACGGCTGCGGCAGTATCTGGCTTTGCTCCCCCGGACGGTTCTGCTAGACTGCCGCCACGTCGGCAGCGCATCGACCGGTTGGCCCCCAGCGTGGAGGATCCGTGCCATGACCGCTTCCAGGCAGTCCCATGCAGCCACCGAGGCGTCGGCCCTGCGCTTTCGCCGCGCGGGCCGCGCCGCGCTGGCGTTTCTGCTGGCGATCGTTGCGGCGACGGCCCAGGCCTCTGCGGCCGCTGCTGACGCCGAGGCCCTGGCCCGCGAGATCCTGTCGTCCGCCGGCGTCGAAGGCGGGCTGGTGGTCCACCTCGGCTGCGGCGACGGGCGACTGACGGCGGCTCTGCGAGCCAACGACCGCTATCTCGTGCACGGTCTCGACGCCGACGCCGCCAACGTCGAGAAGGCCCGCCGGCACATCCGCTCCAAGGGGCTGTACGGGCCGGTATCGGTCGATCGCCTCACGGGCACGCGGTTGCCTTACGCAGACAACCTCGTAGACCTCGTGGTGGCCGAGGACCTGGGTGATGTGCCGATGGCTGACGTCGTGCGTGTTCTGGCGCCGCTGGGCGTGGCGCTGGTCGGCGGGAAGAAGACCGTCAAGCCCTGGCCGGGGGCGATCGACGAATGGACGCACTACCTCCACGGCCCGGATAACAACGCCACGGCCAGAGACAGGCGCGTCGGCCCGCCTCGGCGCCTCCAGTGGAAGAGCGATCCCCTGTACTGCCGCAGCCACAACGGCACCCCGTCCAGCGTCGGCCTGGTTGTCTCGGCCAAAGGGCGGCTGTTCAGCATGATCGACGAGGGCCTGACCGGCCAGCCGGGCCTGCCGGAGCGGTGGACCATCGTTGCGCGCGGCGCGTTCAACGGCACGCTCCTGTGGAAGAAGCATCTCCAGCAGCGCGTCTCCCCCAAGGCCCTGGCCGCCGTCGGCGACCGCGTGTACCTGACGGTCGGCCGCGGCGAGCCCGTCACGGCCCTGGACGCTGCGACGGGCGAAGCCGTCCGCACCTATGACGGGACCAAGGGCTCCGACGAACTCGTCTGCATCGACGGCGCCCTCGTGGTGCACCTGCGCGGCGTCCGGAAGCCCGCCGACGGCGGGCCCGATGGCATCGTGGCCGTCGATGCCGACACCGGGCGCCCGCGGTGGGAGGCGCCCGCCAAGGGTCTTGTCCCTCACACCTTGGCCGCCGCCGACGGCCGCGTCTGCTACCACGACCGGCAGGCGATCGTGTGCCTGGGCCTGGCCGACGGCAAGGAGCGCTGGCGGGCACCGTCGCGGGCGCCGTTGCGGGGCGGCACGCTGATGATGTACGGCGGCGTCGTGTTCTTCGACCAGGGCGGTCTCCAGGCGTTCGACGGCGAGACCGGCAAACACCTGTGGGAAGGTCCGAGCATCAACCGTCGCCTCAGTTTCTTCGGCGCGGGCGGACTCGTCTGGGTCAGCCAGATCCAGGAGCGCGGCCGCACGTTCCTATGGACCCCCGGCGCCGTCGAGGCCAGGGGCTACGATCCCAAGACCGGCGAGGTGAAACGCACGGTCACCGTCTCGCACCTCATCACGCCGGGGCACCACATCCGCTGCTACCCGGCGAAGGCCACCGAGCGGTACCTGCTGCTGCCGAAGCGGGGCGTGGAGTTCGTGGACCTCGAGGGCACCAACCACATGCGTCACGACTGGCTTCGGGGTCCGTGCGGTCACGGCGTCATCGCCGGCAACGGGCTGCTGTACGCCCCGCCGCACCAGTGTTTCTGCTATCCGGGCGTGAAAGTGACGGGATACAACGCCGTCTCGGCCGACCCGGTGGAGCCTGCCGGGCCGCGGCCGGCCGAGGCGCGGCTGGAGCGCGGCCCGGCGTACGGCGCGGGGATCGCAGATCTGAAATCTCAAATTTCAGATCCCAAATCTCAAATCTCAGATGGCAGATCTCAGATTTCCGACGCCGACTGGCCCGCCTACCGCCACGACGTCCTGCGAAGCGGCCGGGCCGGCTGTGACCTGCCGGTCGAACTCCCGCGCCTGTGGCAGCGGGATGTTGGCGGGGCGACCTCGCAGCCGGTCGTCGCCGACGGGCGGCTCCTGGTGGCCGAGAAGGACGCCCACACCGTCCACTGTCTGGCGGCCGACACCGGCAACCCGCTCTGGACGTTCACGGCGGGCGCGCGGATCGATTCCCCGCCCACGTTGCACGAAGGGCTGGTCCTGTTCGGATCGGCCGACGGGTGGGTCTACTGCCTGCGGGCGTCGGACGGGGAACTCGTCTGGCGGTTCCAGGCGGCGCCCGAGGAACGCCGCATCGGCGCCTTCGACCAACTCGAGTCGGCCTGGCCCGTCCACGGCAGCGTGCTCGTGCAGGACGGCATCGCGTACGCCACAGCGGGGCGGTCGTCGTTCCTCGACGGCGGCATCTGGATCTACGCCCTCGACCCGAAGACGGGCAAGGTGCTTCACCAGCGGCACCTTGAGAGCGAGCGGCCCGACGTGACGCGCGAAGCCGGCCGGCCGTTCGACATGGACGGCGCCCGGTCCGACGTCCTGGTGAGCGACGGGCGCGACCTGTACATGTTCTTCCATCGCTTCGGCCCGGACCTTGCGTCCAAGCCGACGCCGCGCATCACCAAACTGGGCGACCGCGACGTGAGCCTGCACCTGATGTCGAACGCCGGCCTGCTCGACACGTCGTGGTTCGACCGCAACTACTGGACCTACAGCCGGCGCTGGCCGGGCTACTACTTCGCCTATAACGGGCCGAAGGCGGGCCAGATTCTGGCGTTCGACGACGAGACGACGTACGGCCTGCACGTGTTCACGTCGCGGCAGGGTCACAGCCCGCGGTTCTGGCCGGGCACGGACGGCTACGAACTGTTTGCCGACCGCAACGATGCGGAGCCTGTGCTTCGGCCGATGGCCATCGGCCGGGAAAAGGGAGACGGGTACTCGCGCACGCTTCAGCCGAAGTGGTCGGTCCAGGTGCCGGTCCGGTTCCAGGCGATGTTGGTTGCGGGCGCGCATCTGTACGCGGCCGGTCCGCCGGACGTGGTCCCGAGCGACGATCCGTACGCCGCCTTCGAGGGCCGCAAGGGCGCCCGCCTCTGGGTGGTCTCGACCGAGGACGGCCGCCGGCTGGCCGAGTATCCGCTGGACCGGCCGCCGGTCTTCGACGGCCTGAGCGCCGCGCGCGGCCGCCTCTACCTGGCGACCGACGACGGTCGCGTCATCTGTATGGGGGCCAAGTAGCGCCCGCGGCATAGGGAGGACTCGGGGGTGGCATGGCAGCGGCGCAGCCGCGGCCATGTGCCTCATCCTCAGAACCTGGCCACGTCCCGGCGGGTCGCCGGGCGCAGCGCGCCGCAGTCATGTGAGAAGGAGAGACCTCATGGCCAACGATGAGCAGAACGGCACCAGCGGCGTCTCGCGGCGCGGGTTTCTGCTTGCCGCCGGCGGGGCCGCGGCGCTGGCCGTCGTCCCCCGCCGCGTGCTCGGCGGCAGGGCGGGCAAACCGCCCAGTGAGACGCTGCACATCGCGGGCGTCGGCCTCGGCGCCATGGGCGCCGACAGCCTCGGGGCCTGCGGCGGCGAGCCCATCGTCGCGCTGTGCGACGTGGACCACCGGGCCGCGTCGGTCACCTTCCAGCGGTATCCCAAGGCCGCGCGGTACAAGGACTTCCGCCGCATGCTGGACAAGGAAAAGGGTATCGACGCGCTTCTGGTTGCCACACCCGACCACACGCACGCGGTGGTCACGGCGGCGGCGCTGAAGCGCGGCAAGCACGTCTACACGCAGATGCCACTGGCGCACGACGTGTGGGAGGTGCGGGAACTCGTGCGCCTGGCCCGCGAGGCCAAGGTCGCCACGCAGATGGGCAACGAGCGGTACTCCGGCCCGACGCTGCGGAGCACGGTGGAGTGGATTCAGGACGGCTGCGTCGGGCCCGTCCGGGAGGTCCACTGCTGGACGAACCGTCCCCAGTGGCCGCAGGGCATTGACCGCCCGGCCGAGAAGCCGCCCGCCCCGGCCGATCTCGACTGGGACCTGTGGCTTGGTCCGGCGCCCGAGCGGCCGTACCATCGGGCCTACCACCCGTACACCTGGCGGGGGTGGCGGGACTTCGGCACGGGCGCCCTGGGGGCCATGGGATGCCACGTCATGGACGGGGCGTACTGGGCGCTGAAACTGGCCGAGGCCCCGACCGTGACGGTCGAGGCCGAGGCGGAGGGGGCCACGGCCGAAACCTATCCGCGTGCCGCCACGGTCCGGTACCGGTTCGGCGAGCGCGGCGGGATGCCGCCGGTGGTGGTGACGTGGTACGACGGGGGCCGTCGGCCGCCTCGGCCCAAGGACCTTCCCGCGACGCGCGAGTTCATCGGCAGCAATGGGACCGTCTTTGTGGGCGAGAAGGGGATGCTGGCCTTCGGGGCGCTGACGGCGGGCACGAACCCCGGCCAGGCGGGCCCGCGGTTCATCCCCGAAAGCCTGGGAGGGCCGTACAAGCCGCCGAAGGCGACCATCCCCCGCATCAAGGCCGAGGGCCGCTGGGTCCAGTCCGGCCGGCACGTGCAGGAGTGGATCCGGGCGTGCAAGGGCGACCGGCCCGCCTGCTCGCGGTTCGAGATCGCGGGTCCCCTGACCGAGATGGCCTTGCTGGGCAACGTGGCCATCGGGGTCGGCCGAGCCATCGAGTACGACG
>DATKXP010000531.1:0-22920 GCA_035529015.1 Phycisphaerae bacterium | reverse complement strand
GCCACCATCGCGGCCGTGGTTTGGGCGTTGCTGATGCTCTTGGCACGCTACTGCGTTCTGCCGGCGCTTGCAAAGGAATGCTCGGAGAGGTACGCGGAATCGGCCTGGATGTCTTTTCTGCGGGCGGCGTCACCATCTCCGCTGGGAACGGCATGATCCTGAAGGTCTTTGACGTGGACCAGGGCTCCTGCAACTTCATCAAAACCCAAGTTCCCGCGACACAGGACTTCCCTCCGCCTCGCACGCAGCCCCGGCCCGACGTTCCGCCATGTCCTTCCCCTTGACGCGCATGGCATCCGGGATTACTGTATACCCACGATGGGAAAGCCCTCCGGGCAAAGGGCTCGAACGAGTTAAGTCTCGTGTCCCAGGAACTCGTTTCCCCGGCACTCCAGTTGGCTTTGCGTAGGGAGCAATTCCATGAATTACTGGCTTGACTTGTTCACCCCTGAAACCTGGCGAGAATTCCGGAAAGCTGGGTCGCGAATTACCGGCTTCCGTCACAGAATGCGCAAGCTTGCCAGCAAGATAGAGCCCGGCGATGTCCTACTGTGCTATGTCACCCGGGCCAAGTATTGGGTAGGGGCTCTCAAGGTTGTCAAGCCCAGCCAAAGTAGAGCGCGAATATGGAAGGAGAATGAGTTCCCTGTGCGCTTGGCTGTTGAGCCGACGGTCGACCTGGACGTAAGCGCTGGCTTGCCGCTGTCTGAACTCGAGGGCCGAGTCAGTTTCTTCTCTGGCCCGAGAGACAAGGGGCCGTACAAGGGGTTCCTCCGTCAAAGTCCCGCCCTCTTCCAAAACCATAGCGACGGCGATTTCATACTGGGAATGCTTCAGAAGTTGCACAGTGTGCGCGAGCAGAACTTCATCAAGAGTGTATCCCTCAGCGGCTTCAAGTGCTTCGGGCAGACGCGAGTAGAGCTCAAGCCGTTCACGGTCCTGATGGGAGAGAACTGCTCAGGCAAGACCTCTGTTTTGCAGGCCATTGCACTTGCTTTGCGCATTCTGCGCGAGAAGAACCTCATCGATGAAGCCCCGCAAGGTACATTCCGCGCGTCAAAGACGGGTGCCGCTTACGGACAGCTTCCGGGGCTGTTTACGCATGAACCTAAGGATATCTTCTTTGCTAAGCGTGAGCGTGGCGGGACGGAGCGCGGCCAGAAGGGAGTGGAAGTATCGCTGGAGGATACCTCCGGCAACGTTTACCGACTCCGAATTACATCGCGCTTCGGCGCCTTCAATGTCAGGTGCGTCTCAACTCCTGAAGAGTTGTCCGCAACTTCTAGGCTCCAAGGATTTGACCCCCTTCTGGTGTCTGGCTTCGTCGGTGTCACGCCCGCCGAAGAGCGGCTCTTTCCTCTCGCGATTGAGAGCCGGCTAACACGGGGCAGGGCGAGTGAGGTTCTGCGCAACCTGATGCTCGATGTTCGCAAGCACTCACCGGACAGGTTTGGTAGATTCTGCCGCAAACTCGAGACGCACTTCGGCCTGAGACTAGGCAGTGTGGATTTCGAAGAGGACCGCAATCTGTATGTCCGGGCGCAGTACGTAGAGCGTTTTCCGAAGAGAGAGATACACTTCGACATTGCACTGCAAGGCAGCGGGTTTCTGCAAATTATGCAGCTCTTGGCGGCGATCTATAGGTGCTGCGACCACTCCAAGGTAATACTCCTTGATGAGCCTGATGCTCACCTTCATCCCACCCTTCAGGTACAGGTAGCAAACATCCTCAGAGAAATCGCCCAGGAGGAAGGGCTGCAGATCATACTGGCAACTCACAGCACATCCATAATCCGAGCCGTGGAACCGAACGAAGTAGTGCCAGTCTCCAAGACGCTCAAGAAGTGTGTGGCGTTGAAGTCGACTGATGAGGTCGAGGGTGCCATCGCCGATCGGCTGGACAATTACACCCTTGCCAGGGCTGCTGTTGCGCAGAGGCTCGTCTATGTTGAGGATGAGAAGCACGAGCTGCTCAAAGCTTTGGACGAAGCCTGTGGCACCAAGCTCTTCTCTGGGGTTAACACCGTTCCGATTCTTGTGGCTCACGGCAAAGACGACCCGATTCCCTTTCGAATAGCAGACGCCCTGAGCCAGGTGACGGGCACGAGCATCAGCGTTCACTTCTTGCGGGACCGCGATGGCTTGCCTGACGAGTGGTGTGAGAGGCTTGAGGAATATGCGAGATCCAAGAACGTGACGTTGCATCTTTGGCCATTCCACGAATTGGAGAACGCGGTTCTGTCGCTAGACTTCCTTCACAGCATGTGCAGTTGTGTGGCTGAAGCACAGGGAAAGCAGTGCCCCGAGAAAGAGAACATTGAAACGCAACTCGCTACGTCCATGCATGACCTGATCGCGATGGGCAGGTTTAACTACCGCCTAACTCTCAGGGACGCACTCCAGAAGACGGCTCGTCTTGTTGGTGAAGATGCAATGTCGAACATGCTGCAAGCCGAAAATGAGGCAAATAGGATAGCCGACGCCTATGAGCGCCTGGACGATTTTGACGCACGGGCGAGGGTAGCACCAGGGAAGGAGACGCTCAGGGAGTTCCGCAAGTGGCTGCAGGACCAATATGGCATCAACGTCCGGCCCAGCGACCTGCATGAACACGTCAAGCGCATGTCGCCTCCGGAGGCTGTGAGGGCCACGCTACGGGAGATCGCGAAGTAAGAGTGTTATAATAACGGTGAAGTTGGTAGGCTAAGAACCCTCACTATCAAACAGGCTGATTGCGGAATGGGAGAGGTGGCATGGATACGCTAGATGGTATACCTGTGCGGGATGTCCCGCCTGGAGTGATGGGTGATACGGGTAGGCACCGCAGGTTGAACATCCTCGTGTCTTCCGGTGGGCAAGTCCATCGCATCGGCAAGTTGCTGTTCGGAAAGAAAGATGCCTCGTTCTACATATTCCTGGCAGGGCGAGATCCGATTGTGGAAGTGGGTACAGCCGTCTCCCATGGCGGGACGCTGGTGCCGATCAGCCGATCCAACAAGACCGATCTACCCATGCTGCCCCAATCGGGCACACACGTTTCACTTCATCCAAGCGGCCAAGTCCACGTCAAAACCAGCGCTGGGGACGTGCTAACTGCCGCCCATATTGGGCCGTGGCTTCCCGTCCAGAACAAGTTTGTTTTTGCCTACTGGTTTACCGCGCCAATCAGGGGCCTCCCCTTAGCCCCTACCGGCGCACCACAGGGCTTCCCGCTTGCGGATTCGTCCAAGTCCCTGCGTGTGGACATCGTGATCTGTCCGCCGCAACGGTATGGAGACAGAGTTGGGGTTCCCTTCTTCAGAAACACGCTCTTCGTGGGTGGTTCACCGCATTACTGGATACTCCTCAATGGGCACATCATCCCGGCTTGTGAGCCGTGCATCTTCTTCTTGGCGTCGCCGGTCAAGAACCAATAACCAACGGCCTAACAGCTGGCTGCTCCTACCATTGCCGAAACCTGGGGACGGTACATGTCTGTGGCCTCCACGGGCGGGGCACCTCCGAGATGGCGCGGGCGAGGCGTGCCTCGCCCCTACGGCCAGTGTTGGCCGCCGGTCCGCCTGATCGAGGTCGCCTGCAAGCCGCACCGCAGACCCTCGGGCAAGGGCGTTCCGGGGACAGGACAGGGTTGTTCCGTGCGGCGCAGCGACTTGCGCTCAGTCCAGAGATGCACATGCGTACGCCAACGCGTGCACCGCCGCAGCGTCGCGCCGTTTCCCGCTCGACCAGCGTAGAGAACGGGCGGCCGCCAGGGCCGCCCGGGAGATTTGCCGCACTCGGCTACCTGGCCGGCGCCCCGCGCCTGCGAACATAGCGCGTCAGGCACCCAATGCCCGTCAGGAGACCCACCAGCGTGACCGGTTCGGGAATAGACGGCTCTCCGCCCGGCTCGTCGGCCAACTCGATCAGGACGGCGAAATCCTGCGTGGCGATGCTGGTCATGGCCCACATGACCGACGCCTCGTCGCCGATGTAGTCCGCCCCAGCGACCTCGTCAAGCCACTCGTTGATCATCGAGACATCGACCTCGGCGTCGTCCGGTGTCCGAACGTAGAACGACCCGTCGCCCGTGGTAACGCCGTAGCCGTTGCTCGGGTTCTCCGCGAGCAACTCCCACACAGCCACCTGGAACTCAGCCGCGTTCGGATCGTTGAAGTGCGAACCCCAGAGCCGGCGCAGGAGCGTCGCCCGGTCAGGTCCCATCACGATTCCCGTCGGGTTGACCGGCGCCTGCTCAAGCGGTTTCAGTTCCCACGTGGTCGTGTAGTTGGGCGAGATGACCTGCGCGAGATCGATGCAGTACCCGCCGAAGACAGGGTCGAGGTAGTACGCCGGATTGGCCGTCGAGTCCGGGCTGATGGCTCCCTTGTCGAACGTGTACAGGCCGGCCCACACGTACAGGTTCCCGCTGTCGCTGGCCAGACGGACCGCCTTCTTGTTTTCCACGCCCGAAAACGTGGCCTCGACCGTGTACACGCTGTTCGCGTGCGCCACCGTCGCCGTCAGCAAGACCGCAGCCGTCCCCACGAGACACAAAGCCCTCATCTGCTACCCCTCTGTTTTGCCAGGCATCTTCGAGTATATGGCGCGCGGGCCCGAAGTCAAACTCGGCGGTAAAGAAAAATTCGGACCCCTGCTTATCTGCAATGGTCCGATAACCATCGAGGAGCCGCCAGATGGGCACGCCTCGTTCCCGAAAACCTCTATCCGGGCTTAACCGGCCCCATTCGCGGGGCACGTCTGACGGCCATGAGAACGGCGATCTTGCCCCACCCTTGTTTCGCCCGCCCGGCATGGGCAGGCCGGCCTACGGGGTCGCTTCTTCTTCCCGTCGTTTTCCCTATGCTGACCAGCGTCAGCCACGTCAGACGCGGTCGGCACCCGCACCCACGCAGCAGTCCTTTGCCCCCGGGTCCCGCCCGAGTTTTGTTAGAGTTCTAACAACTTCCGCCGCCCTATCCGAGACGTAAGTCCTTTCCGCACAAGCCCTTACGCGAACCACCCGATTTGGGTCTGTCATATTGCATACGGGCCATACCTGGAACCCCGTCCTGCGCGCCCCCTCTCCCAAAATCGCCGTTTTTGATAGCGCCAAGGCCGTTTGTCGCCTCACGCGATTGTTAGAGTTCTAACAATCTGCCGTGCCTCCAGCCTCCGGTCTCCGGCCTCCAGCCTCGTCCGTCCCCGCCTTTTGTATACTTTGGCACCTATTGACCCCGCTCCACGTAGGTTAAAAAAGGGGTAAAAAGGAGCAAGAACGGACTAAGTTTGAGCAAAAAGCGATCAGAAACCGATCAAAACGGAGTGCGTTTTGCCTTGCCTATCTTCACATTCGGGCCCCGAATCGCCGTTTCTGGGCCAGAAACGGGGTTCGGCACCCCGAAAAGCGCCATTTGGGGGGGTCTCAAGAAAGGCCGTTTTCGTAAAGTATATAACCCGGCGGGGGCTACTTGGTCTTGACGGGGCCGCCTAAGGCCTGGAGCCGGGCGCGGGCGGCGTCCTGCTCGGGGGCTTCGGGGTAATCCTCGACGGCCGTCTGAAGCAGCAGCCGGGCCTTGTCGGTCCGGCCCTCTGCCACGTGGCACTCCGACGCGAACATCAGAAGACGGACCGCGTAGGCGCTGTCGGGACTCGCCCCCGCCAGATCCATGGCCTCTCGCAGGGCCGCCGGACGGTCGCCCCTGGCCAGCAGGGCCTTGGCGCGGAGCAGGGACCAGTGGCCTTCGAGTTTGTCGAGGGGGAACTCCCACGCCCAGTCGTCGAGAAAAGAGAACGCCCATTCCCACTGGCGTTCGCGGGTGTATTCCTCGACGTACCGCGCCAACGTGCCGACGCGGACGGCCGCGACGTTCGGCGGCTGAAAGGTCAGCCGAATGGCCGCCGCCGCCGCATACGCTTCCCGGGCCTTCTCGCCGTCTCCGCGATGCCGCCAGACGTCGCCGAGGCCGATGTGGGCGCGGCGGAGTTCGGGCTCGACCCCGGCGGTGGCGTAGGTTTTGAGGACCCGCTGATACTCTTTTTCGGCCTCGTCGTGGCGGAGGAGGTCCTTGAGCAGCGTTTCGCCGATCTGGACGGCGATCTGGGCCTTTCCGCGGCCGGTCTTGGTGCGACGTTCGATGTTGGCGTAGGCGCGGAGGGCCTCCTCGGCCCGTCCGGCAGCGCGGAGGTTCTGACCGAGGAGCAGCCCGTTGGCCACGAGGTCCTTCTCGAGCACGCCATCGCGTTTGAGCGTGAGTTCGCCGGCGGCGGCGATGAGCGGCTCTCGCATCTTCTCGTGGTCGAAGAGGTCCACGGCCAGGACGAGGTTTCGCACGTCGAGTGTCTTGAGGTCGTATTGGGCGACGGCCTTCGCGTACTCGGCGATGGGCGTGATCGTGCGAGACGCCTGGTTGAACCAATCGCGTTCAACGCGGACCTTCGTGCGGAACGTGTTGGAGAGCACGCCGCGGCCGGCCTTGAGCGATACGGTGTAGTCCCCGGGCGCCAGGTAGACGTGGGTGGGTTCGAGTTCGGCACTGGTCTGTCCGTCGCCGAAGTCCCATTGAAAGTTGCCGCTGCGTCCGACCGTGACGACCTTCGACAGGTTCCTGAATCGCATGCGGACGGCGTAGCGGTCGGGCCACCAGGCCTCGTCGGCGTGTTCGGGGAAGAAATCGGCCACCAGTTTCTCGGTCTTCAGGTCCATTTCGACCAGTTTGGCCTCGGCGACGGGCAGAAAGGCGGTGGGCGGAATGGCCCGATACTGTTTGTCGTTCGGGGCCTTCCACGCCGCCACCATCATGGTCCGCCCGCTATGGCTCACGTTCCAGTAGTCGATTCGATGCAGAGCCTGCGTCAGCACGACGTCTTTGGCGTGGCGGGCATCGCGGACAGGACCGTGCGGCCCGGGCCAGTCCAGAACGGGGCGGCCGTCGATCTGGATCCAGGACCCGCCGTCGCTGGAGGTGGCGATCGAGTAGGTGCCCGGCCGCGGGGCGACAAACCACCCGGTGTAGTGAAACACGGTCGGCGTCCCGTCGGCGGCGAAGGGGTGATGCCCGAAGGAGATATGGCTGACGAAGTCGGCCCCGACGGGTCGGCCCTTGGCAAACGCGGCCTCGATGACCGGGAGTTGGGTCGGCCGGGCGGCAGCCGTCCAGGAGCGTGCTTCGAGCAGGACACCGCGTTTGATCTCCCAAGGCGTCGGTGCCGGCGCCTTCGGATTGCCGTAGTAAATGTAATAGCGCGTGGCGTTGGGCAGGGCCTCGAACGCGATGCGCACCAGGTCGCCGGGGCCGACCTGAAGGACACGGTGTCCGATCAACTTGCGTCCGTTGACGGCGACGCGGACGTCGGAGGCGTCGCGTTTGACCATGCCGCCGGCATAGAAGGCGCAGACGGCCACTTCGCCACCGGCCTCTCTGGCATCCTCGACGACGGCGCCGACGACCCGCCGGACGGTCCAGTCGGGATTCAGCCAGGGAGCCTGATCGGCGACGAGGGGCGCGGCGGCGGCCACCCCCACGACGGCCGCAAGCCAGAGCGTCTTCGGGCAACGCACGGGAACGGTTCCTCCGGGACGGCCTCAGCCGCCGAGTGAATAAACCGGCCCGACAGCCGGAGGTATCGGCCATCGGGCCGGCATCGGCATCGAGAGGGTGTCGGTCGCAGGATCAGCCCTTGGCTTTTCCGGCGGCCTTCCTGGCCTTGTACTCGTCGTTGAGGATCTTGAGGACGTCCTGCGTGATGTCGGTTACCTCTGTCGGATACAGGACGCGTTGCCCAACGATCCGCTTCTGCAGGTCCTGGAGGCCGATGGCCTTATCCACGTCGATCTGGGGGGGTTCCAGGAAGGCCGTCGTGAAGACCAGGTCGATGCTCTTGGCTTTGGCGATACGGCCAATGGCGTCGGTCATCTGGCGATACATGTCGAGGAGGACTTCCTGGTGGCGGCGTTCGATCTTGATCCTCTCGATCTGCATCCAGGTGCTGAGTTCGGCCTGGGTTTTGAGGACCTGGTCATCGAGTTGCTGCCACTCCTTGGTTCCCTTGTTGAATCCGTCGCGTTTCAGGCGCACGTCTTCGAGCGCCGCGACTTTGGGGTCGGCGGCCGCTTTGAAGTTGGCCTGCTCCACCTGGATATCGGCGTTGGCGTCCTTGGTGCGGTCGTAGTTGTTGGTGACCCCCACAATATCCACCACCCCGACTTTGAGGGCCGCCCCTGCCGGAGTTGAGACCGCCAAGCCGACGACCATCGCGGCCGCCAAGAGAGTTAACCTGCGCATGAGAAACTCCTTTTCCAAAAAGACACGTCGTTCGAAGGGTTAGCCCAATTATCGGAAAATCATGCGGGTCTCGCCACAGAAAACCGTTGCGTCGAAGATGGCCGCGGCTTAGAACGACGTCCCCAGCGAGAACGAGAAGAATTCCTCGTCGTCGTCGCCATCCTTGGCGATCGGGAACCCGAAGTCGAGCGCAAACGGGACGGGGCCGAAGAAGGGGACGGTAAACCGGACGCCAAAGCCCACGGACGCCCGCCACGTCGAGATCGTAACGTCCTCCTCCACGGTACCGGTGTCGAGGAAGACGACGCCCGTCAGGGTCTTCTCGAAGATGGGGAACGAGTACTCCGCCGACGCCAGGACGAGGAAGTCGCCTCCGACGAAGGTATCGCCGCGCGTCGGCCCGACACCGCGGAACTCGAAGCCGCGAATGCTGCCGTGTCCACCCGCGAAGAACCGCTCGAAGATCGGCGCGTCGCCGCCAATGTATCCCATCCGTCCGCGAACCGCCAGGACGCTCTTGCGGTCGAGCACGTCGCGGGTCACCGTCCAGTACCGCCGCCCGTCCGCCATGAACTTGGTGAAGGTGTAACTGCCTCCGAGCGCGCCGGCCTGTTCCACCGACCCGGTCAGGCGATACCCTTCGGTCGGGAAGAGGTACGAATCGGTCGTGTCCTTGACGAGTCCGACCTCGATGCTCGTAAGGTTCGAGGAGCCTTCGACCTCCAGGACGTCGCGGGGCACGCCGGCGTCCACGTTGCGGATGTTGATGTTTTCGAGCCGCAGGTTCATGAACGCGCGGAGGTCCTCGCGCAGTTCTCTGCCGAACCCGACGTGGCCGCCGACGCGCCGCTCGTCGTACGAGTCGCGGAGGCGGTCGAAGTAGAACAGGCTCGTCGAGAAACTGAAGTCCGTATCGAACACGTGCGGGTCGCGGAAATCGACGCGGTAGCGTTGAAGTTCGGTCCCGGGCTCCAGCACGATCTGTGCGGTCTGGCCGGCTCCGCGAAAGGCCTCTCCCCGCCAGAACTCCTCGTTGGACTGCGGCCAGTCGGTGATATCGAAGTTGCGCTGCACGAGCGAGATGTTGCCCAGGACGCCGCTGTTGCTCGAGATGCCGGCTCCCAGGATGAGGTTGGCCGTCTCGGTCTCTTCAACGCGGACCAGGACATCCGCCACGCCCGGATCGGCGGTGGGGATCGTGGTAATCTGGACCGACCCCGGCCGGTACAGGCCGGTGCCTTCCAGGCGGCGTCGGGCGCGGTCGATCAACTTCGTGTTGACCGGCTCCTCCGGATAGAACCGCAGTTCGCGCCGGACGACCTTGTCCTTGGTGAGGCTGTTGCCCTCGACGCGGATCCCGCCGATCCGGACGGGCTTGCCCTCCTCAACCTTGAACGTGACGTCCACCTGGCCGGGTTCATCGGTAAAGTCGATGACGGGGCGGACGAAGGCCTCGATGAACCCCACCTCGCCGTAGGTGTCGCGAATCAACTCGGCGTCGGCCCGGACGGTGTCGGCCGTGTACGGCTCGCCCGGGGCCAGTCGCATCTGTTTCTGAAGCAGGGGGCGGCTGAAGCGCTCGACGCCCTCCAGGGCCACCGACCGCGCCTCGTACCTCGGGCCCTCCTCCACGATAATCCGAATCGTCAGATCGCTCTTGTCGGGCGAGAACTCCAGTTCGCGCCCGACGCGGACGTCAAGGAACCCCTGCTCGACGTAGTAGTTGCGGACGCCGACGACGTCGCGATCGAGTTGCTCGTCGTCGAACACGCCCGTGACCAGGATGGGGAACCACGTTCGGGTCTCCATTCGCTTCTGGAGTTCACCCGATCCAATGGAAGGGTTGCCGGTGAACCGAATTTTGCGGACGCGGACGCGCGGCCCTTCGGCAATCGTGTACCGGGCCACGTGGCTCTTCGCCAGGAGGGTCTCGTCGAGCGTGACGGAAACGAAGTAGTACCCCTTGTCGCGGTACTTGCGTTCGACGGTCCGGGCGCCGGTGAAGACCTTGTGGCGGTCCAGCAGGTTCCCGGCCTCGACGCCGACGGTCTCGGTGAGTTCCTTGTCGTCGAACTTGCGGTTCCCATCGAACTCGAGCCGTTCGAGCACCGGCCGCTCGGTCACCTCGACCACCAGGACGAGCCCGTCGGCCTCGCGCTGGGGACGGATGACCACGTTGTCGAATTCGCCGAGGTCGTAGATGCGTTTGAGGTCTTCATCGACGGCGGCCGGGCTGTAGACGCTGCCCTCACGCAGCCGCATCTGACCGAGGATACGGTGAGCGGTGGCACGGACGTTGCCGCGGAGGACGACGCGGACGATCCGCTCGCCGGGCTGCTCGGCCTCGCCGGCCACCAGTCCGCCGACCAGGACGGCCGCAACCAGCAGACCGAGAGCGCCGACGGCCGGCCGCTTCGCCACGGCAGGATGCCCGACGCCGGTAGATCCTGGGTAGGTCATGCCCCGAGTGTCGTCTCCGCTGCCAGCACCCGTTGGAACGCCGCCGGCCGGTATTCTACTAGGCGTATCGGCAACGCACCATGAAGAAACCCACAAAGATTCCGCCGGCGACATCACCCCGCGCCGGAACCGTCGGCGCCCGCGGGAAGCATTGGGCGGAACGTGATGAGCGGCCACAGCAGCGGAAACAGCGTCACGAGCGGCAACAGCAAACCCGCCCATGCTGAAACCTGGTCGGGCTGCGCACCCAGGTGGTCGATGGCAAACCACAGTACGCCGAGCACGACCAGGCCGGTATTCGCGACGATGAAGGTAGCCCGACCCCAGGCTCGGCCTCGAACGTACATGACCGCCACGACGACTCCGACCCCGGCGGACACGACCGTGGCGGCCACGCCCGCATAGACAATTGAGGGGCCGGACAACGCGCTACCGAAAAACCGCGCGTTGACGTACAGGAGATAGGCCGAGAAGATCGAGTAGACATTCGCCATCAGGGCCAGCACTTCAGTCGCAGCCAGCACGTAGGCGACGTTCCGTCTCGCCTTCGGGTCGCGTTGCCATTGAGCCATCAGGGTTCCTCCCGTCCGAAGCATCAGGTACGGCTCCACGGGCAGCCGTCGCAGCGGCCAGCGCCGCCAGTCCTATAACAAACGCTCCTTGACCTCTTGTGTCCGCCCGGCGGCCTTCCCAGGCGTACGTGTTCAACGATACAGCGCCTTTCCGAGGGTGGCATGGCCACGCTTGCGTGGCCATGTCAGCCGCCCCCGCGTAGCCACACCGCAGGCCGGGTGGCACGGCAGCCCGAAGGGCGGCCGTGTTGGACACCAGGTGCCCACGGCCGCCCCGCCGGGGCTGCCGTGCCACCCGGCTGCGCCGCTGCCGTGCCACCCGCCATAAGATGGTGTCTCGCGGAGTTTCTTAGCGTGCTGCTAATCCTCCTCGAACGTCGGGCCGACCAGGACGTCAAAGGCGTCGATCGTCGAGCGATCGCCGCTGGTGATGAGGCGGAGCGTGTGCTCACACCTGGGGATCGCCCGCCGGATGAACCGCTTCGCCGAGACGGCCTTCGTCTTTGAGTGCCGGGCCATCGCCATCCACAGGTACGCGAGGCACACGTCGATGGCCACATCGACCAGCGGCCGGGCCATCAGGTCGAGGTAATCGGCCGAGTGGTCGTTTTTGAGATGGTCGCCGGCGGCGGCGAGTTTGGCGCGAAGTCGTTTCAGATGGGCGGCCATGCCTTTGAATCCGCGCGGCGGGTCGGCGGCCTCGAACTCGGCGAACCGCTTTTCGGCCGTGCCGCTCGTCACGCCGCGGACCGCCGCCAGAACCTGGAGTTGGCTCGTCCCTTCGTAGATCGTCGTGATACGCGCGTCGCGATACAACTGCTCCAGCGGGTAGTCCTTCATGTACCCCGAGCCTCCGAGGACGCTGATGGCCTCGTACGTGACGCGGTTGCACATTTCGCTGAGCCAGTACTTGGCGACGGGGGTCATGAGGGCCGCCAGGCGTTTGTACCTTTTCTGCTCCTTGTTGACGGCAGAGCGCTTTTCGGGATCTTCCTCTCGCTCCTTCGCCTGGTCGAGGACGTACTCGTAATCGGCGGCGAGCGTGGCGTCGTAGAGGAGGGCGCGGCCGGACTCGACGGCCAGTTTCATCTCGGCCAGGAGGTCGGCCACGGCGGGGAACCGATCGATGGACCGCCCGAACTGGACGCGCGCCGCCGCGTAGTTGCGGGCCACGCGGAACGCCGCCTCGGCAATCCCCAGGCTCTGGGCCGCGATGCCGATCCGCGCGCCGTTCATCAGCGCCATGACGTAGGTGACGAGCCCGCGCCGGCGTTCGCCCACGAGTTGGGCCGGGGCGTCGTTGAACTGCATCTCGCACGTCGGCGACCCGTGGATGCCCATCTTGTCTTCGGTCCGGCGGATGCGGATGCGGGGGCCGGCTTCGGCCAGGAACAGGCTGAGGCCCATGCCGCCCGTCTCATCGGGTTCACTGCGTGCCAGCACCAGGAGCACGTCGCCGCAGCCGTTCGTGATGAACCGTTTGACGCCGCTCAGGCGCCACCGGCCGTCGGCGTCCTGCCAGGCCCGCAGTTGCACGTTCTGGAGGTCGCTGCCGGCGTCGGGTTCCGTGAGGACCATGGCGCCGGTCACCTCGCCGGCGGCAAAGCGGGGCAGGTAGGCCTGCTTCTGCTCCTCGGAGGCGAACAGGTTGATCGTCTCGGCGATGCCCTGGAGGCCGAAGACGTTCATGAGGCTGGCGTCGGCCCGGCTGACGATCTCGGTGGCCATGGTGTAGATGATGCCGGGCAGGTTGAGGCCGCCGAAGCGTCGAGGCAGCGTGGCGCCCATCAGGTCGGCCTGGGAGAGCACCTTGAGCGCCTTGGCGATGCCCGGCGCGTAGCGGACACACCCCTCGTCGTGACAGAGGTGCGAGCCGTCGGCGTCGATGTCGGGCGAAAGCGGCGCGATGGTCTCCGCGGCGATCTCGCCCACCAGGTTGAGCGTGCGGCGGTAACTGTCGAGCGCGTCGGGCACGTCGGCCGGTGCGTAGTCGTACTCGTCGGCCTCGGCGAAGTCGCGCTCGCGGATACACACCAGGCGGTCCACGTCCATGTGGTCCAAGTGGAAGAGGATGTCGGGGTTGTCGGTATAGAAGTTGGCCACGTCTTACACCCGCTTCTTGACGGCGTCGATCATCATGGGGAGCACGCGGTTCAGGTCGCCGACGATGCCGTAATGGGCGACCTGGAAGATGGGCGCGTCGGGGTCGGCGTTGATCGCAACGATCTTCTTGGCCTCGCCCATACCGGCCCGGTGCTGCACGGCCCCGCTGATGCCGACGGCGATGTAGAGGGCGGGACGGACGGTCGTGCCCGTCTGTCCGACCTGATGGTCTTTGTCGATCCAGCCGCTATCGACGGCGGCCCGACTGGCGCCGACGGCGGCGCCGAGGGCGTTGGCCAGGTCCCACACGAGGCGGAAGTTCTCCTTGCCGCCCACCCCCGCCCCGCCCGCGACGATGATCCGGGAGGCTTTCAGGTTGACCTTGCGTTCGGTCCGCTGGTGGTCGAGAATCGTCAGGACGGCCTCGTCGGCGTCGAGGTCGGGCACAAACGCAACGATGTCGCCGCGACGCGACGTGTCGGCCTCGGGCATTCGCATGACGCCTTCGCGAACGGTGGCCATCTGAGGCCAGCGCTCGGGGTTGACGATCGTGGCGATGATGTTCCCGCCGAAGGCCGGGCGAATCTGGTACAGCAGCCGATCGTACCGCTGCCTGGTGGACGGCTCAACGTGGTTGCCGATGTCGAGGTCCGTGCAGTCCGCCGTCAGACCACAGCGGACCGCGCTGGCAACGCGGGGGGCGAGGTCACGGCCAACCGGTGTGGCGCCGAAGATGACGATCTGAGGCCGGTGTTCCTCGACCAGGCGCACGATGGCCTTGGCGTACGGGTTGGTCTGGTAGTGGCCGAGGAGCGGGTGCTCGCCCGCCAGGACACGGTCGGCCCCGCAACGAATCAGGTGCTGGCCATGCTGGGCCACCTTCTCGCCAAGGACGACGGCCGTCAGGCGGACGCCGAGGGCATCGGCCAGTTCGCGGCCCTTCGACAGAAGTTCCAGGCCGACGTCGTGCAGCGCGCCGTCGTTCTGTTCGGCGATGACCCAGACGTCGCCCTGGCGGTTGGGTTCGATCATGGTTGTACGAATCTCCGTCGTGTCACGCGCCGCGCAAGCGCGGCGGCTAAATGGGCATTCTGCCACACCTGCCGCCTAGCCGATGGTGTGATCGGCGATGAGTTCGTGGACCATGCCGGTGACGCCCGCCTCGTCGGGCTCGACCTTCTTGAACCCGCTGCCCTTCAGGATGACCGACTGGATGCGTTTGACCTTGGTCGGGCTGCCGTCGCGGCCGCACCACGCCAGGTCGGCCTGGATGTCGTCCAGGTTCCACAGGGTGATGAGGCGGCCTCGGGCGGCGAGGTCGGCGGCCCGGCGGTCGGCCTCGGTGGCCAGGGTGTCAGAGTCGGCCTGGGGCATTTCGGCCCTGAGGGCCATCTCGATTTCGGCCAGCGACCGCCATTTCTTGATCGCCATGAGGCGCTTGGCCGAGGCCGGGCGCGGCTCGGGACCCTGATCCGTCACCGTGAGGAGGCACGGAAGCGAGGTCTCGACGCGTTCCCACCCCGCGCCGGTGTTGCGTCGTGCCCGCACCCTGCCGCCGGCCACCTCCTCGACCGTATCGACGTAGGTGACCTGGGGCCAGCCAAGTTTCTCGGCGGTCTGCGGCGGGACCTGGGCGGTGTCGCCGTCGATCGCCTGGCGGCCGCACAGCACCATGTCCACGCGGTCCTCGGCCGCGAGGCGGCGGACGGCGCACGAGAGGATGTAACTGGTGGCGAGGGTGTCGCTTGCGGCGGCACGGCGGTCGGTGAGCAGGATGGCGTCGTCGGCGCCGCGCTCGAGGCTCTCGCGAAGCCGCTCGGCCGCCTGGGGCGGGCCCATCGTCAGGACGGTCACCCGGCCGCCGTAACGCTGGCGCAGGCTCAGGGCCACCTCCAGGGCGTGCAGGTCTTCCGGGTTGAAGATCATGGGGAGAACGCTGCGGTTGACGGTGCCGTCGTCGCGCATGGCGTCGCCGGTGACACGTTTCGTGTCCGGCACGTGCTTGACGAGCACAACAAGGTTGTACGGCATCTCTTGCGATTCTCCCGTCTCGTAACGGCGTTCGGAAGTGCCACTGAGGAGACCAACTTACTTGTGGCCCGAGCGACGGTCAAGGACAAAACGCACGGCCGGCGGCGGGGCTAGTCGGCCGACTCGCCAACGTCCACTTTCACCACGTGGCGGGGCGGGCCGACGGCCGAAGAGGGCAGGATCGTGCCGTCGCCCGGAAGACGCTCGATGCGAACCGGCAGCGTCTCCTCGTCGCGGATCGGCTCGATGTACTTGGCGCGGTACCGCTCGGACTGCATGCGGCACGAGTGCCGGTGCGGCGCGTACTCGGGATGCGCGACCAGGCGGCGCCAGATCACCTCGAGCGGTTCCTCGCGGACGTTGCCGAACGAGATCGGGTTGAAGTCGCACGGGTTGATGTCGCCGTAACACGTCATGTAAAACTGTGCGAACCCGCCGAAGCACCCGCCGCCGTCGTACGCGTTGGCCTTCGCCTGGGCCGTGATGCCGATCGGGCGGTCCGAGGCGTTGTACGCGTCGGCGAGCGCGCGGATGCGTTTGATGTCCTTGCGGCCCATGATGACCTCGGGCCGCGAGAGAAACTTGCCCGTCGGCACGCAGTCGAAGATGGTGACCTCGTGGAACCCCTCGTCGCACGCCATCTCCAGGAGGTGCTCCAGCGCTCCGGAGTTCACCGTCTCGTGGCAGCCGTAGGTCGAGATGCCGGTCAGGATGCCCGCTTCGCGTGCCCGCCGCGCGCCGTCCATGGCCTTCCGGAACGCGCCGGGCATGCGGCGGAGTTCGTCGTGCGCCTCGGCGGTGTCGGCATCGATGGAGACGTTCATGCTGCCCAGGCCGGCTTCGGCCAGTTTTTCGACGTTCTTCTCCGACAGGAGCACGCCGCTCGTGAAGATCATCGTGTGGGCTCGGTTCTTATCGACGTGGGCGATAAGGTCCGGCAGGTCGGCCCGGACCATCGGTTCGCCGCCCGTGAAGATCATCGTGCACACACCCAGGTCGAGCGTCTGGTCGATAACCGATTGGAGTTCCTCGGTCGTCAGTTCCCGCCTCTCGGGCGTGACGAACCGGTCGGCCGAGCAATGGATGCACTTGCACGGGCACCGCGGCGTCACCGAGAGGGTGCTTGTGGCGGGGAAGACGATTCGTTCGGCCATCGTCCGCAGTTTCCGCTCGAACGGCCTCAGCGCCGCCGGGCTCGGCATCGGCGGGTTGTAGAGGTTGTAGACGTTCTTGCCGTCCTTCTCGGCGATGATCTTCAGCCGATTGACGATCGCCAGGAAGGCGTCCACCTTGTCGGCGAAGACGCTCCGCAGCGGCCCGCTGAGTTCGCAGCCGATGCGCTTGTCGCCGTCGCGCCACGTCTTGATCTGAAGCAGCCGCATCCCCAGCGGGCCGGTGACGTCGGTATGGACGACGCCGTCGGCGGTCTCGGTGCTGGCGACGTGCATCCGCTTCAGCACGCTCTCGCTGATCTGGTCGCTCAGACGGCTCATGCATCTCCCCTGCTTCGCAGCCTTTTCGGGAAAACCGATGCCCCATTCTAGCGGCCGGCGACTGCCTTTTCAACCTACCCCCCGTGCACCGCCGCGACGATCTGCTCGGCCACCTCGACGGCCCGCACGCCGTCCTCGGCGGTGACCGCGACGTCGCCTTCACCCCGGACGGCCGCCAGGAAACCCGCCAACTGCGCCCGCAGCGCGTCGGGTTCCGTTTCAACCGGGACGTTCTCCACCGCCACGAGGTCGTCCATGTCGGTCTCCGACGGCGGCGCCCCGCTGCGAACGAGGTCCGAGAGGCCCGGCTTCGGCGTCAGCCACTCGACCGTCCGGGCGGCGTAGTCCATCTTGACGTACGCGCCGTCGGCGAAGACGCGGACCAGCCGCTGCCGCGTCCGGCTCATCCGGCTCGAAGAGAGCGTCGCGACGCACCCGCCGGGAAACGCCAGGCGCACGTTGACGAAATCCTCGTGCGGTCCGACGACCACGCCGCCCACGGCGTCCACGCGATCGGGCATCTCGCCCGCCAGAAACAGCACCACGTCCAGGCCGTGGATCATGACGTCCATCACGACGCCGGTGTCCATGCTCCGGAAACTGAAGGGGCTGACCCACGACACATCGACGTAGGCCGGCCTGATTCGGCGGCCGGCGACGGCCCGTGTCACGGGGTCGAACCGAAGGATGTGCCCGACCTGCGCCACGACGCCCGTGCGGCGCGCGGCGTCGGCGATCCGGCGCGCCTCGTCGGCGGTGGCGGCCATGGGCTTCTCGATGAGGACCGCGATGCCGGCCTCCAGCAGCGCGATCGCCACCTCCTCGTGAACCGACGTCGAGGCCGCGACGACGGCCGCATCCACCGCGCCGGCCAGTTCACCCACGTCGCCCACGACGCGGGCGCCGTGCGCCGCCGCCACGCCGGCGGCGCGCTCGCGGTCCACGTCGCAGACGGCCACGAGGTCGGCGTCGTCGCGCTCGGCAATCGCGCCGGCGTGATACGCCCCCATGTGGCCGGCGCCGACAAGGGCCAGTCTCAACGGCTCTGACATGCCAACCGACTTTCCTCGGATCTCGGAAACTTGCCGCGAAAGGGAACCGCCGCAGCGTTCGTGCCGGCCCGCTTACGCGGACGGCCTCCTGAGCGATTCGCGATACCGGCCACCCCTGCCGGCAGCGCTCGCGCGGAGCGAGGCGCACAGGCACCGGACCTCCTCCGGCCACCCGTCCTCGTTCTCCATCTCATCGAGGACCTCGGCACGGGGGCGTCCGCGCCGGTAGATGCGGCGATAGGCCTTCGCCACCGCTTCGATCGCCTCCTGCGCGACGCCGCCTCGCTGCATCCCGATGGAGTTCGGGCCGCGAACCCGACTCGGATGGCCCTCCACAATCATGAACGGCGGCACGTCCTGGACGATGCGCGTCAGGCCGCCGACGTAGGCCAGCCGCCCGATCGTCGTGAACGGATGGACGGCGGCCCCGCCGTTAACGTTCGCGCCGTTCTCGATGTGGACGTGCCCGCCGACGAGGACGTTGTTGCCGAAGATGACGCCGTCGCCGACCTGGCAGTCATGGGCCACGTGGCTGCACGCCATCAGGTAGCAGCGGTCGCCGACGCGCGTCACGCCTTCTTCCTTGGCCGTGCCGCGATGGATCGTCACGCATTCACGGATGACGTTTCCGTCGCCGACCTCCACGCGCGTCGGCTGGTCGCCGTAGGTAACGTCCTGCGGCGGCGTTCCGATGCAGGCGTTCGGGTAAACCACGTTGCCGCGCCCCAGCCGCGTGCGCCCGACGACCGTCGCCCCGTGATGCAGGACGGTGCCCGGACCGATCACCGCGTCCGGCCCGATGTAGCAGAACGGGCCGACCTCGATGTCGTCGGCCAACTCGGCCTTCGGCGACACCACCGCCAGTTTGCTGATCGCCATGGAAACCTCTCACAACTCCTGGTCGGCCGGGACGAGCATGAAGCGAATCCTGGCCTCGGCGGCCAGTTCATCGCCCACCCAGGCGCGCGTCACGACCTGGGCGGTCCGGGCCTTCGACCGGACCACCTCGGCCTCGAGCCGCAGTTGGTCGCCGGGGTGGACGGTTTTGCGCAACTTGACCTTGTCCATGCTCAACAGGACGGCCACCTGGCCGGTCTGTTCGAGTTGCTTCAAGAGCAGCACGCCCGACAGTTGCGCCATGGCCTCGACGATGAGGACACCCGGCATGATGGGCGTGCCGGGATAGTGCCCCTGGAAGAAATGCTCGTTGATCGAGACGTTCTTGATGCCGACGGCGCGGACGTTGTCCTCGACCGAGATGATGCGGTCAACGAGCAGAAACGGGTACCGGTGCGGCAGGATGGCCATGATCTCGTTGATATCCATCGCCTTGGACATCGCGCCGGTCACGGCCGCGCCCCTGCCCGCCGCCTGCTCCAGCAGACGGCGGATGAGCCGATGGTTGTGTCCGTGGCCGCTCCGCATCGCCACGACCCGGCCGCGCAGGTCGCAGTTCAACAGGAACAGGTCGCCCACGATGTCCAGCAACTTGTGCCGCGCGGGTTCGTCCGGGAACCGGTACGTGTTGTTGATCGGCCCACCGGGCCCGATGACGAGCAGGTCGTCGTACGTGGCCTGCGGCCCGTAGCCGCGCTGACGCAGGTCCTCGACCTCCGATTCCAGGATGAAGGTGCGGGTGGCGGCCAGTTCCTCGACGAAGCCATCGGGCGTCAGTTTCAGGCTGAAGATCTGCGGCGGGATCACGCCTTCCGGACCGTAGTCGAGGTGGTAGGTCAGCGACAGTTCGTCCTCGGGTCCCGGCAGGGCGGTAACGACGGCATCGCCCTCGTAGACCGAGACGGGCTCGGTGACGTGAAGGACCGGCCGCTCCTCGTCCTGCTCGACGATGCCCGCCTGCCGCAGGAGCCGCACGTAGTCGGCGGCCGAGCCGTCGCCGGTGGGCAGTTCGGGCGCGTCGAGTTCGGCGTAGAGGTTGTCGATGCCGAGCCCCGCCAGGGCCGCCAGCAGGTGCTCGACCGTCTCGACGCCCACCTCGCCGTTCTCGAGCGCCGTCCGCTGGAACCGCTTGGCGACCGACCCGATCGAAGCCTGGACGGTGGCCTCCTCGCCCAGGTCGAGCCGACGGAACACCAGGCCCGTGTTCGCCGGGGCCGGCTTCAGACGCAGGTGCACCGGCTGGCCTGTGAACAGGCCGTGCCCCTCGATCTCGGCCTCGAGCGAGATGGTCCGTTGACGCCGGTTCACGCTTCGTCCTCGGAATCGAGTCGTGCCAGGCGTGCCTCGGCGCGCTTAAGCCGCTCGAGCACGTCCGCCATCTGCCGCAGCCCCGCCTCGTGACGCAGGTGCTCGCGGTGCGGCACCGCCGGGTACCCGCTCACGTCGGTGCCGGCCGGCACGTCCTTCGTCACACCGGCCTTGGCGGCGATGCGGGCACCGTCGCCGACGACCAGGTGCCCGTCGATGGCGGCCTGCCCGGCAATCTGACAGCCGCGGCCGATCCGCGTGCTCCCCGCGATGGCCACCTGAGCCACAATGATCGTGGCCTCGCCGATTTCCACATTATGGGCGATCTGAACCAGGTTGTCGATCTTTACCTTGGGGCCGATCCGCGTGGCGCCGAACCGGGCACGGTCCACCGTCACACAGGCGCCGAGTTCGGCATCGTCGCCGATCTCGACCGTCCCAAGTTGGGGGATCTTTTCAGGGCCGCCGTCGCCGCTCAGGTAGCCGAACCCGTCGCTTCCGATGACCGACCCCGCGTGGATGACCACGCGGCTGCCGATGCGAACACGTTCCCGGATAACGACGCCGGAGTGGATGTCGCAGTATTCGCCGATCACCGCCTCGTCGGCCACGACGGCACCGGCGCGCAAGCGTGTCCGGTCGCCGATGCGGACGCCCTCGCCCACGACGGCGCACGCCCCCACGTGGACGCCCTGCCCCAGCACGGCGGTCCCGGCCACCGAGGCCGTGGGATGGACGCCGGGCGCGGGCTGCGGAAGCGGCGGGCACAGCGCCTCGGCGATGCGGCTCATCGCACGGTTGGGGTCGGCCACGTAGAGGGTTGCGGCCGATGCGGCACCGGCCGGCCAGTCGTCAGGGACCACGAGGCACGCGGCCTTCGAGGCGGCTGCAGCGTCCCGGTAACGGGTCAGGATGACGAAGGCCACGTCGTCCGGCCCCGCCTCGGCAAGGGAAGCCACGCCGGTGACCTGGCGCGCACGGTCTCCGTCGAGCCTGCCGCCCACCAACTCGGCCAGTTCCCCCAGGGTCTTGGCCAAAGCCGATCCCCAAAGAAGGCATCACGCCTGCCGATTAAGGGAGCGATTATAGGCCTGGACCGGCCAAAAGCAAGACGCAGCAGCGACCGGGGCGTTGACGCCCGGCCGGGCACCTGGCATCATAGCGGCACCATGGCCCTGAAACTCGTCATCTTCGACCTGGACGGCACACTGCTGGTGACGCCGTTGGACTTTGACGCGATTCGCGCCGAGATCGGACTGCCGCAGGGCGTGCCCATCCTCGAAGCCATGGGCCCCCTGACCGACGCCGAGCGCGCGAGGGCCAACCGCATCATCGACCGGCACGAGGCCGCGGCCGCAGGGGACTCACGACTCATGCCGGGCGCCGAGGAACTGCTCGGCCGGCTTCGCGCGCGGGGCATCAAGGTGGCGGTCCTGACGCGGAACAGCCGGGCAAGCGTCGAGCATGCCGTCCGGCGGCACGGCCTCGCGTTCGATGCGACCGTGGCCCGTGAGGACAACAAGCCGAAGCCGAGCCCCGCGGGCGTGCACGATCTGATGGAGGCGTGCGGCACCGGCGCGGCTGAGACGGTCGTCGTGGGCGACTTCCGGTTCGACATCGAAGCGGGCGCCGGCGCCGGCGTCCGGACCATCGCGCTGGCGGCCGAGCCGACGGACTGGTCCGACGCCGCGACGTGGCAGGCCGCCTCGCTTGACGGCGTAGGCGCCATCCTCGAACGCGTCGCCGCCGAGGCGTAAGGCGGTCCGAAAGTGTTGCGCGGTGGGTCTCCGTACCCACCGCGCTTAACAGCACCTATCCGCGGCGGGTACGGAGACCCGCCGCGCAAGTTGTGGAATGGCTTCTTGCCGCGCGGCCGGGCAGCGCTTGCTCCACCCTCGTGCCCTCTCTATAATCGCCGCACCTTCATCGTGGCCGACGGTCAGGGTCCGAGCCGCGACCTTGGTCGCGGGAATCTCCGCAAGAGGAATGCACCATGGCAAAGCCGAAACCCATCCGCCTGGGAATCCTCGGCCTGGGACGGGCCGGATGGGGCATGCACTGTCAGGAACTCGAAGGCAAGGAGCGCCTGTTCCAGATCGTCGCCGGTTGCGACACGCTCAAGGCGAAGCGCGACCGCTTCGCCGCCAGGTACGACTGCCCCGTCTACCGACGGGCCGAAGACCTGGCGGCCGATAGGAACGTCGAGATGGTGGCGGTCGCAACGCGGAGCGCCGATCATCTGGAGCACGCGAGGATGGCGCTGGCGGCCGGCAAGCACGTCTTCCAGGAGAAGCCGATCACCGTCGATTACGCCGAGGCGAAGCGGCTGGCGGCGGCGGCGAAGCGGTCGAAGGGCAGGCTCTTCATCCGCCACAATCGCCGCAACGAGCCGGCGTTTCTGCACATCCGCGAGATCATGGCCTCCGGCATCCTGGGTGACGTGTTCGAGGTGCGGCTGATGCGCGGTGGGTACGCCCGGCGCGACGACTGGCAGACGCTCAAGCGGTTCGGCGGCGGGCAGATGCTCAACTGGGGACCGCATCTCGTGGATCACCTGCTCCGGATGCTCGACGCTCCGCTCAAGACGCTCTGGAGCGACCTGAAGCGCGTGACCGCCGTCGGCGACGCCGAGGACCACCTGCACGTCGTCGCCACGGGCACCAACGGCCGCGTCGTGGACATGACCGTCAGCGGCGGGGCCGCCATCATGGGCCCCGAGTACCTTATCTGGGGGACGCGC
>DATKXP010000530.1:0-4842 GCA_035529015.1 Phycisphaerae bacterium | reverse complement strand
CACGTCACGAAGACCTTCTCGCCCCAGATGACGGGGGAGGAATGGCCGCCGCCCGGCAACTCGACCTTCCAGTTGTAGTCCTTCTCGGTCCACGTGACCGGAATGGCCTCGGCCTGGCCGATGCCCTGCCCGTTCGGCCCGCGAAAGCGCGGCCAGTTCGCGTCGTCGGCACGGGCGGGCGATTCAAAAACCCCTGCTGCCAGGAGGACGACCACGATGAAAACGGCGGCGGTTCTCAAACGCATCCCCTTTCACGAGAAGCGGCGCGCCGGCGCACCGCCCCTATCCCCCTCTCCTTAAACCGGCCGACCGGGCCACGGTCACCCTGCCTTCGCAGCAGCCTTGACGGCGATGGGCCGGCCTTGAGCGTCGGTCAGACGGAAGTAGAAGTTCCAGCCGAGCACCACGTCCACGCACTTGACGACGACGCGGTTGTAGCCCTGTTTCAGGGAGATGCCGGTCACGCAGTCCTGATCGGCCTCGGCCGCGCGGCGTTCGGTCTTGTAGGTGTGAACCCGTTTGCCGTTGACCCAGATCTTGAGGTAGTCGTCGCTGCCGACGTAGAGTTTCGCGTTCTTGACGGCGGCCGGGCACGTCAGCCACGCGACCGCATAGGCGGCGGCGTGGTCGGCCTGGTTGTAGAAGGCGTCGAGGTCCACGCGACCGTCGCCCTCGGCGCTCGTGAACCGGTTCTCCTGCCACGTGGCGCCCTGAGGCGGCGTCTGCGTTCCGTCGAGGCGGCCCTCGTTCTTGACGAACTCCTGATCGGCCGAAGGCTGCTGGTGGCCGCCGCCGAAGTCCTCTTCCTTGAAGGTCATCGGGCCAAGCATCAGCCAGTTCGTCACGAAGTGCTGCTCCGTCACAGACGCGCCGGTCTCGCCGGCCGGCAGAACGAGGTCGCTGGCGGCCTGAGTCGGCGTTATCGCCGACCGGTCTGCCACGAGTTCACAGCCGGCCACGACGACGGCTGCGATAACCATCGCCACACAGAGTAACGCTGCTTCTCGCATCGCTGCCTCCTCCTGACCGGACCGTTCCTTGGACTTGGATGCCGCCGACCAACGGCAAACGCAGCCCTGGCGGGCGTCACAGGACCCGAACCTGCGACCTCCTCCTTGTAGGGAAAAGCGCTGCCGCTCCTAACGCGACTACGCTACGTTCCGCGCGGCGGCCTTCCCAGGCCGCCGCGAACGCCGTTCATGCCTGTTCCTGGTGGCATGGAAAGGCCACCAGGAGGACAAAAAGGCGAAATTGCCTTGTACGCCGAAAACCACCCACTTACGACTGCCACCTCGCCTGCTTGCACCAGTATGTCCCAAACCGAGTACGAAAGCAAGGTCGAAGCCATTGCGGCCATCGTTCGGGAACGGCTGCCGGAGGACCGCCCTGGTGCCGTTTCCAGAAAGGTCCTACGGCTTTTCCGACGCGGGTGCCACTTGCCTGGATCGGAGGGAAGTTGACAGAGTAACAGTCATTCGCTGCGCGGCCGCCGCCCGACGAGAGGAGGTGCCATTCTACAGAACTCTCAGGACTTGACTGGGGCGGGCCGCAAGGCCTATCCTTAACACAGTCACCCGCGGCAGATTCCGAGGAACTTCTGCCCGCCAGGCAACATTCACATACAGTGCGGGCGCAAGCGCCGGGAAGACCGTATGACCGTGGACGAACGGCCCGGCGGCGCACCCTGGCAAGGCGAACTGGGAAACCCCGGGTACGAAACATGATGAAGACGCCAATCATCTCGGCAGTGGTCTTCGTGGCGACGGCCACGGTGGCGTTCGGAGCGTCGCCCAACCTGTTTGAAAGCCCCACTCCGCCGTCCGCTGCGAACGAGATCGATCGCATCGTATTCGCCAAACTGTCGTCGTTGAAGATTCAGCCGGTCCTCTGCTCCGACGCGGTGTTTGTGCGGCGCGTGTACCTGGACGTCATCGGCACGTTGCCCACGGCGAAGGAGGCCGGCGATTTCCTGCGGGATCCGAACACGGGGAGCAAGCGCAGCGCGCTGATTGACCGTCTCCTGGAGCGGGACGAATACGCGGATTACTGGGCCATGAAATGGGGCGACGTCCTCCGCATCAAGGCGGAATTCCCCGTCAACCTCTGGCCCAATGCCGCCCAGGCCTATCACCGCTGGGTCCGCGCGTCGATCGCCGCAAACAAGCCGTATGACCAGTTCGTCCGGGAGATGCTCACGTCAAGCGGCAGCAACTTCCGCGCGGCCCCGGTCAACTTCTACCGGGCTATCCAGAACAGGACGCCCGACGGCATCGCCGCCGCGGTGGCCCTGACGTTCATGGGGTCGCGCGTGGAATCCTGGCCGAAGGATCGCGCGCCGGGCCTGGCGGTCTTCTTTTCGCAGATCGGCTACAAGCCCACGCGCGAGTGGAAGGAGGAGCACGTCTTCTGGGACCCCCTCCGCTCCAGCGTGCCACCCGTTGCCACCGAGGCGCCGGCACCGACGACGCCACCTGCCGCCGGCGAGGCGCCGGCACCGACTCCGCCGCCCGCACCCAGCGGGCCGCTTAAGGCCATCTTCCCCGACGGCACGAAGATCCAGTTGCCGCCCGACCGCGATCCGCGGGAAGTGTTCGCCGAGTGGCTCATCACGCCCAAGAACCCCTGGTTCACGCGCAGCGTCGTCAACCGCGTGTGGGCGTGGCTGCTGGGGCGCGGCATCATCCACGAGCCGGACGACATCCGCAGCGATAACCCCCCCGGCAATCCGGCGCTGCTGGCCTGTCTGGAGAAGGAACTCGTGGCGGGGAAATATGATCTGAAGCGGTTGTACCGGCTGATCCTGAATTCCAACACCTATCAGTTATCTTCCATGCCGCGCTCCAACACGCCGCAGGCCGAGATCCAGTTCGCCTCCTATCCCCTGCGCCGCCTGGATGCCGAAGTGCTGATCGACGCCGTCAACCAGATCACCGGCACGTCGGACCTGTATGTCAGCCCCATCCCGGAGCCGTTCACCTACATTCCCCACGACATGACGGCCGTTGCCCTTGCGGACGGAAGCATCACCAGTCCCTTCCTGGCCCTGTTCGGGCGGTCGGCGCGGGCCACGGGCATGGAGAACGAACGCGAGAACAAGCCGGTCCCCGCCCAGTGGCTGCACATGCTGAATTCGAGCCATATCCAGCGCAAACTGGAGCAGAGCCCCCGTCTCAAAGCGATCTTCGAAGCCAAACGCAAACCCGAGGAGACCCTGGAGGAACTCTTCCTGACCGTCCTTTCGCGCCTCCCGACCCCGGAAGAGGTCCAAAACGCGCTGGGATACGCCAGCGCTGTTGCGCCGAGCGGGTCCCGCCAGGGCGCCAAACCGGCCAAAACGCTGGCGCGCAACGACTGGATCGACATCACCTGGTCCTTGATCAACAGCATCGAGTTCCTGTATCGGCATTGACTCCGTCCGAGTTGTCGAGGTGAACGTGGAACAACCGATCCGTTCCAATGAGGAGGAGGGCCAAACATGAGCCCGAAACCCAATACCGTCAATGGCGCGCGGCTTTCGCGGCGCGAGGCCCTGCGCCGGGGGCTCTGCGGAGCAGCAGGCCTCGTGCTGACCCAGCGTGCGGGCTCGCACGCCTGGGCTGCGGCGGCGCCGGACAAGGCTCCCGCCAAACCCAATGCCGGCCCACAGGGCAAGGTCAAGGCCAAGTCGGTCATCCAGATCTTCCTCTGGGGCGGCATGTCGCACAACGACACCTGGGACCCGAAACCCGACTCCGGCCGCGAGTACATGGGCGAGTTCAGTCAGGTGATCCCCACCAACGTGGACGGCATCCAGATCGGCGCCATTTTCCCCGAACTGGCCAAGCAGGCCGACAAGTATTCCCTCATCCGCAGCATGACCCACGGGAACAACGGCCATGAAACGGCGGCCTACCTCATGCAGACCGGCCACGCGCCGGGCGAGCGGCTGGCCTATCCGAGCGTCGGGGCCGTCTTCGCCCTGTTCAAGAGCCCCGGATACGAGGGGATCATTCCGCCCTACGTCGTGCTGACCAAGGCGCAGGGCCGGTTTTCCGAAGAGGGCTTCCTCGGGCCCAAGTTCAAGCCCTTTGCCACGGGCGGCGACCCGAACGCATCCCGCTTCGAGGTGGAGGGCGTGATCGCCAGGGCAATCACCGACGACCGCCAGAAGGCCCGGCGCGAACTGCTCGGAAAGATGAACACGATGGGCAGCGCCATGGCGGCCAGTCCCCAGGTGGTGGCGGCGGAGGACGCAAAAAAAGAGGCCTACGGCCTGATCCTGGGCGCCGGCAAAGACGTCTTCGACCTCTCCAAGGAGAAGACCGAATTGCGCGACCGGTACGGCCGACACACCTTCGGCCAGGACTGCCTGGTGGCACGGCGGCTGGTCGAAACCGGCGTGCCCTACGTCGTCATCAACTACCCCGGAGGCTGGGACACGCACAAGAACCACTTCCAGACCATGAGACGCCAGGTGCCCCAACTCGACCAGGGACTCGCCATGCTGCTTCAGGACCTCAAGGACCACGGCCTGCTGGAAAGCACGCTGGTCTGGTGTTGCGGCGAGTTCGGCCGGGGTCCCAAGGTGGACTATCAGCCGCCCTGGAACGGCGGACGAAACCATTACGGCAAGGTCTTCTCGGTCCTGGTCGCCGGCGGCGGATTCAAGGGCGGTCGCGTGGTCGGCTCCTCGGATGCCAAGGCAGAGAACGTCAAGGAACGGCCGGTGTATCCGGTGGACCTGCTGGGCAGCATCTATCAACTGGCCGGCATCGACCCCGCCGCCAGGCTGCCCCATCCCATGGGCCTGGAGGCACACGTGCTGCCCGCCCCCTCGGAAAGCGTCAAGTCGGCCGGCATCCT
>DATKXP010000529.1:0-11145 GCA_035529015.1 Phycisphaerae bacterium | reverse complement strand
CAGGAACATGGCGTCGCCGGGCGTGGTGTCCATGCCGGTGCGGTTGAAGTTCTTGATGAACTCCTCGCGCTGGGCGTCGGTCATCTTCCCGGCTTCGCCGGAATGGACCGACGCGCCGACGAGCGCCACCAGGGTGAGGCTCAGCGTCAGAATGGGAAGCCGGTAACGCCGCATGATCGTCTCCTTGACAGGATGGCTCGTGTTCGTGTGGCCAAGTGGTGCCTATCATACCAACCGGTTCGGGGCGTGTCTCGTGTCGGTCGAAATGGTTTTCGTGCGGCGTGGGCTGTGGGTGGAGGAGGGCGTGCTTGGGTCAGCGGCGCGCTGCCCTTCCCGCCTCCGCCAAGGCTTCGGCGGGCAGGCGGGTCGCGGCTAAAAGGGCGCGTGTCGTGCTCGCCAACAGACACTGAGCCCGCATCGCGCAGAGGATCGGCGGTGCAGGCTCAGTGGGCGTCGTGCCTATTCGGCCGCCTTCGGCACGACCTCGATGTCCTTGAGTTGGAACGTGTACTGAAACGGCTCATAGGTGAGTTTGATCTGGTTGCCGCGACGGAGTTCCTTGGTCTTCTTCAAGAGTTCGGGGTCGGGGCCGGAGTCGCCGTTGGGAATGAGGAAGTTCCACGTGAGGCTTCCCCTGGCGGCACAGACGGCCTGATAGGGCTTTCCGGCGTGCTGGATTCGGCGGACGGCGACGAAGGTGAACGGCGTGTCTTCGGTGTTGGTACTGCCCGAGGCCGAGACGCTGCATAGGGTGCAGGTGGTGCGTGTGCTTTCGTAGGTGACGCTGACGGTATCGCCCACCTTGACCTGGCCGGCGAGGGTCTTGACGGCGGCCGGCGGGTCGAAGGTCCGGGCCTTCTTGGTCATGTCCGCGTTCGGGACGGTGATCGTGACGGGCTTCTTTTCCTTGCCTGCGGGCAGGACCGTCATGGTCAGGCAGGGGCCCATGCCGGTGACCGTGGCGCCCCATTGGACAAACTCTGCAGAAGTGGTCGTGCGTGTGCGCGCCGCCGTGGCGCCCGAGTAGCCGCCGCTTCACCCGCCCTCGACGGTCTGGACCGCCGTAAGCAGTGAGCCGGCAACAAGGAGCACGGGCAGGACCAGCAAGAGCCAGGCGGCCGCTGTCGGTGTCGGCCGTCGCGTGCGGAATCTGGTCTTCATGACGATTCCCTCCCATTCCCTGACAGAGGCAACGTCCCAGCGATCACCAGACTTGCTTTGCGCCACATCCTTACAGACGCGGCTGCACATCGGGCGAGTGCCCGCGAAAGGCCTCAGCCGCTTGCTTTATTATACGACCACTGCCCCACAGACCTTCATCAAAAAAATCCTATGCAAGGATAACACGGATACGGCCGCTGTCAAGCGGCAACTTCATCTGGACGCCGTTGAGGGCCCCTCCGGGTGGGGCGAGAACGCAGCCTTGAGTGCGGTGGGTACGGAAACCCGCCTTGCAAGGGCATCATGTGGCGTTGCCGTATCAGGAACGGGCGAAAAAAGACTTGCATTTGTGCTGCCTGTGCGGTCGATTACGTTTCCGAGAGCCGAGAGCGGATGGCCGGGGCGATGCACGGGAGGCCGTTGCTCATCTCGGGTCTGTACGAGGGCGCCGGCACATCTCTCTCCGTGAAGTGAGGCACGTCGCGTGTCGCATGCAAGGGTGCGGCACAGGCAGGCACGGTTTCCGAAGGTGAAACTGCGCCGTTTCTGTGTGGGGATCAGATAGGAGTTCGCTATGGCCAGGCTAACTCTGTCAACGCGTGTTGTGGGTCGCGCCGTGAATGTGCTGCTTGCGGCGGTGGTGCTGACGCTTGCGGTCTCGGCTCAGGCATCGCCTCAATCGCAGAGACTCATCGGCGAGGGCAGGGCGCTGCTGGCGAAGGGGGACACGGACGGCGCCCTGGCGACGTTCGACGCCGCCGCCAACGCCGATCCGAACGACGCCGGCGCGCTGTACTTCCAGGGCGCGGCCCTGAATCGTCTGTCGCGGCACGCCGAGGCGCTGCCGAAACTGCAGGCGGCCCAGGGGAAGGGCGCGAAGACGCCCGGCCTCGACCTCGAGATGGGCTGGGCCCTGCTTGGGACGAACCGGTTCGCTGACGCGATCGGGCGGCTGCAGGCGTACGACGCGGCCAAGCCCGGCGTCGGCAAGACGAGCGAACTGCTGGGCCGGGCCCACATGGGCCTGAAGCAGTACGACCAGGCCGATGCGTGCCTGAAGGAGGCCATCCGCCGCGATGCCGGCCTGACGATCTCGTCGCAGTTCTACCTGGCGATGCTCGCCGCCGCCCGAAACGACGGGGCCGGCGTGACGGGGCACCTGGACCGGATGGCGGACGCCCTCGAAGGGATGGCCGACGTGCGCGGCGGGCCGCCCGGACAGCCGCCCGCCGAGCCGGGTGAGGACAAGCCCTGGCACATCACGCTGATGCTGGGGGGCGGCTACAACTCGAACGCCATCGCGGCGGGCGACAGCGGGTTGCCGGGGGGGGCGCCCTTGCCCGGGGACATCCGCCGCGACGGAACCACCTTTGCCACGATGGGGCTCGGCGCCACATACGAACTCATCAACCAGGAAAACGACGCCTTGACGGTCGGCTATACGCTCCAGAGCGATCTGCACGGCGAGAACGACACCCACGGGGCCGACCTGATGAGCAATTACTGGTTCGCGGAGTACGACCACCGCTTCACCGACCGCCTCTTCGGCACGGTGACGGTGGCCGACCTGTACGCGCGAGTGGGTCGGCAGCCGTTCCTGAACCAGGTGATGGCACGCGGGACGCTGGCGTATCAATGCTCCGAGGCGGTGGTGGTGGAAGGGGCCTACATCTACCACAACAAGGACTTTCTCTTCGGCTCGCCTCGCCGGCGTCAGCAGGACCGCGACGCGGATGCCCACACCTTGATGATCACGTGGTTCGTGGCGGTGCCGGAGACAGACCTGCGGACGCGCTGCGGCTACTACCACACGTACAACCGGGCCGAGGGGTCGGACTTCGACTACGACGGCGATGCGGTCTTCGTGTTCGGGGCCCATCCGCTTCCGTGCGACGTGAACCTGGAGGTGGGGTACACGCGCATCTGGAACGACTACCACGAGCCCAACAGCGTGGCGGGACCGTTTGGGTGGGCGTTTTCCCGCGAGGACAACGTCCACGTGTTAAGTGCGGAGTTTACGCGTCCGCTGGGCAAAGGCGTTACGTTGTTCATGCGCTACGAAGCCAGGTGGAACGGGTCGAACATCCCCGAGTACGGCTACAACCAGCACGTGTACACGGGAGGGATTCTGTGCGAGTTCTGACCGGCACGCGGGCCGGTCGGCAAAGGTCAGAGCATGTTGTGCCTTGCGGGTCGAACTGCGTCTGAGGACGCGCGGCTGCGGCCTGCGGGCAGGGCGAGTCGAAAAGGAGGTCCAGCCATGCAACGGCGTGCGACATGGGTTCTGGCGATTGCGTCTGCTGCGGTCCTGGCCGCGGTCCTTTTGCTGCCGGGCACCGCCTTGGCCAACCACGGCCCCCTGGGAAGGACGGGAATGATCCGGCTGAACTGCGATCCCGACTTCCGACTCGGGGCGGTCGGGCACACGAGGTGTTACCTCGGGTGGACGTCCGCGGTGGGGACGCTGGGTGTCCCGGACAACAAGGCCATGAGGATCACGCCGACCGGTTGGATCAGGCAGCCCGGTGGTGTGGGGTCGTTACCCTGGAGATGGCCTTCCGGACGGCTTGTGTCGATTACCGATAACAACTCGCCGCTCCCGCAAGACAGACCGTACGTCAGTTACACGCACTTCAAGGCGATCCGTCTGGACGTGACCCCAGCCACGCCGCCGCCGACCCCCACTCCGCCGCCGGAGAAGCCCAAGAAGCCGCCGGTCGTGATTAACCAGGAGTCGATCACCAACTTCCTGAACCAGAACGTTGACCAGGACACTGCGAATAAGGTTCAGGGGGTTCTGCAGGCGCTGAACGGGCACAACGCGCCTCCGCCGTAGTCGGCGCGCGGGCGGTCTGACCACTCAAGAACTCGAGCGTATGCGGATTCCCGCGGCGTGGCGGACCGGTTGTTCCACGATGCACCGTTCACTTCCGAGGAGTACGAGCACGCGCGAACGTGGGGGTAGTCGGTCTGCGCCCTGAATGCGGGGATGCCGCGTTCAACCGACACGGGTCTGGTGCCTCGGGCGCGATCGTGACGCCGCCGGTCATCCCTGGCCGTGAACGCCCGCCCGCCGTACAATGAACGCGTCGTGCACTTGGCCGCGCTGCGACTTGTGCCGATGGAACCGCAAGGGAGGAGTGTGTCATGCGAGCCATCCGTGTTGGCAAGGGCTGGTTTCCCTGGTGCGTGCTTGTGGCGGCGTCTTTGGCCCTGACCGGCTGCGCTCAGATGCGAGACATGCTGAATCTGGAGACGCCGAAGGCGCGGGTTACGGCCGTCTCGCTTGGCGACGCGAGCCTGGAGGCGGCCACGCTGTTCTTCGACGTGGAGATTGAAAACCCCTACCGTGTGCCTCTGCCACTGGCGAACGCCGATTACAGCCTCGCGAGCACCGGCCGCGCTTTTCTCTCCGGGAAAGCAGCACTTCAGGGAACGGTGCCGGCTCGGAGCAAACAGATCGTCAGGCTCCCGGCCAGGATGGTGTATGCAGAGGTGCTGAAGTCGTTGAGCGGGGTGCGGCCGGGCTCGGTGGTTCCCTACGATGCCGAGATGGGCCTGTCGGTGGATGTCCCCGGTGCGGGACCCTTGCGGCTGCCGCTGAGGAAGGCGGGGAAGTTGCCGGTCCCGACGGCCCCTGACGTGGAGGTCCGGGAAATCCGGTGGTCGAGCGTGGCGCTGGACAAGGCTGCCGGCCAAGTGACGCTGGCCGTCGTCAATCGCAACCAGTTCCCCGTGGATCTCTCGACGTTCGCCTACGCGCTGTCGTTGGGCGGTGTGGGCGTGGCCGAGAGTTCTCTGGCGAAGGCCGTCCGCTTCGAGGCCGACGGCGGGGCCGGGACCGTGGAGATCCCCATCTCGTTCGCGCCGCAGAACTTCGGCTTGGCGGTCGTCCAGATGCTTGCCGGCAAGGGGAGCGGTTACAGCCTGAAGGGCGCGATGGACGTGAACACTCCCTTTGGGCCGATGTCGCTGCCCGTCGGGAAGACGGGCAACACCGTATTCCGCAAGTGACGCCGGCCCCGTATCATCCTGGAACCGCAACGGCGCCCTACGGGTCCGCTGGAGTGACCAGAAGAGCGTCCGCGTCCTTCCCCTCGCCGGCCTCGAAGCTCTCCGATACCCCGCCAATGCCGGCAAGCCGCTCGGCGCCGGCGCTCTTGGCCGACGTCCCGTCGGTCGGGATGACGAATCCCAGCAACTCCACCCAGTCTGTCTTCCGGCGGTATGCGTGGTAGATCGTCCGGTTCTGGTATTTCTCGTGCCTGGGGTCGCCCGGCGTGAAGGGATTCTGGAACGGCTCGCGTTCGCATCCTGCATAGGGGTCGGTGGTGACGAACTGGCGCCCGGAGGGGGTGTCCCTGATCACAAACAACGGAAGCGAGCCCGTCACGGGGTATGCGTAGACCTTGCATACGGGATGCGCACCGGCGTTGCCGGGACGCTGCTTCGTGAGCACGGGCTTCCCACCGCGAACCGGCTTGGCGTACAGGGGGATGAGCGGCGTGCGGTTCTCGCTGAAGTCGAGCGGCTCATAGTCGGCGAAGGCCAGAAGCTGGTTGGCCTTCTTCGCCACGGTCTGGAGCGTACCGATGACGAAGTACATTCTCAGCAGGTGGGGGGTGAAGGGCCTGTCCTTGATCTTGATGACCGTGGCTTGCACGGTGTAGTCTCGCGTGCCGTGCCGACTGTCGCCGCAATCATAGCGGGGCTTGCCGGCATGCTCGCCCTTCCTGTCGAGATTCCGGCCGAAGACGACGCCGATGGCGTAGCCGGCCGGGTTCTCGGCATTCTGGACGGCGGCAGCCCAGCCGCCGGTCTCCTCGAAGTTGATCCGGCAGCCTTTGTAGCCGTAGTTGAACGGGTCGAAGAACCGGTAGCCGCCGTCGGGTTTCGACACGACGTGCTCGGGGAACACCGACGTCCGAACACCGCCCCACGGGCTCAGATTGCTCATCGGTTCGTTCTCGAAGTTGTAGATGATGTAGGTGACTTCGATCGCGCCCTCGCCCAAGTCGCGATACCGGGCATAGACGAGAATGCCGCTGCGGTTGATGCTCGCGGTGGGCGTCTGGCCCCACGACACGACGGAATACGCGCGGCACTTCGGATCGTGCCTGGTCGCCAGAATGGGCGAGTAGAAGGGCTTGGCATCCTTGCCGCGAGTGTAGATTCCCGACTGGTGGACAAACGCGTTCCCTTGCGGATGCAGCTCCCGCGGCAGGTCCGTGCCGTGACGACGGCCGTAGATCGTGGTGAACTGCCACACCTCGTCCATCCACCGGCTCTCGAGAGTCTGGGGGGGCATTGCCTCCCCAAACGAGGAGTACATGGAGTAGATCTGGCCCCCCTTGCCGATCCCCAGTTCCCAGTTCCGCTCCTCGACGGACTTGTGTTGCAGGAGCGCGTGGAAGACGCTTCGTTCATCCAGCCCCGGGTGCCACTTGCAGTTGCGTTCCCAGGGGCGGAAGGTGGTCTGCACGGAGAACTCGCTCTCCTTCCCATAGGATGTTGGGGCTTTGGAATCGGGGAAGAGCTGCAGGAGCCCGGGTTCCGGGGAGCCGCCTCCCGCGCCGCACGCCAATGGCGCGAGGAGAACCACTATGGCCAGCACCGCCGGCATTGCCGATGCTCTATGCATTATGGCCCTCCCGCTTCCTGGAGTCTTTAGATCGGCGGACATCATACGCATTTTCCGTCCAGTTCGCGGGCTACTTCTGCGGCGCGTTGTAGACCGGGATTTCCCCTATGGATTTCCGCCCACGACCATCGCGGGCCTTTTCGATGATTCTATTGCGTTTCCGGTCGTCGGCAAGATGTTCCCGGACGCCATCAAGCAGGCACCTGCCTGCCACCGGGCCGACCTTTCCACCAATTCTAAAGCCGCGCTGGGCCCCAAGCCGATAACACCACGGTAGCCAACAGGTAATGCGCGTTTGGGGATGCGGGGAGTGTCGCGTGGATACCACCACCGTTTCAATTGGCCTGGTTCGCATGATCGTCCTGGTGGGTGCGGCGGTGTCGTTGCTGGTTTTCGGCCGCCGTTTGGGTGCCCGGCCGCGTACGCACTGGGCGGCAATCCTGGGCATTCTGTGCGTCGTTGCCGGCGAGGCGCTGCAACTCGGCCAGTTGTCATCCAGCGGCGCCCTGAGCAAGGTGGCTGTCGCACGCGAGACGATGTACATCCACGTCCTGGGGTACCTGGGGCTGTTCCTGGGCATTCTGTTCTGGATTCGCGATCTGGAAGGCGACAAGCGCGAACTGAAGCAGGATAACCGGCACCTCCGGCGGCTGGCCGAGATCGACTTCCTGACCGAACTGCTGAACCGCCGCCAGGCCACACTCCACCTCAAGCGCGAGATGGCCCGATCCCGTCGAAACCACACCCCACTTGGTTTCATCATGCTCGACCTCGACCACTTCAAGCGAGTCAACGACACGCACGGGCATCAGGTCGGCGACGTGGTGCTGGCGCACGTGGCGAAGGTGTTGAAGGAACGCGTCCGCGCCAGCGACATTCTGGTCCGGTACGGCGGCGAGGAGTTCCTGGTCGTCACGCCGGAGGCCGACCTGGCGAGCACGGCCATGGTAGCCGAGCAACTTCGCCTGGCCCTTCAGGAGAGTCCCGTGAAGCACGGCAAACTGGAACTCCGGGTGCGGGCGAGTTTCGGTGTGGCCGTGGCGGAACCGGGGCAGAACAACACCGTTGACGAAGTCATCGCTCGAGCCGACGAGGCCCTCTACGGCGCCAAAGGCCTCGGGCGAAACCGCGTCGTGACCTGGCCGGACGTCACCAGCCAGAGCGAGGAGTTGGCCACACCTGCGGTCGAGGCGAGCGGATAGCCCCGCGCGCACCCGGCGCCAAATCCACCCTCTCACGTGTTCGGCGCATCCAGCCCCTGGAGCATGGCCAGGGCTACCTTGTCGGCGTGCTTCCGGGCGAACTCGCGAAGGTGGGCGCGGTGTGTCAGCAGGACCTCGCGGCACTCGCGCTTCCCGGCCAGGTTGACCATCTCGCCCGGGTCCGCCTGCATATCGACGAGCGATTCACGCCGTTTCCCAAGACTGTACAGGCAGTACTTGTACCGGTCGCTGCGGACCATGCGGCCGTCGGGCTGCAACAGGATGCCGTCGACGGGTTCGCACTGGACCATGTGGTTCGACGCGACGATGTACGGGCGGCCCCCGGCGGCGCCTCCCAGGGCGAGCGGTTTGAGGCTTTCTCCGGGCAGCCCCTTCGGCGCGCGGAACCCCGCGAAATCGCAGAGCGTCGGGATCAGGTCCACCCCCGTCTGGACCAGCGCATCGCACGTGCCGCTTGAGGTCGCGCCTTTCCGGCTGATGATGAGGGGCACTCGTGCCGACTCGTCGTAGAACACGGTCTTCTGGTTCCACCGGTGAGCGCCGTGGCACTCGCCGTGATCGCTCAGGAAGACGACGACCGTGCCTTCCTCCTGGCCGGTCTCGCGAAGGGCGTCCAGGACGGTGCCCACGCGCTGGTCGACTTTCTCGACCAGCCGGTAGTAGGCCCAGCGATACTGCCGCCACTTCTTGTCATCGAAGTGCCCCACGGGGAAGAGGCGGTGCGCCTGGTACGACCGCCTCATGTGGCTCATGGTGTCGGTCTCGTTTGCCGGAGGATCCGTGTTGGCCTTAAGCGGCGGACACTTCTCGGGGGGCGGCGGGTCGCCGATCGGCCCGCCCGGCAGCGTCTGGCTGCGGGACCATTCGCAGATGTTGTGCGGGTTGAGGAACGAGGCAACCGCCAGGAACGGCCGGTCGCGGCCCTTTCGGATGAACTCGGCGGCCGGCACGCCGCTGTAGCGGCCGGGGCCGCCCACGTAGGTGTCGAACCCGTGCTCCTGGCTCTTCTTCTCGTGGAAGGGCATGTGCCACTTGCCGAAGAAGCCCGTGTCGTAGCCGGCGGTTTTGAAGATGCGGCCCATGCAGGGCAACGCGTCGGGATCGACCTTGCGGCTCGAGTTGGTCTGAATCGCCACTTCGTGCGGGTAACGCCCTGTGAACATGGATGCCCGCGACGGCACGCACAGCGGATTCGCGCAGTACGCCCTCGTGAACCGCATGCCGGTTGCCGCCAGCGAGTCCATGTGCGGCGTGTGGATGTAGTCGCGACCGATGGCGCAACTCATGGCGTCGGCGAACTGCTGATCGGTGATGATCACGAGGAGGTTGGGTGGGCGGCCCGAAGCCTCTCCGGGCGCAGCGAGCAATCCTCGGCGGCCGAGGAGCGCGCCCCCCGTCGCCAGGCCCGTCGTCTTCAGAAACTCCCGACGTCGCATGTCATGCTCCTTGAATGCCGAAACCGTTCCGGGGTCCATGGCGCGGCAGGTCCACGGCCCCGCTGGGCGACAAGTTCAAGCGGCCCAAGTCGGGCCGCTCAGAACGTTTTGCCGAAATCGCGTTCCTGCGGGATCGCCACACCGCCGGCCATATCCATGCGGGGCTTGGAGTCGAGCGCCTTCTTGCCGGCCTGGATCGCCGCGAGCAGCGACGCGTAGACCGGGTCGCTCGTGCTCGCGAACACGGGCGGCGAGAGGGCGCCCTTTTTCCTGGTGATGCCCATGCCGCCGGCGTCTTGGGCAAGGTGAGCGTTCAGGACGCGGCTGAACTGGGGCCGCGTCAGGTTGATCCACGTGTGCGTCAGGGCGGGGCTGCCGAGGTTGCCGTGGCACGCGCCGCAGTTCTGCCGGTAGACCTTCGTCAGGGCCTGGAACCACGGCTCAGGCACGGGCCTGCGGCCGCCGAGGGTGCTCCACGTGTCGCGGCCGCCCTGGGTGTGGGGCCGCGACATGTCCCACGTGGGGTAGTAGGGGGCGTTGGCGTCGATCCAATAGTAGATGCGGCGTCGGCTCTCGTCGTCTATGTTCACGTCGCTGTGCTTCGACTCGATCCTTTTCGTGAGTTGGCTGACCCAGGAACCGCTGGCCATGGGCGGGAAGTTCCCCGTCGGGCCCTTGTTGATGTAGTAGTACTCCACGACGTTGCGCAGGGTCAGGTTATCGAAGGCCATGTTGAAGAAGCGCGTCTTGTCGCCCGAGAGGTCCAGTCCGGCCTTGGGGGTGCGGCCGCTGTGGCACTTGACGCAGTACCGGTCGAGGACCGGCTGGACCTGTTTGACGAAATCGACGGGCCCCGCGCCCCACGGCTCCGGCGCGATGCGGTCGGGACCCCTGGCGAGCACCTGCCTGCCGGTGGCGCGGACGGGCGGGGCTGAGAAGCGCGATTCGTGGCACCCGATACAACTCTGGACCTCGCCGTCGGTAATCTGCGTGACGGTGCCCATGCGGCGGATCTCTTTGCCGGCGGCGTCGAGGGCGATGAAGTACAGTTCCACCCCCGCCGGGGCCGTGAAGTACGCCGACCCGTCCGCCTGCACCGGCACCGTGCCGTAGGTGTACTTGGCGTAGTAGGAGCCGTGGCCCATGACGGGGTAATGGTCGTGGTAGCGCGGCCCTTCGGTGTTGTACTTCTTGGGGACCTGCGACATGATGCGCAGGGCCTTGACCTGGCCTCGCGCCACGCCCTTGTCCTCCAGCCCCTGGTAGATGTCGTGGACGTAGAACGTGCCGTGGCCCCTGGGCGCCCGCGGCGCCTGGCCGGGGTAGATCTGAGGAAGCCGGCGCGGCACAAGGGGCACCGGGTTGAAGCACGAGGTTTGCGGGTCCTCGTACAGGAGCGTCTGGTTGCCGGACTCTGTGAGCAGGAACAGGCGATAGCGCTGCGGCCCGCCCGTCATGGGGCCGCCGTAGGACACCAGGAAGAGGTCCTCGTCGATCGGCCACGGGTCGGTGTAGGACCAGGGGTAGAGTTTGTCGCCCGGCACCCAGTTGGTATCCCGCCAATGGCTGCCGACCGTGGGGGTGTAGGGGACCTCGGGCGTGATGTTGACCATGGCCTCGGCCTTCTCCAGGCCCTTGGTGCGGTCGATGATGGCGATGGCCCCGACCGGCCGGTGATGGTGGG
>DATKXP010000528.1:0-19262 GCA_035529015.1 Phycisphaerae bacterium | reverse complement strand
TGTATACTTTAGCACCTATTGACCCCGCTCCACGTAGGTTAAAAAAGGGGTAAAAAGGACGAAGAACGGACCAAGTTTGAGCAAAAAGCGATCAGAAACCGATCAAAACGGAGCGCTTTTTGCCTTGCCTATCTTAACATTCGGCCCCCAAATCGGCGTTTCTGGCCCAGAAACGGGGTTCGGACCTCCGAAAAGCGCGATTTGGGGGGGTCCGAAGAAAGGCCGTTTTCGTCAAGTATATATCGGCGCCGGCGTTAGCCGCGAGCAACGAGCATGAGCGCCCAAGTTAGCCGCGGGGCTCGCCCCGCGAGTCATGGGCCGCAGGCGTCGGGCCGGCAACTACACCTTCCGGACCAGCAGGCTGGCGTTGTGGCCGCCGAATCCGAAGGAGTTGCTGGCGGCACACGAAATCGGCATCTCGCGCGGCTCGAGGGCCACGTGATTGAGGTCGCATTCGGGATCGGGGTTTTCGAGGTTGATCGTCGGCGGCGCCACCTGGTCGCGGATGGCGAGGATCATGGCGATAAACTCCACGCCGCCGCTTGCCCCCAGCAGGTGCCCGACGCTCGATTTTGTGCTCGAAACGGCCACCCGGGCGGCATGGTCGCCGAAGACCTGCTTGATGGCCTTCGTTTCGGCCACGTCGCCCAGCGGCGTTCCGGTGCCGTGGGCGTTGATGTAATCGACCTTTTCGGGGGCGACTTTCGCGTCCTGGAGCATGGCCCGCATGGCTGCCGCCGCCCCGCGGCCGGTGGGGTCGGGCTGGACGATGTGGCAACCATCGCCGCTCATGCCGAATCCGAGCACCTCGGCATAGATATCGGCCCCGCGACCCCTTGCGTACTCGTACTCTTCGAGGACGATGATACCCGCTCCTTCGCCCAGGACGAAGCCGTCGCGGTCGCGGTCGAAGGGGCGCGAGGCCCGTTCGGGCTCATCGTTTCGGGTGGAGAGGGCGCGGTTCGTGCAGAAACCGGCCAGTCCCATGGGCGTCAGGGCGGCCTCCGACCCGCCGCAGACCATGATGTCGGCCTCGTTGCTGATGATCGTCCAGAAGGCCTGGCCGATGGCGTTATTGGCGCTGGCGCACGCATTGGCGACGCCGGCGTTGGGTCCCTTGATTCGAAAGAGGATCGAAACCTGGCCGGCAGCGGCGTTGATCATAAGTCTGGGGATCATAAACGGCGAGACGCGCATGGCCCCCTTTTCGAGGAGGCGCGTGTGCTGCTGTTCGAATTCGGTCAGGCCGCCGATGCCGCTGCCGACGATACAGCCGGCGCGGAAGGGGTCCGGCAGATTCGCCAGGTCGAGGCCGGTATCCTCGACGGCCTTGATGGCGGCAACCACGGCCATCTGGCTGAACGGGTCCATATGGCGGGCTTCGCGAGGCTCGATATAGGCGGTGGGGTCGAAGTCCTTGATTTCGCCGGCGATCTGGCAACTGTAGTCGGAGACGTCGAACGACTCGACGCGGCTGACGCCGGACTGGCCGGCGAGCAACCGCTGCCAGAACTGCGGCACCTCGTGGCCGAGGGAGGTCACGAGGCCCAGACCGGTGACGACGACGCGGCGGCTCATCGGTTACAGGTGTGCCTCCACGTAATCGATCGCCTGGCCGACGGTCTGAATCTTCTCAGCATCCTCGTCGGGAATGCCGATGTCGAACTCGTCTTCGAACTCCATGACAAGTTCGACGGTGTCGAGGGAGTCGGCCCCCAGGTCGTTGACGAACGACGTTTCGCGGGTAATCTGGGCCTTCTCAACGCCCATCTGCTCCGCCACGATTTCCGCAACGCGTTCCTCGATGGTTGCCAAAGTTATTCCTCCATCCTGCGTCGAATTTCCCAATGCCGTGCGCCCCGCCCTGCCCCGGGACGGGGTGGTCCTGATACCCTCTACGGCGCCATTCCGCCGTCCACCGGCAAGACGTGGCCGGTGATGTAGGCCGCGTCGTCGCTGGCGAGGAAACAGACGGCCCTGGCCACCTCGTCAACCGTGCCCATCCGCCCCAGCGGAATGGCAGCCAGCGCGTTTTCCTTCGCCTTTTCGGGCAACACCCGCGTCATCTCGGTGTCGATAAAGCCCGGCGCGACGGCGTTGCAGCAGATGTTCTTGCGAGCCAGTTCCCGGGCCACGGTCCGCGTAAAGCCGACGACACCCGCCTTCGAGGCCGAATAGTTGGCCTGCCCCGGGTTGCCCACCAGTCCCGAGACGCTCGCCATGTTGACGATGCGGCCGTACTTCTGGCGGACCATGTACCGGCTGGCATGTTTGGTCATCAGAAAGGTGCCCTTGAGGTTGACGGCCATCACGAGGTCCCACTCGTCGGCGTCCATCCTCAAGAGCAGGTCGTCTCGCGTGATGCCGGCGTTGTTGACGAGGATGTCGATCTTGCCGGTCTTCTCCACGACCTCGCCGATGAGCGTCTCGACGGCGGCCTCGTCGGTCACGTCCACGACAAACGTCAGGACCTCTTCGGCCCCGGTCAGGCCAGCGGCTGCTTCCTTGAGTTGGTCCCCGAGCACATCGACGAGGACGACGCGTGCGCCGCCTTCGGCCAGTTGCCGGGCGATTTCCAGGCCGATTCCCCGCGCTGCGCCCGTTACGACGGCCGTCTTGCCCTCGAAATTCATGCGTCTTCCCCGAAAGACCGTTCAGGCGGTCGCCGCAGGCGACCGGCCGTCGCCGTTACGGCGACGGCTCAACGGGCGCGGCGAACCATCTCAGGCGCCAGCCAGTTTCGCGATGTCCTCGGCCGTGCCGATCGTGACGGCGGCCCGCCCGATCTTGCGGTCAACCCGCTTCAAGAGACCCGTCAGCACGCGGCCGGGGCCGATTTCAACAAACCGGTCGAAGCCGTCGGCAATCAGGCGCTCAACGCCCTGCTGCCACCGCACCGCCCCGTCCACCTGGCGTGCGAGCAGGTCGGCCGCCGCGGCCGCGCCACTATAGTAATCCCCGGTCACGTTTGCAACCACGGGGAATTGGAGTTCGTTGACCTGGAGGCCGCGAAGTTCCGACGCCAGTTTATCCCGGGCCGAGGCCATCAGCGGCGAATGAAACGCTCCGGCCACGGTAAGCGGCATGGCGCGCTGAGCGCCGAGGCCTTCGGCCACCTCGCACGCCCGGTCGCAGGCCGCCTTCACGCCACTGACGACGATCTGGCCCGGGCTGTTGTAGTTCGCGGGCCAGATTGTACCGGCCTGGCGTGCGGCCTCGCAAATCTTTTCCGCACCGTCGGTGTCCACGCCGATAAGCGAGACCATGCCGCCGCCCTGACCGTCGCAGGCCTCCTGCATGAAACGGCCGCGCAGGTGTGTGAGGCGCACGGCGTCGTCGAACGCAATGGCGCCGGCGGCCACCAGGGCGGTGTACTCGCCGAGGCTGAGCCCCGCCGCCGCCTCCGGCGTCAGGGCCCTTCCCGCGTCGGTGGTCCGCAGGGCCGCCAGGGCGGCCAGGCTCGTCACCAGGATGGCGGGCTGGCTGATGTCGGTGGCCGTCAGACGGTCCTCCGGGCCATGGAAACAGACCTCCGACAGGGCGAAGCCCAGGATCTCGTCGGCCCTGGCATAGAGGGCCTTCGCCTCGGGAAACGCCTCGGCGAGGTCCTTCCCCATGCCCACGTACTGGGCGCCCTGGCCGGGAAACAGAAAAGCGGTCTTACCCATATCCCTCCTCATTCGAAAGAGGCAACAGTGTAGCGGCGTTTTCACGCGCGTCCAGACGAAAAACGGTGCCGTGCCGACGGGGCAGGCATGACGCCGACCGGCGAGGCGGCTGCCCTTTGCGCAACGACCGTCTTGCCGGCCATCGGGATGACGGTCAGACCAGCCTGGAGAAGGGCCGGGCTGGGTGGCAGCGGAGGCCCATGCCGGAATGCGGAACGAACGGCGAACGGCAACGGCGCCTCACGCGAAGCCGCAAGGGCGCCAGGAACGGCACGGATTCGGGCGGGCGGCAAACGGCAACCGTGGCTCACGCGAAGCCGCAGGGGCGCCAGGAACGGCTGAGGGGCGGTAAACAGCAGGCGCAGGGGCAAGGCATGCCTCCCTGGCACGGGTACGGCTCGTGCCGTGGCCGGCGGCCAGGCCACCGAGTCTGCCGGTGCCGCCTCGCTCACCATGGATGTCCCACAAAAAGAGGCCGTTCGGGGCTTGGCCCCGAACGGCCGTCGCTCCTATGGCGCGTGGTGAACCGCGCCCTGCGGCGCGTCGCCTACATTATCGCAACCCAAAGCTCCCAAATCAGGCCGGAAGCGAGATCACATCCCCGATGTCTGCGGGCACGCCAGTACTAGGAACGGTCTTCATTCCGCCAAATGTCTGAACATCGAACCCAGTATCGTCCGGCTCGGTGACAACAACGGCCGGCCTCGCCGGTACAACTAACCCCTTCTCCAGTGACCGGGCGTAGAGAAGTAGCCGTGCCCAAAGAGGCTCGAGCACAAGAGCGATGTCGAGAGTGCACGTGCCATTCTCAACAGTCTTGGCCCCGAGCAGCTCCTGCGCCTCATGCACGAGCCTCTGATCAGTGAGAGGTTTACCATGTGCGATCTTGTTGCGCAAACGGCGGGCATGATGGAACTCGCGCATGCCGGGCTTGTTGGGCAGTCGGAAATCGCGAATGTCCCTGTCGCCCGCGACAGCCTCGAAGGTCGCCATAACCCGCACCAAGAGAGACTGATTCGTCCAACCGCCCGCTCGATTGAGCTTGTCTGCGAACCCCTGGCCACTAGGCACGTTGAGTTTCACAGCGACAGCCACGCCCCGTTTTACGTACCAGCCATCCGCAGGCGACGAGTAGCTTACAGTAGTTTGACCTGGGGGCACTCGACCTCCGGACGTCACGTGTGGCGTGAGTGCGCGCACCAAGACCGCGTCGGTCCACACCTCCACAAGCTGCTTGCAAGTGTCGGGCTCTAGGCACAGCTTCTTGGCAGGCGCCGCTCGCGGAGACCCGCCCTTTTCAGACCCAGCAACCCAGGTGAACTCGATCTCCTGGCTGGTGCGGCAACCTTGGCACACACCCTCGTCGTACCACTGCGGTCCTGCGCAAGTGTTGCACTTACAGGCCACACCGGTGTTGGTGCTCATCGATCCTCCTCCTCGTCATACATTTGGGTTCGGGGGACGCGCCACTTAACTCGGTTTGCTCCCATGGCGCTTGGTCACGTGAAGGGCGCCGTGTCCGCCGGCCACCATGGCAGGGCAAGCCTGCCATGGCTTGACCGCGGCACCCTGGCAGGGCGAGCCTGCCGTGGCTTGACCGCGGGCCGTACTTGTGGGCGAGGGCCGCCGTGGCGGACCCGTGCCAGGGTGCCGAAGCGTGGCCACTGTCGAAGCGGGACGTGTGTAGACTACCCCGAAATGTCTGCAACCGCAAGTGCCATGTTCGCGGCCGGATCTTCTGGTCACCGTGCCTGTTCTCTTAGTCACCCGTAGGGAGCAAGCACGCTACGGGTCGCCAGGCAATCGAAGGTCCTGAGCCAAGCGTTGTACAGAGATGCGGAAGAGGTCAATATATTGGTTGAAGCGTAATGCTAGGACGCATCCGTGGACCTCGGGGCACTTCCTCCGAGTGAGCAGTTCGTAGAAGGAGGATGCAAGTCGCATCGTAGCGTCCAGCTCGATTGGCTCAGCAAAGAACTCGCACCATACTCTCCTTCTAGTTTCGTACTCGGGCAACATCTCCTCGGGGATGCAACGGGTTAGCAGGCGCTTCCTGTAGTCTGCCGCGATGTCTTGTATCTGAGTGCTGCTAAGCTGAGCGCATTCACCTAGACACTCGCCGAGGGCCAGCGTCCCAATGAAAGCATCAAGGAAGGCCAGCTGCCCTCTGAGCCGTGACTTGTTCGTGGGATTGAGAAGCCCGATAGGGTACTGGATGGACTTCGCAAGGGACCTGACCTCACGCTTGCCGAGTGCATTGAGGTAAACGTAGCTCGCCAGTTCCTCGGCGAACTGGGCCGCTGACGTGATTGGCCTGGCCACAGTGTGGCTCTCCGATGGTGGTTCTTCTCTTGAGCCCCATCAAAGACTATGATATACGAATCTCGGGCCTGTCGTCAACGACAACGTTTTCCTTTGAAGGAGAGCGGCATGTTACTGGCTATCGGGATCATCCTGTACATAGTGGCTCTAGGCGCCTTGGCATTTCGTCTGTTCGTTTGGGTTCTTGAGCAGTTTCCACCTATTGAGAGACCGTTCATTACGCTTGCTAGGGTACCCCTAAGCATCCTGTTCGCCGGGGGCCTGATAGCCGCCTTGGCTAGCATAGTCTTACTGTTTCTCGCGAAGTGGTACTTGGCGCTCGTGGCAATCCCTGTCGGCGTCGTTGGGATGAGAGTTCTGGCGCGGTTGATTATCGTCCTTCTCCTGACAGGCCCGGAGCGGAGGCTGGCCCTGAGAATAGTGTCGGGCGAAGTCAAGCCGGGCCTCTTCAGGAACGAGTTTGAGCAGACGATCGGGCCTGGCAGTGGCGAGAGGCTTGAGAAGCAACGGGAGATTCTGAAAGAGTTTGAGGAAGATAGCATGACACGGTTCGGTGGACCCAAGACTTAATTCCGTTTGCTCCCACGGCGTTTGCCCACGTGAACGGCGCCGTGTCCGTGCTGAAGCGTGGCCACTGTCGAAGCGGGACGTGTGTAGACTACCACGAAGTGTCTGCAACCGCAAGTGCCATATTTGCCGCCGGGGACTGGCCGCGCGCGATGGGCTGCGGGGGCGAAGGCAGGGCACCCGGCTGGGCACGCGGCCGCCTGTTAGCACCAATCCGTTCACTGTGCCAGGGACTCTAAGTCAGTCTTTTCCAGTGCCTTCTCAGCCTTTTTAAGTGCCCGTTCTTGCCTCGGAAGAAACACGTTTTTCACCCAGTCTTTGTGAGGCGGCAACGTCTTGCCGTCCTTTACCTTGTGGACTTGCCAAGGTCGAAACCCATGCCAATGTGCGTGCTTGCCGCTTTCCAAGTACTCACGTCCTTTGGCAATCGCGTCCTCAAGATGTTTGATGCGATCAAGAATAGCCTTCTTCTTTGAGTTCATGAGCGTCACGCAACCTTCAGCGGCGGTTCGAGGGCGGTTCGGAGGACACGACATCCACTTTGCTGCCATGCCATCTGGTCATGTGAACGGCCCCACGTCCGTACTCAAGCGTACCCACTGTCGAAGCGGGACGTGTTTAGACTACCCCGAAATGTGTGCAACCGCAAGTGCCATGTTTGCCGGCGGAGACTGGCGGCGCGCGATGGCCTGCGGGGGCGAAGGCAGGGCACCCGCCACACCCGCGTATGCGGGGCACTGGCGGGCAAGCCGCCAGTGGCACCCGGCGCGATAAGGCATGCTGTCGCGAGCGAAAGGATGGCACCCGGCTCGCGAAGGCGTCCCTCAACCGGCAACGGGGCGAACGTGGGCGATCTCGTGGCGCCCGACGGGGCGAACCTGAGAAGGCTCCAGCGTCACGACGGCAACCGTCTGGCCGCCGAGGGTTATGAACTCGACCTCAAACCCAGCGCCGGCGTCGTGAACGAGGACAATCGTGCCAATGTCCCCCGCCTGCAGACCGTGCTGGGGGAGGTCCTGTGCCAGGACAACGGTTTCCAGTTCCTTCATGGCTATGTCCCCGAAGCACAGGGATACGCCGTCACGAGCCGAGGCGTGCTCTCGCCCGCAGCAACCGTAGAACACTCACCTCACCCCGCTTAGTGCCGGATGGCGGCGCCGGCCCAGGTCAGGCCGCCGCCGAAGGCGATGAGGATGGCCACCTCGCCGGGGCCGAGGTCGCCCTGGCGTCGTGCTTCGTCGTGGGCGATGGCCACGCTGGCCCCACCGGTGTTGCCGTACTTGTGGATGTTCAGGAAGACCTTCTCGGGGGGGAATCCCATGCGGCCGGCGGCGGCGTCGATGATGCGTTTGTTGACCTGATGGGGTATGACGAGCCTGACGTCGTCCACCGCGAGGTCACAGGCCGTCATGCACTCCTCGATGAGTTCCTGCATCTTGAGGACCGCGAACCTGAAGACCTCGCGGCCGCGGATCTGCATGTAGTGGAGCCGCCGGTCGATGGTTTCGTGCGACGGCGGCGTGCGCGACCCGCCGGCCGGCAGCAGCATCATGTTTCCGCCGGACCCGTCGGCGTAAAGCGTCGTGTAGAGGATGCCGGTATGGGGCTCGTCGGAGGCCTGGACCACGGCCGCCCCCGCCCCGTCGCCGAACAGGACGCAGGTGGACCGGTCGGCATAGTCGGTAATGCGGGAGAGGATCTCGGCGCTGGTGACGAGGACGGTCCGCGCCTGGCCCGTCAGGACAGCCGCCCGCGCCTGGGCCAGGGCGTAGATATGGCCGCTGCAGGCGGCCGTCAGGTCGAAGGCGCCGGCACCGGTGCATCCGAGCCGGTCCTGGAGCCAGCACGCGGTGGCGGGCAGCGTGTTGTCGGAGGTGATGGTGGCGCAGATGACGAGGTCCACGTCGGCGGGCTCGACGCCGGCGTCGTCAAGTGCCCTGCGGCAGGCCTCGATGGCCAGGTCGCTGGTGGCCTGGTCGTGCTCGGCCAGGCGTCGCTGCTTCATGCCCGTCCGCTGGGTGATCCACTCGTCGTTGGTCTCGACGATGCGGGTAAAGTCCTCGTTGGTCATGACGCGTTCGGGCACGTACATGCCGGTGCCGACGATGCGTGCGCTGGCCGGCCGGGAGTTGGAGGACGTGCGGCGTCTCACGCGGTCTCTCCTCCCACCTGGGCCACCTCCTGGACGATGATGCGGTTGACCTGCTGTCGGGCGTAGGTGGCGGCGACGCGGAGGGCGTTGGCGATGCCCCGTGCCTTGGCGTTTCCGTGGCAGATGATGACGACGCCGTCCACGCCCAGGAGCGGCGCCCCGCCGTATTCCTCGGCGTCGTGTCGGCGCTGCAGTTCGGTCATGAGCGGCAGCAGCGCGGTCCTGGCGTCGGACTCCAAAGCGCCCACCTCCTGAAGGATGGTCTGGAAGACGCTCTCGGCCAGGGCTTCGACGCACTTGAGGACGATGTTGCCGACGAAGCCGTCGCAGACGACGACGTCGAAACGCCCGTTGAAGACGTCGCGTCCCTCGGCATTCCCGCCGAATCGCAGTCGGGATCGCTCCATGAGTTCCCGGGCTTCTCGGGCGAGTTCGTTGCCCTTGTCGCTCTCTTCGCCGATGCTGAGGATTCCGACTCGCGGCCGGGCGATGTCGAAGACCTCGCGGGCGTACACGCTGGCCATGACACCGTACTGGAGCAGGTGGACGGGCCGGCTGTCCACGTTGGCGCCGACGTCGATGACGACGACCGGCCCGTGGAACGTGGGGAACACGACGCTGATGCCCGGCCGCCGGACGCCCGGCAGTCGCTTGGCAATCATGTGGGCCGCCGCGACGAAGGCGCCGGTGTTGCCGGCGCTGACGACGGCGTCGGCCTGGCCCTTGGCCATGAGTTCGACGGCGCGTCGCATGGAGGAGTCGGGCTTTCTGCGGACGGCCTCGACGGGCGGTTCGGCCATGGTCACCCGTTCGGAGGCGTGGACGACGGTGAGGCGCTGGCGGGAGGCCCGGGCGGCGTCAAGTTCGGTTTCGAGGGCCCCCCGGTCCCCCACGAGGAGGAACTCTTCGTGGGGCAAGGCATCGCGTGCCGCCAGCACGCCGCGGACGACCTCACCCGGCGCGTTGTCGCCGCCCATGGCGTCAATCGCCAAGCGCACCGGCTACTCCTCCTCGACGGTAACGACCTGGCGTCCGCGATAGTGGCCGCAGTTGCTGCACGCGGCGTGCGGCAGCGTGGCGCGACCACACCGCTTGCAGACGACGGTCTGGGTAGGTGTCAGGGCATGGTGAGACCGACGTTTGCGTTTTCTGGTCTTGGACGTTCGCCTCTTCGGAACAACCGGCATGTCATCCTCCTTTGGGACCTTCCTGCGGCCGAAGGCGTCCATGGCCGCCGTAAGCGACACGAAAAGGCAGAATGCTACAGGGCCGCCCGCTGACAATCAACCGAAAAGTCGAGCGCGGCCGCGAGCGCGGTGGGCAAAGAGGGGCTGTTGCCCAACTCAGCCTTGCCGCCGCGCGGTGCGCCGGGTGCCACTGGCGGCTTGTCCGCCAGTGCCCTTCGACATCGCGGGAAACACTGGCTGACGAGCAACCAGCCGGCCACGGCACGGGGCGTAGCCGTGCCAGGGTGGCACCCCGCATTCTGGAACGTGACAGTCCACTAGTCGGCGGCGCGGAGTTGGTCGCGTACCAGGTCGGGCACGTGGGCCAGGGCGTCGGGCAGGGCATCGGCGTTCTTCCCGCCGGCCTGGCCGAAGTCGGGTCTGCCGCCTCCCCCGCCGCCCACGGCCTTGGCGAGGGCCCGGATGAGGTCCCCCGCATGGATGCCCCTCTCGACGAGGTCCCTCGTCGCGGCGCCTACGAGGTTGACCTTTCCGCCGTCGCAACTGGCGAGAACGATCAGGACGCTCGTGAGTTTAGCGCGTGCGGCGTCGCAGGCTTCGCGCAGGGCGCCGGCGTCGGCGCCTTCGACCTGGCTGACGACGACGGGCACGCCGTCCACGTCATGGACCTTCTCCAGGACATCGTCCAGGCCGCCGCGCTTGGTCAGGCTGCGGGCCTGAGCCAATTCGTTCTTGAGGTCCTTGATCTGGCGCTGGAGCCCTTCGACGCGGTCGATGAGCGTGTCGGGCACAGCCTTGAGGCCCCGGCAGAGCGCGGCGACGCGGTCCTCCTGCTGATGGAGGTAGTCGAGGGCACCGTTGCCGGTGACGGCGGTGATGCGGCGGACACCTGCGGCAACGGACTCCTCGCTCGTGATTTTGAAGAGGCCGATGCGTCCGGCGCTGGCGAGGTGCGTGCCGCCGCACAGTTCCCGTGAGAAGTCGCCGACCGAAACGACGCGGACCTCCTCGGCGTACTTCTCGCCGAACAGGGCCATGGCGCCGGCCTCGCGGGCCTCCTGCAGGGGCATGTGGCGGATGTTGACGCCGGCCGCATCAAGGATCCGCTCGTTGACAAGGTCCTCGACCCGTCGCTGCTCGTCGAGGGACAGGGCAGCCGGATGCGTAAAATCGAAGCGCAGCCGCTCGGGCGACACCTCCGAACCGGCCTGATGGACGTGCTCGCCGAGGGTCTCGCGCAGGGCCCACTGCAAGAGGTGCGTGGCGGTGTGGTTGCGTGCGGTGGCGAGGCGGCGGTCGGCATCGACGGCGGCGCGGACGGTCCAGCCCCGCTCGATGGCGCCCGTCTCGACCTTCGCCAGATGAACCACGAATTCGTGGTCGAGGATCGTGTCGGAGACGGCGACCGTGCCGACGGAGGTTTCGAGCGTGCCGACATCGCCCACCTGGCCGCCGCTGCGGGCGTAGAACGGTGTCCGGTCGAGGAGGATCTGGATCTCGTCGGCGACGTCGGCCTTCTCGACCCACTCGTCGCCCGCGAAGACGGCCAGGACGGTGGCCTGGGTCTCGGTGGCGTCGTATCCGACGAACTCGGTGGCGAGGTTCTCACGGTGGAGGCGGTCGAGGGCCTGGGGCGAGAGGGTTTCGCGTTTGAAGACGATGGCCTCGCCGCCGAAGCCGGACCCGGCCCGTGACTGGGCGCGGCGGCCCTCCATGGCCTCATCGAAGGCCTCGCGGTCATAAAGCAGGCGCGCGTCAGCAAGGCGCTGCTGCATGTACTCCAAGGGCAGCCCGAAGGTGTCATAGCACTCGAACATGAAGCGCTCGAGATCGCCCGTGGAGTCGTACGTGACGGCCTTCGCCCTTCCCTTGTCAGGCTGGTGCTGGGTCACGAACTCTTCAAACTTGCGCATGCCTGGCGAATCGGGGTCAAGGGAAGCGGCAAATCGACTCTCCTCTGCCTCCAGGATGTTGCAGATGGTCTCCTTGCGCTGGCCGATTTCCGGGTACGCCCCGCCCATCGTCTTTTCGACCAGCGGCACGAGGGCCGAGAGGAACGGCTCGGTGATGCCGAGGCGGCGGCCGTCGAGGGCGGCGCGGCGAATCAGTTTGCGGACCACGTAGCCGCGGCCGTAGCGGTCGGGCAGCGCCCCGTCGGCGATGCAGAACGCGACGGCCCGGACGTGCTCGGCGATGCGGCGGAGGCGGCGGCTTGTGTCATCATTCGACCCAGGCACATACCCGCAGCCGCACTGCTCGGCGGCCGCCTGGACGATGGGCACCATGACGTCGATGTCCATGTTGGTGGGCACGCCCTGCATGATGGCGGCCATGCGTTCGAGGCCCATGCCGGTGTCGATATTCCGGCTGGGCAGCGGGACGAGGCGGCCGCCCTCTTGGCGGTCGAACTGCTGGAGGACAAGGTTCCAGACCTCGACGAAGCGGCTGGAATCGTTTTCGGGTGTCGAGTTCTCGACCGTCGAGACGCCGGTATCGACGAGGATTTCGGTGCACGGTCCGCACGGCCCGTTGGGGCCCTTCGAGGGGGCGCACTCGGGCCAGTAGTTCTCCTTCTCGTCGAATCGCCAGATTCGCGCTTCGGGGACGCCGACGATGCGGCTCCAGATGTCGAACGTCTCATCGTCTTCCTCGAAGATGGTGACGTGGAGGTTCTCGGGGGGCTGGCCCATCTCTTCGAGCATGAACTGCCAGGCCCACTGGCAGGCCTCCTTCTTGAAGTAGTCGCCGAAGGAGAAGTTGCCGAGCATCTCGAAGAAGGTCATGTGCCAGCGGGTGACGCCGACGTTGTCGATGTCGCCGGTGCGGAGGCACTTCTGGCAGGTGGCTGCCCGTGTGAAGTCGGCGGCGCGCGCGCCGAGAAACTGGTCCTTGAACTGGTTCATCCCCGCGCCGGTGAACAGCAGCGTGGGATCGTTGTGCGGAACGAGGGAATCGGCGGCGATGACGCGGTGATCGCGTTTGCGGAAGAACTCGAGGAACCGGCTGCGAATATCGTCGGTCTTCACACGGCTGCTCCCGGCCGCCGGCCGTTTCAGGGTCACGCCGGCACACACCTGGTGCCGGACAGAAGCACCATCGTAGCGGGAATGGCGGCGTTTTCAAGCACCAAGCGGCCATCGGAGCAGGATTGGCCGGTGGCGGGGTGCCGAGAGGGAGCCGGGACGCCGCCGGTCAGAAGCACCAGAATCCGGCCTAGTCGTTTGACAGGGGCCCGAACGTGCGCATACTTTCTGTGGCACTCGGGGGAGTTCCTGGTTGCCCAAACGGTGAGTGTCTGCGTGCGCAGAGCCGGTGATGCTCTGTTGCGCCGGACGCTTGGCCGGGTGAAAGGGAGTTCAGCGTTTCTTGGGGAGAGGGGATAGCCTATGCGTCGGTTTGCTATTGCCAGCGTTATCGCTCTTGTTGCCGCCGGCTCGGCCGCAGCGGACCCGTTCCTGGTCCAGTTCGACGTGCTGTACCTGGGGTCGTTCACGGTGGAACTTCACGACGACACGCCGCTGCACCGTGACAATTTTCTGCAGTACGTGAACGACGGCGCGTTCATCGACTCGATCATCCACCGGAGCGACAGTTCGGTGGACATCATCCAGGGCGGGGGATTCTGCTTCGTGGGCAACTCGCTTGACTATATTCCCACACCTTATCCCCCTGTGCCTCTTGAGGCCGACCTCGGTTGGTCGAACCTGCTCGGCACCCTGGGCGCCGCCAGGACAAGCGACCCCGACAGCGCCACTTCCGGGTGGTTCCTCAACATGGCCGACAACAGCGGCATCTTCGACCCGGTGACGGAACCGCCGGGACAAGAACGCGACGGCTACACCGTGTTCGGTCACGTCGTGGACGGGTGGGACGTCGCCCAGGCGATCTACGCGCTGGACGTGGAGGATATGACCGCCCCCAGCGCTCCCGTCTCCTTGCCTTTCACCGACTTGCCGCTGCACGATACGTACGACGGCATCTCGCTGTACGTGGACGATTTCGTGATCATCACCGGGGCGACGGTCATTCCGGTCATTCCCGAGCCGGCAACGCTGGCGCTTCTTGCCGCCGGAGCCCTGGCCCTGGTGCGCCGCCGCAACAGATAGGGGCGTATCCGAAAACCCGCGAACGCACCATTCCACGGCTCGCCACGGCGGGCCGTGTCCTTCTTCACATTAGATCAGGCAGGGGCGCCGCGCGCCGCGCAAGCGCGGCGGCTAAGGGGTCACTTCTTCGGCGCGGGCTTCGGCTTCTCATTCTTCGTGCTATCGTCTTTCGGGTCGTCCTTCGGCTCCGGCTTCGTCGCGCCGGGCGCCTGGACGACCTTGGTGCCGATGCCGGCGACGTGAATGCGGCACTCGCCCTCGACGTCGCCGACGGCCTCGCTGAACTTGGTGACGGTCGCGACCGTCGCCTCGCCCACGCGGTCGATGACCATGCCGGGCATGATGCCGGCCTCGGCGGCGGCGGACCCGTCGCGGACCTCGCGCACAAAGACGCCCTGGTCGTCCTTCTCGAGGCCGATCTGCTCGCGCAACTCGTCCGTGAGCGGCTCGACGCGTATGCCGCGCCACCACCGGGTGCCGTAGCGGCTGACGAGGACCTCCCGCGGCGCCGGTCGCCGGGCCACTTCCACGGTCAACCGGCTCCGCTTGCCCTTGCGCAAGACGACCAGCGTCACCTTCTCACCGACGGGCACGATCTGGACCATCTGGATGACGTCGTCCGGGTCGTGGACGGTCTCGTCGCCGATGCCGACGACGACGTCGCCCGTCCGGATGCCGGCCTTCGCACCGGGCGCACCGGGAAGCACACGGGCCACGTACGCGCCGTCGCCGAGTTCGGCGCCGGTTTCCTTGGCCTGCTCTTCACCGACCTCGGTGATCTCGATGCCGACGAAACCGTAAACGATCTCCTCGCCCTTCTTCAGCCGTTCGATGATGGCCCGCGTGCCCGAGGTAATCGGAACGGCAAAGCCGACGCCGTCGCTCGTGCCGGTCTGGCTCGAGATGACGGCGTTGACGCCGACGACCTTGCCGTCGAGATCCACCAGCGGTCCGCCGGAGTTGCCCGGGTTCACGGCCGCATCGGTCTGGATCAGGTTGCCGTAATAGCGGTCGAGTTCGCGCCCGACGCCGGGGATGGCCCGGCCGGTGCCGCTGACGATGCCGAACGAGAGGCTGGCCTGGCCGTCGCGACCGAACCCGAACGGGCTGCCCAGGGCCAGGACGAACTGGCCGCGGCGAAGCGTCGATGCGTCGCCGAGTCGGGCCACCGGCAGGTTCCTGGCGTCGATGCGGATGATCGCCAGGTCGCGGCGCGGATCGGCACCGACCACCTTGGCGCGGTAACGTTTGCGCGTGGCCAGGGTCACCTCGATCTCGGTGGCGTCGCGGACGACGTGCTCGCTCGTGAGGATGAACCCGCCGGACGTGATGATGACGCCCGACCCGTTGCCCTGCGAGCGAAACGGGACGCGCGGATGGTTCGGGTAACGTCGCATGAACTCGCGGAGTTCCTCCGGCAGCGCATCGGGGTCGCCGTCGGGGTCGCCCAACCCCCAGCCGGCTGCGGCCGCTTCCCGCACGACGCGAATGTTGACGACGGCCGGCGACACGTTGTCGGCAGCCCGTTCAATCGCCGTCTCGACGGCCTTGGCCGCATCGATGGCCGGGGCGCCCGCCGGTGCGGCCGACGGGGCGCCCGACGCCCCCGCGCAGAGTCCAGCCACGATCGCGGCCAGAGTGACCAACCGTTTCAACGGCATCATCTTACCCCTCCCCATCCCCCTGCTCTTCTTCGGCCGGCTCCGCGGGCTCGGCTTCGGCGTCGCCGGCCGGCTCGTCACCCGGCGCGTCGCTCGGTTCTCCACCGGGGCCATCGACGAAACCTTTGGCGACGAGGATTTTGGTGCGGATCTCGTCGGCCAGGTCCCTGTTCTCTTCGAGGAACGCCCGCGCGGCTTCGCGTCCCTGCCCCAGCCGCAGGTCGCCGCACGAGAACCACGCGCCGCTCTTCTCGACGACGCCGATGTCGGCGCCCAGGTCCAGCAGGTCGCCCTCGGCACTGATACCGCGATCGAAGAGGATGTCGAACTCGGCGTTCTGGAACGGCGGCGCCACCTTGTTCTTGACGACCTTGGCCCGGGTGCGGCTGCCGACGGCCTGGTCGCCGGCCTTGAGGGTGGTGATTCGCCTGAGGTCGATTCGCACGCTCGAATAGAACTTCAGGGCCCGTCCGCCGGGCGTCGTCTCGGGGTTGCCGTACATGACGCCGATCTTCTCGCGGATCTGATTCAGGAAGACGACGGCCGTGTGGCTCTTGGAGATCGAGCCGGTCAGTTTCCGCAGGGCCTGGCTCATCAGGCGGGCCTGGAGGCCGACGTGGGTGTCGCCCATCTCGCCTTCGATCTCGGCCTTGGGCACCAGGGCGGCCACGCTGTCGATCACGACCACGTCGATGGCGCCGCTTCGGACCAGGAGGTCGCAGATCTCCAGGGCCTGCTCGCCCGTGTCGGGCTGGCTGACGAGCAGCGACTCCAGGTCCACGCCGATTCGCCTGGCCCAGGCGGCGTCGAAGGCATGTTCGGCGTCGATGAACGCCGCCACGCCGCCCAGCCGCTGGGCGTTCGCCACGACCGACAGCGCCAGCGTCGTCTTGCCGGAGGCCTCCGGCCCGAACAACTCGGCCACGCGGCCGCGCGGCAGACCACGGCCGCCGAGGGCCAGGTCCAGGCTGATGCTGCCCGTCGGAATGCACGGGGCGTCCGCGTGCAGGTCGCCCGTCAGTTGCATGATGGCGCCCTTGCCGAACTGCTTCTCGATTTGCGCCATGACGCGGCTCAGGCTGGCCTCGCGCGCTACGGGGTCGTCGGTGTACTCGACGGGTTGCTTTTCCGGCTGCGTCCTTTTCTTGGCCATTCTCGAGGCTCCTTGGCTGTGGGCTCTACGCCCGTCGTTCGCCCCGTGCCCTTTCGATTCACGTTATACGCGGCGCAAGCGCCGCGGCTAACCATACACGATTCAGTCCCCAAGAGCAATGCGCGACAGCGGCAAATAGGTCGGTCCTTGGGGGGAGAGGGTGCTTTGCATGACGATGATCTCGTCGGCCTCGAACTCGGGGCCTTGCTGGTCAGCCATCTCGGCGACGGCCGCGCTCAGGCGATGCAGGTCGCGGCCGCCGCGCACCCGGCCGAGGGTCAGGTGCGGCCGATAGGCGCGGTTCTCGACCTTCTCGGCGAAGGGGGCCGTCGCGTCGGCCACGGCCTTCTGGAGACGCACGAGCGAGCCGGTCGGCTCGTCGATGCCGATCCAGACGACGCGCGGCCGCCCCCGCGGCGGAAACTGCCCCGCGCCGCCGGCGCGAAGCGTCACCGGCTCAAAGCCCGCCACGGCCTGCTCCACGGCCGATCCCAGCGCAGCGAGTTCCTCAACCGCCACCTCGCCCAGAAACACCAGCGTCAGGTGAATGAGGTCGGTCCGCATCCACCGGACGTCGCCGCCCGTGCCGCGCAGCAACTCCTGGCAACCCTCAAGGTAGTCGCGTACTTCCGGCGGCATCTCGATGGCGATGAAGGTTCGGACCGTTTCGCCCATGATCGCATCCGCGCGAGGCTTGAAAACCGGCGGGCCACAGTATATCGTTCCGCCGGCCCCATAACCAGTTCGTGCTGCTTTGTCAACTTCCCTGTGATCCGGGCAAGTGGTAGCGCGGCGGCCAATCCTGGCCGCCGCGCGGTGGGCAGGATTGCCCACCGCGCTATCCCCATCGGGCGGCGATGCGAAGTTGACAAAGGAGCGTTCCCAGGAGAGGGAATCTCGGATGCCCGTTTCAGACTGCAGAATGGCCCCCCTGCCCCTTACCCAGGTCCGCATCACCGGCGGCTTCTGGAAAACGCGTCTCGACACGAACCGCACGTCAACCATCCCGCACATCCACCGGATGCTCAAAGAGACGGGCCGCTTGGACGCCCTGCGCCTGGCGTGGAAGCCGGGCGATGAGAATCCCCCGCACATCTTCTGGGACAGCGACGTCGCCAAGTGGCTCGAGGCCGCCTCCTGCACGCTGGCAACGCATCCGAATGCCGCGATGCGCAAGCGCGTGGACGAGACCATCGCCCTGCTCGCCAAGGCCCAGCAGCCGGACGGGTACCTCAACGTCCATTTCACCGTCGTCGAACCCGAGAAACGCTGGACGAACCTCAGGGACTGGCACGAACTGTACTGCGCCGGTCACCTGATCGAGGCCGGCGTCGCCCATTTCGAGGCGACCGGCAAACGGACCCTCCTCGATGTCGTCTGCCGCTACGCCGACTGCATCGCCTCGACCTTCGGCCCCGGAAAGCGCAACGGCTATCCCGGCCATGAGGAGATCGAACTCGCACTGATGAGACTGTACCGCGTCACGGGCGAGGAGCGGTACCTCCGCCTGGCCGAGCACTTCATCGACGAGCGCGGCCGCGAGCCGCACTTCTTCGACACCGAGGCCGAAGCGCGCGGCGAGCAGCCGCTGCGCCATCGCCAGGGCGACCGCACGCTCGATTACTGGCAAGCCCACCGGCCCGTCCGCAAGCAGCGCGAGGCCGTCGGCCACGCCGTCCGCGCCATGTACCTGGTCTCTGGGATGGCCGACCTGGCGGCCGCCACCGGCGATGAGCCGCTCCTGACGGCGTGCCGAAGGCTGTGGCAGAACGTCGCGCTCGGGAAACTCTACGTCACGGGTGGCGTCGGCGCCCAGCATCGCGGCGAGGCGTTCGGGCGCAGCCACGGTCTGCCGAACGAGTCGGCCTACGCGGAGACGTGCGCGGCGATCGGCCTCGTGTTCTTCGCCCACCGGATGCTCCAGATTCACGCCGACGGCGCGTATGCCGACGTGATGGAACGCGCCCTGTACAACGGCGTGCTGTCGGGCGTGGGGCTCGACGGCCGCACGTTCTTCTACGTTAACCCGCTCGCCTCGGCCGGCGACCATCACCGCCGGCCGTTCTTCGGCTGCGCGTGTTGCCCGCCGAACCTGGCGCGGCTGCTGGCGTCGCTGGGGACGTACATCTACTCGGCCGCCGATGACGCCCTGCACGTCCACCTCTACGCCGCGAGCCGGGCCACGGCCGAGGTGGCCAGCCGAAAGGTCGCCGTCACCCAGGAGACGGACTATCCGTGGACCGGCGACGTGGCGCTCGCGATCGGCCTCGACCGGGCAACGAAGTTCAGTCTGCGCCTGCGCGTGCCCGGCTGGTGCAGGAAGTTCACCGTCACGGTGAACGGCAAGCCGACCTCCGTCCGCACAGCGAAGGGCTACGCCACGCTGCGCCGCGTCTGGAACGACGGCGACACGGTGACGCTGGCGCTGGCGATGCCGGTGGAACGC
>DATKXP010000527.1:0-30806 GCA_035529015.1 Phycisphaerae bacterium | reverse complement strand
CCGCCGATCTGCGTCAGGGGGTTGTCGAGGGTGATGGTCTGGCTGTGGCCTTCCATGGCGACCATGATGCCGGTCGGGTTGACGTCATCGTCGTCCCACGCGACGTCGGCCGCCAGGGCCACCGCCGCGCCGGCGTCGGTTACGACCGTTCCGGCGAAGGCCGCATCGTAAACCGCCAGGACGCCGCCCGCGCGGACCGTGAAGGTGGTGCCGGCCGCAGCCTGCTGGACGACGGCGATACCGCCGGCATCCACCTCAACCGGACCGCCGAGGGTGGCGGTCGGGTCGATGCTGCCCCAGCCGTTGAACTTCAGGCCGGTGCCGATGTTGCCGACCAGGTGCGTCGGCTCGCTGCCGCCGATTGTCAGGACGGCGCCGGCGCCGGCGTCGATCGTGTCGCGGATGAAGAAGTTGGAGAACGAGGTGTTCTGGAAGACCTCGGCGTTGCCTTGAAGGGTCATGCTCTTAATCAGGAGTTGGGACCGCATTCCGCCCCAATCGGTCCTGGCGAGTTCGGCCTTGGAGCCGGCGGTCATGACGAGGTTGTCGAACTGGACGCGGCCGGGCGTCCATCCTTCGTGGACGGCGGCGGTGTCGCTGACGCGGGTCCGCAGGACGGCGTCGGTGTCGGTGGTGCCGTCTTCGATGATCTTGACGCTGCCGGGGAAGGTCTGCTCGGCCTGGGTGAACTTGGTGGCCACGTGACCGCTGAGGAGGCTGCCGTGGCTGAGTTGGATCTGGGTGCCGGCATCGGTGACGTTACCGCCTTCGCGGCTGCTGCGGAACTCCATTCCGCTGGCCGTCCAGTTGCCGCCGCCGGCGTCGTAGCCGACGATGTCAATGAGGCCGCCGCCCAGGTCGGTGTTGCACTCGGGCCACACTTCGGCCGGGTAGCCGCCGGTCCTGGCGACGGTCAGGGTGCGGCCGTTGAGGTGGAGTCCGTTGATGCGGAAGGCGCCGCCGCCGGCGTTGTCGATGAGCATGTCGGACGAGCCGCCCATCGTGAGGTCGAAGGTGCTCGTCCCGCTGGCGCTCTTATCGACGGTCAGGAGCGTTGGTGTGGTGCTGGTGGTTGTGATCTGGGCGAAGACGCCGTCGGCGCCGAGAACCTCGGCATTGCCGTTGACGAGGTTGAAGTCGGCCCGGAGGCGCGGGCTGGCGTCGCCGCCGCGTTCCAGTGTGGTCTCGGAGTCGAGGTCAGGCTGGATGTCGCTGAACCAGACGAGGCCGGTGCCGCCGCGGTTGTCGCCGCGTTCGGCCCGCAGGCGTGCGTCGCTGCCGGGCGCGCCGTCGCCCTTGACGAGGATCGTGCCCTCGTACTTGTTGACGTTCTCGCCGGTGTCGGGCTCATCGACGTACATGCGGACGATGTTGTTGTACCAGACTTCGACGTCGTATCCGCCTGCGCCCCATCCGGCGTCGCCGAGGAGGTCTCCCTCGCCCCTGCCGTAGTGGATGCGGAACTCACCGTCGCGGTCGCCGGACCAGCCGCCGGCCCTCTGGAGAACCAGTTTGCCGGTGCCTGCGGGAACCGCCGGGACGTGCGCGGCGTTGTTGCTGTTGTACTGGCCGACGTCGTTGAGTTCGATGCGGCCTTCGGTCAGGAGGAGTTGCCCGTTGATGGCGAAGTTCTCCTCGAGCCGGACATCGCCGCGAGGAACGACCACTTCAGCAATGGCGCCGTCGTGAATGGTGCCAATCAGGAGGATGCGGTCGTTGTCGGCCTGGGTTAGAAGTTTGAGGGTTTCGGCGCCGGTGGCAATGTTGCCGTAGATGTCGCCGATGTTGAAATTGTTGTCGTTGGCCTTGTTGGATACCCAGCCGGTGCCGCCGAGGAGATGAATCTCGCCGATGTCCACGCGGCACCAGTTCTCGGTGTACCGGATGTGCGCGTTCTCCTCCAGATCCACTCGGCCGAACTCGACCCAGACGCGGTCGTCTTCGCCGGGGTCAACATAGCGGTCGCCTCGCAGTTCGACGTCGACCGTGGTGTCCCAGGTGGCGGCGTCGAGGGGGTCGGGCGGGGTGCCGGGGTCGCGGTCGTCGAAGACGTGAATGGTGCCGGCGAAGGTGTTCTTGTAGGTCGTGCTCGGCAGCCATTCAGCGATACTGTCGGCCTCGACGCCCTCTTCCACGCGAAGTTGAATGGTGCAGCCGTTCTCGCTGCCGGCCTCGATGACGGTGTTGTGGCCCCAGACGGTTTCCATGACGCCGGGCGCCGGCTGCGTCTTGCCGTACAGCAATTCAAGGGCGTTATGCCAGCCGTTGCTTCGCCGGACGACGATGGTGCCGTCCACGGTATCGCCCCAGACATCGTTGCTGCTGTTGGTCACGTAGTGGTCGATCGTCATGCCGGGGCTCAGGGCGCCCTGGTACTCGACGTCGATGTCGTCTCTCCAGTCGCCGTACGCCCCCGGGTCGCCGAGGAAGAGTGTGGCGGGCCCGCCGACGGCGGTGGCGCTATTGATCGCGAAGGAGTCGCCGGTGATCAGGGCCGTGCCGGTCACGTTCAGGTGGAGGCGCTCTTGGGTGCGGTCCACGTCCGTGCGGCCGAGGAGGACTTTGGCCCCGTTGAGCAGGTTGATGTTCGTCCAGGTGTGGACCTGGTTGTTGTTGTTGGGTTCCTCCTCGAGACGGACGTAGGCGTGCCCGGTGCCCACGCCGGTGAAGGTGATGTTTTGCTGGAGAGGGGTAGTGTCCCTGTGCCTGAGCCAACTTTGGCCGCAGCCGTTATCGAACTGGATGCCGCCGGGGAACAGCGTACCGGCCTGCAGTTTGGCGAGGATGAGCGGCCGGTTGCCCTGCAATTCAAGTTGTGCGCCCTCGTAGACGTGCAGGGCGCCGCCGGAGGTGATGTCGAAGTCGTCGTTGTTGCCGAGCCGCAGGAAGCCGTTGAACATCTCGATGTCGTCGCACTCGAGGTTGTAGCGGTCGATGTTGACGCGGCCGTCGAGTTCGGTCCATTCGCGCGACATGTCGGCGTCGGAGGCGGGCAGGCTGTAGAAGACGCCCGGCGTGTCATTGATGTAGATATCCACGCCCTCCAGATTGACGTGCGACTGGATGTTCAGGTCGCCGGTGCCGGCCTTCGCGAAGCGGACGTACGACGGCGGAGCCGACAGGCTGGGATTGATATTCGTGCCGGTGGACACGGTCTGGCCCTGGAAGACGGGGGCGGTGAGCATTTTTTCGTCGCCCAACCACAGGCCTTCCCCGAAATTGTCCTCTGAGACGATGATGTTGACGTTGTCGAAGCCCATCCGCTCCATGGCCTTGTAGTTCGGGTCGGCGGTGTTGACGGCGCAGTCGTGGTTCAAGAAGATGTAGGCGTCGGGGTCGATGTTGAAGGCGGCACCGTTCTTGAGGCGGTTGTTGTTGTTGATGCGGAGGACGCCGCCGGCCAGGATGTCGTAGGTGCCCCAGTTGGGCCGCCGGCCGTTGGCGTTGTCCTCGATGGTCAGGGTGGCATTCTGGCCGACCTGCAACGTGCCCGCATTCGGCGTGGCGATGGCGGCGGAGTGGGTGAGACGGATCATGCCGTTGGTCACCACCATGGTCTGGCCGTCGTCGATGGTATCCTCGTTGAGTTGCACGATGAAGTCGCCGGTGGTGTCGATGCCGCTGCCGTCCTGGGGGTCGAAGAAGCCGTCGCGGGTGATGAGTTTGCTCGTGCCGCTCAGGGTGACGGGCTGGTTGGCGGTGATGATGAGTTCGCCGACGCCGCGGAACTGGCTGCCGCGAACCGTGTCGGCGGTGTTGAGCGTGGTGGTGCTGTTGACGGTCATGTCGCCGACCATGAGGAGCCGGATGCCGTCGCCGGCGGCCGAGGCGTCGTTGACGGTGGCCTCGAAGACGTCGCTGTTGCTCCATTCGGGTCCGATGGCGCCGCCCTTGTAGATGGAATCGACGCCGTTGTCGCCGAGGCTGAGTATGGCGGTACTGGTGACGTCGAGCAGGCCCTCATAGAGGAGGTCGTCGGTGACGAGCCCGCCGTTGGCGAGGTCGCCCCGCACGGGAAGCGGTCCGGCCGTGGGGGCAAGAATCGCGTCGCGCGAGAACGTGACGTTCGGGGTGCCGCTGTAAACCGCGCCGGTCAGGTCGCCGCCGATTCCGGACACGGGAACCAGGCCGATGGCCGGGAAGTTGCCGGGCGTCTGGGTGAAGGAGAAGTTGACGTAGCCGCGGGGCAGCATGTTGGGGGCGGCCCCTGCGGCGCCGCCGTCCACGGTCACGTCGATGGTGCCGGCGACGTTGGGCGTGGTGCCGTTCAGGACGTCCAAGAGGTTGGCGTTGAGGCGTCCGCCGACGTTGACGTCGATGGTGGCCCCGATGTTGCCGACGGAGCCGATGGCGTTGGCGTTGTAGATGCCGCCGCCGTCAACGACCAGGTGGTCGGTGGCGACGGTGCTATTGGCGTCGATGATGCCGTTGGCGACGCGGACCAGCGTCGGCATGGCGCCGGTTGCCAGCCAGAATCCGTCCTGGGCGGCTTCGCCGGGGTTGATGTTCCGGTTGGTGAGGGATGGCGTCTGGACGAGGGCCCTGATGCGGGACCCGCCGGCGTGTTCCATGTGGCCGAAGGCCACCTCGTACGTCCCGGCATCCAGGTGGATGGTTTTGTTGCCGTTGGAAAGTCCGAGGAGGCGTTCGTCGCCGTCGTCGCCCGGCCTCTCGAAGTCGCCGTCCTGGTCCAGGTCGAGGTACAGGACGACGCGGTCGTCCTTGTTGGCGAGTTCAAAGCGATAGTCGCCGTCCTCCGGCGCCACAAACTTGCCGGTGAAGAGCGTCTGGTAGTCGTCGTTCTGGGTGATCTCGGGGATGAGCGCCCGGAAGGCGGCGTCGCCGTTGATATCAAAGTTGCCGGTGAGCAGGGTCGTGCCGACCGGCGTGTCGTCGAGGAGCCCGCCGCCACCCTCGAAGGCCATGTCGGTGTCGGAGCGGCCGGAATTCATGAAGCCGGCCATGTTGAGGGCGTTGGCCACGTCGCGGCCGGTCACGCAGGTGACGGCCTGGTTGATGATCATGTGGCCGCCGTCCACGTCGATCTGGCCGGTCTCGATGGCCGCGTCGGAGGTGAACGTGCCGCCTTGGATGTCCATGTGCCAGGCGGTGATGGCGCCGTTGGAATCGTAGGTGCCGCCGCTGATGTTCCAGATAGCGGTGGGGTCGCCGAGGGCCTGATTGGTGATGATGTCGCCGCCCCTCTGGTAGATCTCGATGCCCTCCGCCGGGTTGATGGTGGCGCCGGGCTTGAAGTCCACCGTGCCGCCCTGGATGTCGGTCTCTTCGAGGGTCAGGGTGCCGGTGGCGTTGACGTTCAACGTGCCGGTGCCCCGGACCCGGACCATGCTGGTGTTCAGGTGGGCATTGACGTCGACGGTGCCGGCCGAGACGTCGATACCGTTGAAGGCCTGCTGGGTAAGCCACATGCCGTACTGGTCGAGGTCGGTGGGCTTGACGATCTCTTCGCCGGCCAGGGTGGGGCCGTTGATGCGGAAGTCGCACCTCGACCCGCCGGTGCCCTCGGCGTGGGTGAAGCCAACCAGGTAGTCGCCGGCAGCCAGGGTCTTGGTGTAAATGGTGCCGCTCTCCCAGGAGAGTTGCTCGCCTCGATCGGACCCCAGGCCGGGGGTGGAGGACTCGAAGACGCCGTCCTGGTCGAGGTCGAGCCAGATGCCGGCCTGGTCATCGTCGCCGGCGTTGCGGAATGAGTAATCGCCGGCCATCGTGACGCGCATCGTGCCGATGAAGAGGTTGCTGTAGTTGTCGTTCTGTCCGATGGCGCCGGTGTTTCTGAAATCGGCGTCGTTGTCGAAGTCGAGTCCGCGGTCGCCGGGACCGTCGGTCAGGATGGCGGTGCCATAGGGCGTCTCGAGCATCAGGCCGCCGTTCGAGTCAAGGTCCATGTAGGCGTCGTTCTTAAGGTGGTAGCCGCGGTGCTCCAGACCGGGCTCCATCGAGGCGCCTCCGACCGTGGCCAGGTCGGCGTTGATTTCGAGGGTGCCGCCGGTGTTCTTGACGTAGCCGACGCTGCCGCCGCGGCTGACCTGGACGGTTCCGCCGACGCCTTCGAGCCCCTTGTCGTTGCTCATGGCGCCGTCGAGTTGGATGGTATGGCCGAGTGCCCCTTGGGCCTTCAGCACCATGCCGCCGGTCATGGTGACGGTATTGGTGGCGCTGCCGACGGTGATGGTCTCGGCCCCCGCGGTGTGCCCCGCGGTGAGCGTGGCGTTGCCGACCACCTCGATGGGCAGGTCGAACGTGTAGGCGGCGTGATCGCTGGCGTCGAAGACGACCTCGGCGTCGCCGATCTTCAGTCCGGCCGAGCCGAAGGGGCTGACCGCGCCGACGGCGTCGTACACGCCGACGAGTTTGCCGGCCTGGACGTCGATGAGCGATCCGGCGCCGAGGCTGGAGTTGCCGGAGGCCTGGTCCACGATGAGCGCCCCGCCGCCCGTCTTGGTGATGGTGACGTCGGCGCCGGCGGCGTTGAGGGCGCCGACGTTGGTGTCGGAGACCGTGTCAAAGCCGACGGCTCCTGCGCCGGTGATCGTGGTGGAGCCGCTGGTCGCGTTAACGCCGTCGGTGAACGTGATGCCCTGACGGGCGCCCGTGGTGGTTAGTGTGGTGCCCGGGTCGATCGTCAGGGGGCCGAACAGGGCGTCGAAGTAGGTGACCGCATTAAGCGTGGACGTGGCGGTGACGGCGACGGGGGAGTCGCGCATGTCGAGGGCACCGGGGAGGGTCGGGTTGCCGAGGAAGAAGGCGGCGTCATAGGGATTCTGGAGGTCGATGACATGGTTGACCCCGCCGGGAGCGCTGTACAGCGCGCGGATGCGCGACCCGCCGCCGAACTCCATGTGGCCGAAGGCGATGTTGTACTCGGTGTCGGCATCCAGACCGACGGTGGCGCTCTGATTGGTCAGGCTCGTGAGAATGCCTTCGTCGCCCTCGTCGCCGGCGACCTCAAAGACCCCGTCCTTGTCGAGGTCGATATAGAGGGCCACGCGGTCGTCCTTGTTCGTGAACTGGAAGCCGTAGTCGCCCGCCACGGTGGTCTTGAACTTGCCCGTGAAGAGGGTCTGGTAATCGTCGTTGCGGGTAATCTCGGGGATGAGCGCCCGGAAGACGGCGTCGGTGTTAATGTCGAACGCGCCGCTGAAGTCGGTGGTGCCGACGGGGGCGTCGGCGAGGAGGCCGGCGTCGCCGTCGTCATAGAAGTCGAGGTCGTCGTCAAGACGCCCACCGTTCATGAACCCGGACATGTCGAGATAGCCCGGGGCGTCAGGCACTGTCACCGCCGCGCCCGTGAAGGTGCTGGTGCCGCCGGCGAGGACGAGGTTGCCGCCGCCCAGGGGGTTGCTGGCGGCCTGCATCGAGAGTTCGCCGCCGCCCTGGACCTTGACGGTGTCGCCGGGGACGATGGTGTTGGCGCCGCTGGTGAAACTGAGTTTGCCGGCGCCGTCCTTGGTGAAGGTGCTGCCGGCGGCCAGATTGAGGTCGGTGGCGGTGGCCGTCGCGGCGGCGTTCACCTCGACGGTGGCGTTGCCGCCGGTGGTGACGGCCAGCATGGTGGCATCGCCGGTGGTGAGTTTGCCGGCGGCGCCGAGGGTCAGGTTCTGCAGGGTGGCCGTGCCGGTGACGAGTTCTCCGTCGGCGCCGATGGTGACGTCCTGCAGGGTGGCATCGCCGGCGGTGATTTTTCCGCCGGCGCCGATGTCGATCGTTCGGGCACTGTATATCTTGGCGGTGTCGAGCGTGCCGTTGACCGTGAGTGTGCCGGTGGCGGCACTCGGGATCTGAACGAGATCGATGACGCTGAGGGTGGCGCCGCTTTCGACGACGACGGTGCCGTCTCTAATGTCGAGGCGGCCGGCCTCGTTGGTCAGCGGCGTGCCGGGCGGGTTCTCTTCCCGCACCGTGATAATGTGGGTGCTGTCCACGGTGGCGTAACTGTCGGCGTCGGGGATGCCGCCGGGAGGCGCGCCGCCGGTGACGTTCCATGCCGCGGCGAGGTCCCAGTAGTCGCTGGTCAGGCTCTCGAGGGTGTTGCCGTAGAGGACGAACCCGTGGACGTCCTGGAAGTCGATCTGGGTGAGGTTGTTTACCTGGTGGGCGGTGACGGCCAGGCCCACGAGGATGGTGTCGGTGAGTTCAAAGCCGGCGTTCATGAGCATGGCGGTGTCGTCGCTGACCTTGGTCCAGTTGGTGGGGTCCGCGCCGCCCGGGTCGTCGCTGTAAAAGGTTTCGAACAGGTTGGCGCCGTCGTATTTCAGCCTGAGCCACACGGGCGTGTCGTGATTGGTTCGGCTTCCGGTGGTGGCGTAACCGAGGGTGGTGACGCCGACCTCCGGGCGGATCTGGGCATTGATGCCGTTGGCGTCGGTGTTGGCGATGACGCTGAAGGCGTTCTGGGACTGCTCGTTGAGCGACTGGCGGACCATGATGCCGGCCTTCGCCCAGCCGTCGATGGTGCCGGCGGGTTCGATGCCCGTGAAGCCTGTGGGCGACCCCACGTAGGCGTAGAAGTCGAAGGGGTCGGCGGCGTCGAACTCCTGATAGACGAAGTACATGCCGTCGCTGCCGCCCCAGATGTCGCCGCCGCTGGCCTGGATGGTGTACGTGCCGCCGACCTCCGTGCAGGAGCCGGTCCACGTGCCTCCCTCGTTGATGCTGGCCTCATAGAGAGGCAGCGCGTGTGCCGTGCCCGTTGCGGCGAGCATCGTCAACGCGACCACGAGCGCTCCAAGGCCTCTGAGTGAATGGTGACTGGACATGACTTCCTCCCTCATCTGACGTTACCGTGCCCGTTCGTTCTCACAGGTAGACGTGTGAACATAATGTCGCACCCCGCGCGGCCCCGTGGCCGACGGGTTGTAGTGTCGCCGTCGCTGGTCCAAATGCACGTCTGAGATGGACTCAAACCCTCTCCTTGCTTCCGGGCCATGCGCGGCACACGCCTGATGTGACCCCTGCGTGTGCCCCGTAATGGTCCCGAACGGCGAAAAACGCTGTGGAAATATAGCCCAGGATTGGCCAAAGTCAAATCGCGGGGGGATTTTTCCGTCACTTTCTTGGAATTCTTACGCCGTGCACGCTGCGCATCTTGCCTATCTTCCGCCCCATCAGCCGGCGCTTTGACGCCGCCAGGGGCCGTGAAGGCCCGTCTGAGCCGGCCCGTAGGGGCGTAGCATGCTACGCCCTTGTCGCCGTATGGGGTCTGGAAAGGGCGGCGGCCAAGCCGCAGACGCCTCCCCGGCGCCACCTGCGCCAGCGCCACTTCCCGCGCGGCGGCCAAGATTGGCCGCCGCGCAGGGCTGCTCCCTGGTAGAGCGCGGCGGCCAATCTTGGCCACTGCGCGGGACCTTCTCTGGAGCCGCGCGAAGTTGACAAGGTAGCGCTACGTGCCCAGAAGCGCGGTGGCGGCGGCAACGAGGGCAACCGCCGCCGTTTCGATCCGCAGGGTGGTGCGGCCCAGACGGGCCGGCACGAGGCCGGCGGCACGGGCGGCGCGACGCTCGGCGGGGGTCAGACCTCCTTCCGGCCCTACCATTATATAGAGGGCGGCCTCTGGTGCGCAGGCGCCGATGGCCTCGGCCAGGGGCAGGGCCTCGTCGGTCAGGTCGCCGAACACGCCGCGACGAGGTGAAGCGAGAAACGCCTCGACTACGCACGGCGCCTCCAGCGCCGGCAGAAAAAGGAGACGCGCTTGCTTCGCCGCCGCAATGCAGTGGGCAAGCCACCGCTCGCGCGCCGCCGCCGACAACCCGCGCGCGCCCGCGACGCTGTGCTCGAACTGCACGGGCACCAGCGACGCCACGCCGAGTTCGGTGGCCTTCTCGAGGAGCCACGTCAGCCGCCGGCCTTTCGGAACGGCGAAGGCGAGATGGATCTGCGGGACGGGGCGCGCCGCCGGCGGGCCGACCGCCTCGACGACGGCGGTTACCTCGCCGCGCCCGACGCGGCCGATTCGCGCGGCCGCCGCCGCGCCGCAGCCGTCGAACAGTTCGACCGCGTCGCCGGCCTTCAGGCGCAGGACGTGTGCCGCATGGTGCGCTTCGGTCGGAGAGAGCGCAATCGCCTGGCCTGTGCGCAACGTGATCCGTGCGCCGCCGGCGTCGGGCGTGACGAAGCATCGTGGGAGGTGTGTGGCCCGGGACACGGTAACTCTCCGAAGGTTCACGCCCGAAAGGGTATCACGAAAGGGGCGGGGGCGAAAGCGTCTTGCCCAGGCACGACCACGGCGCAACACGCCGGCGCAGCAGATCTCGATATGCCGAGGAAATGGAATATTCGTCTTGCGGGACTCAGTAACCGTTGTTGGGCGACGCAGGGTCGGGCGTGGCTCGTCCCTGGAGCGGGTGCGTGACGGGTGACGGACGGGGCGGAAGGTATGGGACGGGGGCCCGGGTAAGGGTTCCGGCGTTTGGCCCGCGCAGGAGATAGCCCTCGACCCAGATGTAATCATCGAGGCCGCGCGTGTAGAGTTCGACGGAGTAGAGGTCGGCTCTCACGCCGGGATAGGCGGGCGGCCACCGGTGGCCATGGCGGTAGGCGACCGGCCAGAGTTCGGTGGCGGTCTGGGCGTCTTCGAGGGCATCGACAATCACGATGGCCGGCCCGTCGGCGCGGGTGACCTCGGCGGCGGCGACGGTGTGGCCGACGGTGCCGCCGGACCAGCGGATGTTGTAGAACCCGGCGCGGCCGGCATTGCGGTAGAGGCACCCAATGACGTTGGTGACGTCGATGCAGTCGAAGGTGTTGTTGTCGAGTGCCTTGAGGAGCGAGCCTGCGGCGCCGTAATGCTGGACGGTTCCGAGCAGGGCGCGGGCAAAGTGCTGGGCGCGGAGGATGACCTGTTCGTTGGAGCCGCCGAGGGTTGCAGCGGCATCCATCAGCCGCGGGTCGAACCGCTCGGCCCAGTCGCTGCCGCCCGCGGGGTCGCCGCCCCGGTAGAAGAGGACGTCCATCAAACCGTGCCGTGTCGGTTGGGGATTGGCCTGGCTGTATCGCTCCAGGACGACGGCGAGTGGATCGAGCACACTGGCGGTCGTGTACCGATGCAGCATGCTCACCAGGTAGGTGCGATCGAATGGGGCGTGGGCGGCCTGATCCCACAAGGCCCGGGCACCAGGGGAAAGGCTGCCGCGCAAACGGACGAACGGGCCGCGAAGACGGGGGGGCATCCAACCGGCGGCAGGGACGTCGCTGACCTCGTCGCGTTTCGGGACCGACATGCCGTCGATGCGCTGCGTCAGATACTGCGGCGGCACGCGGAACAGCCACTCGGCCTGGTGTTCGACCTCGATAAGATTGGGAGCGATGGTGGTAGCCGCCCGGCCGCCGGGCAGACACGACAGGTTCGGGTGCATGGCAAACTCGCCCGTGTACGCCTGGTTGAAGGATTCGTACAAGGACTTGCCGCGAGCCTGAAACCCGAGCGTGGCCATGTGGTTGCGGACCAGGAAATCGAGCCATCGATGCAGGTCGGCGAGGGCGAACGTGGCGGCGGCAAGTTCGTCGGCCCACCCCCGGGCGGCATCAATGTCGCCCCGGTCGATGGCGCTTGCGCAAGCGGCGGCGCAGTGGCCGGGCCACGTGTGCAGTGCGGCGTCGGGAGCGGCCAGGGCGCCCGGCGCGGGGGACGTGTCGCGCAAGGCCTGGGCCAGTTGCTCGGCCAGGTCGGCGAGCCGGACCGCCCCGGGAAGAATCTCCTGGTTCCGCCTGCCGATGTCCTGGAGCAAGGCGCGAAGGGTCGTCTGCTGCCACGCGAAGTCGGCCATGGACGACTGGCGTACGGGCGTGCTGGCCAACCATTGGTGCGCCAACCCCGTTCCCGCGCCCCCCTTCGAGGAGAAGGCCACGGTTTTGGCTCGCGCGAACTGGACGCAACTGGGACCGTTCGGGTTGCGGCCGCCCAGCAACAGGGGCTGACTTGCGGTAAGCGTCGGGGCAAGATCGGTGTTGATGGCTCGCCACAGCCCCGCAATCTGCTCGCTTGCCGGGGAAGGCTGAGACGCGGAGGGGGCAGGAGCGCCGGCTGCGCACGTCGTTGCGACGAGCAGGGCGAGCCCCGTGTATGCCAGCCTGGGCCGTAGGCCAAGCAGGGTTGTCCGAGTTAACGCCACCGGCGCCTCATCCTGTGTCAGGCCGCCCACCGTTGGGACCGAACCCGCGGCCGACCCGGAGCGTGCTTGGCTGCAAACGATTCGGCAGATACGGGACCGACGCCCGTATGAGTATCCCGGCGTTGGGTCCGCGGGCGATGTATCCTTCGACCCACACGTAGGTATCGAGGCCCCTCGTGTACAGTTCGAGAGCATAGACGTCGGCTCGAGAGCCGGTGTAGCCTTGGGGCCATGCGGCGCCGCGGGTGTAGGCGTAGGGCCACGACTCGGCCGAGGTCTGGGGAGGCTGAAGACCGTCCACGATGACGACGGCGGTTGTGCCTTGCTTGGCGATTTCAGCCGCCGCCACCGTATGGCCGGCCAGACCGGCGCACCAACGGATGTTGTAGTAGCCGGCATGTCCGGCGTTTCGGAACAGGGAGCCGATCATGTCGGCGGCATTGATGCAGTCGAGTGTGCCGTGGCTGAAGACTTCGCGCAGGGTGCCGGCCCGTCTGTAGTTCTCCCAAGTGCCGAGGGTGGCGCGGGTGAAGTGCTGGGAGCGGAGCAGGACTTGCTCGTCGGTGCCGCCCATCCCGCCGGACGCCTCCATGAGGCGGGCGGCGAACCGGTCGCCCCACTCGTTGCCGCCGGACGGGTCGCCGCCGCGGTAGAAGATGACGTCCATCAGCGCGTGTCGGTCGGCCCTGGGGTGTGCCGTGTTGAACCGTTTCATGACGACCGTCAGTTGGTCGAGTACTCCTGCGCGCGATACGCGGAAGAGCACGTTCGCCAAATAGGACCGGTCGAACGGCGATGCGGCGGCTTGATCCCACATCTGCTGGTTTTCCGCAGACAGATATGCACGCACACGCACAAAGACGTCGCGCAGATCCGGGGGCAGCCACACGGCGGCGGGGACGTCCGGAACCCCATCACGTTTGGCGGTGAAACTGCCGTCCACTCGTCTGGTAAGGTAGTCGCCGGGCAAGCGGAAGAGCCATTCGGCCTGATGCTCGACCTCCAGGTAATTATCGATGGCCGCGTAAAGTGCGCGGCCGGCAGGGAACCGTCCTATGTCGCGGTGAGGAAGGTATGTGCTACCGTAGAGTGGGTCGCACGATTCAAACAGGCCGCGGCATCGCGCCTGAAAGTCAAGGACCGCGAGTTCGTTTTCGAGCAGGCAGTCGATCCAGCGATGGAGATCGGCCAGGGCGAACGTGGCGGCGGCCAGTTCGTCCGCCCAGAGGCGGACAGAGGCCAGGTCGGCCCGGGTGCCAGCCCTTTCGATTTCGGCGGCGCAGAAGGTCGGCCAATCGCGCGCGGGAATCGAAACCTTCGCCGAGAGGTTCTGTGTGGCGGCGGGGTCCCGCAGGGCGCCGGCCAGTTGCCCGGCTTGATCAGCCAGACGGAGCACATCGGGGAGGACCTTGCGGTTTCGGGTGTTCAGTTCCTCGACACTGGCCCGCAGGGTGGTCTGGTGCCAGGTGAAGTCCGCCAGGGGCGACCGCCGCTTGGCCGGGCTGTGCCACCACAGGTCCGTCTTCTGTGTTCCCGGGCCGCCCGATGGGCTGTGGAGGGCAGGCGTGGTACCAGGGCTGATGCAGCTTGGCCCGTTTGGGTCGCGGGTGCCCAAGAGGAGACGCCGGCTTGCCGTCAGCGTCGGGGCAAGATCGATGTTGATGGCGCGCCACAGTGCCGCAACCCGCTCGCCTGCGGGCGAGGGCTCAGGCGGGAGGGAGGGGTCGGCGGCGCCGGCTGCGCATGTCGTTGCGACGGCCGCGGTGATCACCGCGGATATCAGCCATCGCCGTGAGGCGGGTTGGGGTGTCCGATCCAGCGGTATGGACTCCTTCGTCTGGCAGGCCGGGCGGCCTGGGCTGGCCGCGGCGCCCTCCCCCCCGAAACGCCGGGCGGTCTGGGATGATCAACTCCCGCCCAGAAGAAGCCCCCTGGGCTGAGGGTCGATGCGAACGTGCCGGGTCTCAGGCGTGGCGCGATTCGGCAGGTACGGCAGGAACGTCCGCGTGAGTAAGCCTGCGTTGGGTCCTCGTATAATGTATCCCTCGGCCCACACGTAATCGTCGAGCCCACGGGCGTACAGTTCGGCCGCATAAACGTCGGCCTGAATGCTGGGGTAACCTGTCGGCCAGGCGTGGCCGCGCGTGTAGGCGTAAGGCCAGAGGTCGGTGGCGGTCTGGGGTTTCTCGAGGCCGTCCACCATGACGATGGCCGGGCCGCCCGACCGGCGGACTTCCGCTGCCGCCACCGTGTGCCCGGCAACGCCTGCACACCAGCGGACGCTGTAATAGCCCCCTCGGCCGGCGTTGCGGTAGAGGGTCCCGATCATGTCGGTTGCCCGGAGGCAATCGAACCGCTTCTGGGTCAGGGCGTCGCGCAGGGTGGGGGCCGCGCCATAGTTGTCCCACCCGCCGAAGACAGCGCGGGTGAAGTGCTGGGCGCCAAGGAGGACCTGCTCGTCGGTGCCGCCGAGGGCGCTGGCGGCGGCCAGCAAATAAGGCTGGTACCGGTCGTCCCAGAGGGTGCTTGCACCGACGTCGCCGCGGTAGAAGATCGCGTCCATCAGTGCAGACGGGTCGGCCTGGGGCACTATGCGGCAGAACCGCTGGAGCACAATGGCCAACGCATCGACCGTCCCGACCCGCTGCGCGCGGTAGAGCATATTGGCCAGGTAACTGCGGAGGAACGGGCTGTGGGCCGCCCTGTCCCACACCTGCTGGTTGGCCGGCGAGAGGGCGTTGCGAAGGCGCGCGAAGGCGGATCGGAGATTCGGTGGCACCCAGACGGCGGCGGGTGCGTCCGGAAGGGCGTCACGTTTGACCTGAGGCATGCTGTCGGCCGCAAAACTCAGGAAGTCACCGGGCACGCGGAAAAGCCATTCGGCCTGGTGCTCGACCTCACGGAAGTTATGGAGGCCGTTCATCGTCAGCTGCCCGGCCGGGAAGCCCGATGGGTGCATCCCGACATCGTAGTTGCCCGCGTAGGGCTTCTCACAGGTTTCAAAGAGCGTCTTGCACTGGGCCTGGAACGCGATGGCGCTCAACTGATTCCGGAGCAGCAGATCCAGCCAGCGGTGGAGGTCGGCTAGAGCGAAGGTGGCGGCAGCCAGTTCGCCCGCCCATATCTTGCAGGCGGGCAGGTCGCACCGTCCGATGGCACTGTCGAGACGCGATGCACAATAGCCGAGCCAATGATCCTGAGACGCCACGCCCAACACCTCAAGTTCCTGCGGCCAATCCGCGAGGCCGTCCAGAGCGCGGGCCATTTGCTCGGACTTCTCCGCCAGACGAACGGCTTCCGGAAAGATGGCCTGATTGCGCGCGAGCAGGCCTTCGAGGGTCGGCTTGAGGCTTGTCTGGTGCCAGGAGAAGTCGGCCATCGGTGAGTTGCGGCTTGGTATGGATGCGTAGTGGAAGGCGCCGAGCTGCGTGCCGACACCACCGTCCGGGTCCGCCACGACCGTGCCGCCGGGTTCCGGCCCCACGCAACTGGTGCCGTTCGGGTCGCGCTTCCCCAGGAGCAGAGCGCGGCTCTTGGTCGCAATCGGGTGCAAGTCCGTTGCGAGGGCCTTCCATGAACCTGCGAGATCGGGGGCAACCGGTGCGGATTCAGCCGCCACGCCATTCTGCAAACCGGCGTCCGCGGCCCCGGCTGCACCGCAGGCTGTGATGAAAGCGACGGTGGCGACACAACACACGCTCACCGCAAACATGCACGGGTGCCTGGTCACTAGGGAAGGCTCCGTAAAGTACTACCCCTCTTGGCGTGCTATGCTTCTCCGGCTTCCCCCGGGCGGCGGCGTTACCACACCTCGGCGAGGAACGCCATCCTCATACTATACGCATGAAACGCCGGGGCGACGGGATTATTGCGTTTAGTTCGGGCAACTTTTTTCGGCCGGGGAACATTTGCGGAACAGGAACCACCTCGTTTCCGACGCGCGTCAGACCCGGCAGGGCGTGTTGCATCTGCCCGAAGAACAGGTGGGTGTGCAAGAAGAGGGGGACACCAGGGGCTTCATCGCGACCTCTTCTGCGCGAGGTCAGTTGCCGGCAGCGGCAGGGCGGGCGTCGCCGGCATCGTCCTCTGCAACGCGGATATTGTTGTAGTCCAGGAGCGTTCCCTTGGCCCGCTCGACGTTGGCCAGGCTGGTCATGTAGGCGGCCATCGCCTGCATCTCGCGGACGGTGGCGTCGGCCAGGTCGCGTTGGGCCTCCAGGAGGTCTTTGACGAGCGCGGCGCCGGCAGCCACGTTGGCCTGCTGGTCCTTCAGCGTCTGTTGGGCGGCTTCGCGGGCGGCACGCGTGGCGAGAATGCTTTCCTCGGCGGCGGCGAGGTTCCGCACGGCGTCGCTGACTTCCAGGAGAATCTGTTGGCGTGTGTCCTCGCGTGCGACCAGGGCCTGGGCCTGTTCCAGGCGGGTTCGCTCGTGAGCGGCCGTCCGGGCACGGTTCCCGATAGGCACGCGCAGTTCCAGGCCCACCGTCCAATCGAAGAAGCGTGTTTCGAACTGCTCGTCCACGGCATGGTCCACGTCAGGTTCCAGTCCTGTCAGCCGGTAGCCGGCCGCCAAGTCGAGTTGCGGCAGGCGCTCGTTGCGGGCGACGCGTTCGAGGATACCGGCCTGCTCCAGCGCCGCGTCGGCCTGCTGCATCTCGGGCCGCGACCGCATGGCGGCGAGCATGCTGGCCTGGAGCATCTCGCGGCCGACGGGGATGGGTTTGGTCAGCGGCCGCTCCGACGCTTCGAGGACCACCGGGTCGTCCAGGGACAGGGCGGGGTCGTTGATCAGACGCTTGAGCCGGTCGCTTGTGCGCGTCAGGACGAGGCGTGCGGCCACGAGGTCAGCCTCGCGGTTCGTGGCCGCGCTGTCGGCCAGGCTCAGGATGAGGCGCCTGGCCTTGCCCTCCTCGAACCGGCGGCGGGCAATGCGTTGGTTCTCGCGGGCGGCTGCCAGCGCCTCGCCGAGTGCCTGGACCCGCGTCTGCTCCACCACGAGGTCCCAGTAGGCCCGCTCGACGTCCAGCAGCGCGTTCATCACCTGGGCCTTGAAGTCGGCCACGCTGATCGTGTGGTCGAGCCGGGCAAGAACGATTGGGCTCGTCGTCACCTGCGACCCCGCGCCGCGCAGCAGCGGCTGCCGGACCGTCAGGCCGAGGCCCGACGTGTACCGCGGATTCGGCATAAAGAAGGCGCTGTTCGAGTTCAGGTACGACCAGTCCTGGGTCAGCCCGACGGTGGCCCCCGTCGGCAAGAGCGTCTCGACGCCCGTCTCGAAGTCCCACTCTTTGGCCACGAGCGTTGCGGCGCCGGCAAGGAAGGTCCCTGTATCCTGGCGGATGCGCCCGAGTGCGTTGTTCAGGAACCACGACGGGTCGAACAGGGCCTGGGCCTCGACGACGGCCGTGTGAGCGATGGCCGGATTGAACCGTGCGATCTGGATCTGAAGGTTGTTCGCGAGCGCGCGCCGCAGACATGCCTCCAGCGTGACCGCGACCCGGTCGGACCGTTTCGTCAGCGGATCGACAAACCCCTCGAGCCGGGCAGGGGCCTTGCGGGGTGCGCTGCCAGGCGTCCCGGCGGCACCCGTCTTTGACTCTGCGCCCGTCTTGCCGGGCTTGTCGTCGGGTACCGTCTTGGAGAGGCCGGCGAAACGGTTTGGCGTTGTGGTCTCCGGCTGGTCCGAGCCTTCGGCGGTTCGCTCGGCGTACCAGTCGGTCGCCACGTCCGCCACCGCCGAGATGGTGTGCCCCGACTCCTGCGCGCACCCCGCACCAAGAGCGGCCAGCACGCCCGCCGCGAGTACGAGCCGGCGATAACGATTAACCCAGTCCATCAGTCCCCGGTTTCCCGCCTTCGCCCCCCGGAAGTTAACACAGTGTAACAATTGCGCGGAGTAAATCAATCAGAAAGTGCTGCCCGCAGCCACCGCGCTTGCAGGTATGCAGGCGGCGAGCAGGCGCGTAGGATACCGGGTGGGGCCGAGCAACGCCAGGATTCTCGCGGTTAGGGTGCGGCGGGCGGGGCGCCGACACGCCCGGCGGCTCAGGCCTTCTCGTACAGCGCCAGCATCCGGCGGGCCATCTTCGACAGACGCTCGCGCAACTCGGGTGGTTCGACGACCTCGACCTCCGGACCGTACCCCAGGACCCACCAGACGATCTCGTTTAGACCGTCCACCGTGACGCGGAAATGGACGCATCCGTCCTCGTCCCACGAGACCTGCTGCGTGCGGTGCCAGTTCACTTCGGCCACGTTCGGGCTGATCAGCGGGCTGAACGTCAGGTGCACCTGGTACGTCTTGTCGCCGCGCATCATCGCCCAGGCGTTGCCGAGGTGCTTTTCGAGCGTCAGCCCGGCGGGCATCTCGAAGCGGCCCTTGGCGGGATTCAGAACCTTGAACCGGCCGAGTTTGAACGTCCGGACGGCCCGGTGCTTCGACGACCGCCCGATGACGTACCACGCCCGCTCATGGAACAGAAGCCAGTATGGCTCCAGACGCGTGCGGATCTGGCCGGCGTCGTGGAACGAAATGTAGACGGCGTCGAGCGGCCGGCGACGGACGATGGCCCGCTGCACGGTTTGATACATGCCGCGTAGCGCGTTGTGCCGCGCCGCCGGCGTCGGGCGGACGGTCGTCGTACGGGCAAGGCCGCCGATCATCGCCCGCATCCCCAGTGGGAGTGAGGCCTCGATCTTGGCGGCAGCGTCTCGGGCGGATTCGAGCAGCGGGAGCCGTCCCGAATGTCCGAGTTCCGACGCCACGATCACCAGCGCGAGCGCCTCGTCCAGGCCAAGATTGATCGCCGGCATCAGGGCGGTCTGGTGAATGCGATACCGGCCCGCAGCGCGGTCGTAGAAGACCGGGATGCCGGCCTTCTCGATGGTGTTGAGGTCGCGGTGGATGGTTCGGCGCGACACGCCGCACTCGGCCGCCAGTTGCCCGGCGTTGTACGAGCGGCCGGTCTGAAGCAAGGTGATGAGTTTCAGCACACGGTGCAGCCGACCGATGACCATGGTAATGCCCTCGTCCGGTGTCTGTGTCAGTGTGCCAGGGCGTCGATACGATAGCATACAAATCATGGGTTTCAAGGCGCTAACCATCAGATTAATCATCGGCCCCGTCCTGCGGGGGGGGGGGCAGGCCCCGCCTCAACATGAAGAAGACGAAGACGTGGTCACGGAACGGCGGGCCATGGTCAGCGGCACGGTGACACACAGGGGTGTCACCGTGCGGAAGGAGTCGTCCTTCTCGACTCACCGCGGCCGCTGTCGAAGGGCGGCCGCAACCAGGCCGAATCCCACAAGCGCCAGCGTGGCCGGTTCGGGCGTCGCGGCAGGGGGGATGGTGTTCCCGAGCGGTGCCACTTCCGACAGGAGCCACGCCTTGTCGATGCGGTCGTAATCGTTCGAGTCAATCGTGCCGTCGTAGTCAAAATCGCCGACAAACCAACGGAAGCCGCCCGCGGGCACCAGGCCCTCCCGCGTCCAGAGGGTCCAGGCCGTGTCGATCTTGTCGTAGTCGTTCGAGTCCACGACCCCGTCGAGGTTCGCGTCGCCGTACCAGGTGTAATCGACGGTCACCTTCTCTCCGTCGTCGATGATGCCCAGGGCGGTCACGTGCCGCGGGTCGGCCGCCGCAGCGCTGGAGCGGATGCCGACGCCGTCCCACGACCCGCCGGCCGAACCCGCGGCCACCTCCGCCAGGATCGTGCTGAACGGACTCGCGCCGTCGTAGGCGATCACAAGATGACCCGTGGCCAGGTCGAGCGCGCCGGTGACCTCGACCGTGCCGTCTGCGTAGACCGCCGCGCCGCCCGTCTCGAGGGTGGACCCCGCACCAACGGAGAGGTCGTGGACGTAGAGCGCCTCGGGCAGCCCGTCGGCCTGGTTGTCGCGGCAGTCCACCAATTGGACGTGCCCCGGCCACGTCTGGTTCCCGACGCGCAGCGTGCCGACGGCGAAATTATTCGTCCAGCCTGCAGCAGCTGGGCCGAGGTTCTTACCGGCGATCTCCATCTCGCTCGGTCCGGCTCCGGCGTTGGCCGAGATGAACTCGACCGTCGTGGCCGCCAGGTCGAACGCCGCCCGGCGCGTGGACCGGTTGTCGAAACGCCCCATCATCTGGTACGTGCTGCCTGCGTCGCCAACGAGCGCACCGCTCTCGCCGACCACGAGGTCGCCGACCACCACGGCCAGCGACGGGTCCATCACGAGGGTTCCGTTGTCCGTGAGGTCGCCCTCGAAGTAGACCTTGCCGTTGACGGCGCGGATGGTGCCGTTGTTGACGGTGTCGCCGGCGATGAGCAGGTCGGCGTTGCGGACGGCAAGTTCTGCGCCGAGGTCGTTCTGAACGTTGCCGACGATCTGCGACGGGCCGTACAGGTCGATCAGTCCCTGGTTGGTCAGGTTCGCGGTGATGCCGCCGAACCCGCTGAAGTCGGCGCCGCTGCGGTTCGTCAGGTTGGGTGCCGCCAGTGTGCCGCCGAGCAGCGCGACGGTGGCACCCGCCGGGTTCTCCAGGTCGCAGGAAGTGAAGGTGATGCCGCCGCCGCTGCCCACCGTCATGGTCCCCTGGTGGTCCACGGTGTCGGCTTCAATGACAAGCGCCGTGTTGGGCAGATTCTCAAGGTGTCCGGTACTGGTGAGCGTGCCCTCGCCGCAATAGACGGCGAGCGTGCCGGTCTCGGCGCGGATGGCGCCCTGGTTGTCGATGCCCGCCGGCGCGTAGAGACTCCCGGCACCGGCGACGATGGCATCGGCGTTGTTGGCGAACTCGGCGTCGGATCCCACCGACCCGCCGAGCAAACTGACGTGGTCGTTGTTGACAAACGCATCGGCCCACAGCGTTGCGCCGCCGTACGACCGGGCGTGGCTGTGGTTGGTGAATGTGCCCTTGACTTCGAGGTTGCCCTTGGTGTTCCAGACGGCATCGGCGTGGTTGGTCACGTTCCCGTTGTAATTGACCATGCCGCCGCGCACCGTCCACTCGCCCTGGTTGTAGACGGGGCCGTACAGGTCGATGTTGTTGACGTCGAGGCCGCCGGTGTTCGCGAAACTCTCGAACTGGAGATAGATGCGGCTGCCCAGCCAGTTCGTCAGTTCAACCACGTGGCCGGGCGCCGTCGTGGAAGTGATCCACGTGACGGGGTGGGAATTGGTCACCTCGACGGCGTAACTGACGGCGCCGCCGTCGAACTGGACCGTCCAATTGACGCCGGCCAATCCGTTGTGAGGGTAGTACGGCCACCCCGCGTATCCCCACCAGTGATTGTGGTCGGTGTCTTCCCAGGTTCCCGTCCACACGCCGCCGTATGACGACCAGAGCGCGTTGGCGGCGGTCGCCGGAATCGCGGGCGCGAGGACGGTTGCCAGAACGAGCAAGGCGGCAACGAACGCGGGTCGGCACAACCTCATGGTCTTCCCCTCTTGCCCCCGTGCAGGCACTACCTGGCCGCGGGGCTTCGACCCCGGAACTTTACACCACGCCGAGGGAAAAAGCAAACCCCCAACCGGCAATCAACCTACAACACGCTTGACCTCGGCCGCCCCCTCTGCGCTACTAATACGTGGCCGGGCCCGAAGGTGTTGCCCGAGCCCGGACCGGGAGGTCCGGGTCACCTGGTGCCGCGTGGTACGTTGCGCCTGTCGCTGAACTATGGATAACGCCCGCATCGCCGCCGTCTTCGACCGTATCGCCGACATCCTCGAGATCCTCGGCGAGAACGCCTTCCGTATCCGCTCGTACCGTAACGCCTCGCGCACGGTGGGCGACATGGCCGAGCCGCTGGCCGACATGGTCGCTGAGGGCGAAGACCTCACCCGTCTGCCCGGCATCGGCGAGGGCCTGGCCGGCAGGATCCACGAGATTCTCGAAAGCGGCACGTGCGAGATGCTCGAAGACCTGCGGCAGCGCCTGCCGCCAAAACTCACGGACCTGCTGCACGTCAAAGGCCTGGGGCCGAAGAAGGTGAAGGTCCTCTACGAACGGCTCGGGATCGAGACGCTCGCGGACCTGAAAGCCGCTGCCGAGGCCGGCAGGATTCGCGACCTCGAAGGCATGGGTGCCAAAACCGAGCAGAACATCCTGAAAGGCCTCGCGACGCTTGATTCCGAAGCCGGCCGCATCAGTATCAAGGAGGCTGCGGACGCCGTCCGGGCGCTCGCGCGGCACCTGGAGGCTGTCGGGGCGATCCGCCGCTGGGACATCGCGGGAAGTTGCCGACGACGACGCGAGACCATCGGCGACCTCGACGTCCTGGTCGAAGCCTCCGACCGCGAGCGGGCCGCCGACGGCATCCTGGCCTATCCGCCGATCGAGGACGTCGTCGCGCGGGGCGAACAGAAGGTTTCGGTGGCACTTGCAGGAGGGCTCCAGGTCGATTTCCGGTTCATCGAAGCCGAGGCCTTCGGCGCCGCCATGATGTACTTCACCGGCTCGAAGGCCCACAACATCACCCTGCGGAAACGGGCCCAGAAGCAGCGGTTGAAACTGAACGAGTACGGACTGTTTCGCGGCAAGCGGCAGGTGGCCGGCAAGACCGAGGAGGAGGTGTTCAAGGCCCTCGACCTGCCGTGGATTCCACCCGAACTGCGGGAGGATCGCGGCGAGATCGACGCCGCCTCCGAGGGGAATCTCCCCAAACTCATCGAGCAGAAAGAGATTCGCGGCGACCTCCATGCCCACACCACGGCCACCGACGGCGCCAACACGCCGCAGGAACTTGCCGAAGCGGCCCGGGCGCGTGGCTACCAGTACCTGGCCATCACCGACCACTCGAAGGCCGTCACGGTGGCGGGGGGCCTTGACGCAGAAGCGGTGCGGCGTGAGGCCGACCGCATCCGCCGCCTCGACGCCGACCTGAAAGGCTTCTGGCTCCTGGCGGGCATTGAGGTGGACATCCTCAAAGACGGTCGCCTCGACCTGCCCGAAAAGGTGCTCGCCGACCTCGACTGGGTCGTCGCGAGCGTCCATAGCGCGTTTTCGCTGCCGGAAGACAAGATGACGGAGCGTTTGCTGGCGGCCGTCGGGTCGGGTGCCGTGCACGCCCTGGGCCATCCGTTCGGGCGAATCATCGGCCGGCGCGACCCGCTTCGCTTCGACGTGGACCGGGTCTTCGAGGCGTGCCGCCAGGCGGGTGTGTGCCTCGAGATCAACTCGTATCCCGACCGCCTCGACCTGCCCGACGTCTACTGCAAACGGGCGAAGGAAATCGGCGTGACGATGGTCGTCTCGACCGACAGCCACAAGATTGCCGATCTGGACCTGATGGAGTACGGTGTGGCCGTCGCGCGGCGGGGGTGGCTCGAGAAGGCTGACGTGTTGAACACGCTCTCGGCTTCATCACTGCGAAAACGCTTGGCGCGCCGTTAGCCGCGGGCCTTGTCGAAGACCCGCCATAGCGGATCCGAGATCCGCGACGGCGGGCCCCGCGCGTACCTTTGCCACAAGGGGCTATGCGTGACATCCAAGCATGACCCGTCGAAGATGACCGAGGCCGAAGCCGGCGAGCGCGCCGAGTCCCTGCGCCGCAAGATCGAGCGTCACAACTACCGCTATCACGTCCTCGACGACCCGGAGATCTCGGACGCGGCGTTCGATGCCCTCATGGTCGAACTGCGCCAGATCGAGGAGGCCTGGCCCGACCTCATCACGTCCGACAGCCCGACACAGCGTGTGGGCGGCCAACCGCGCGACGGTTTTGCCCAACTCCGCCACGAAACACCCATGCGCAGCCTCCTGTCGGTCTACGATGAGCAGACCATGGCCCGTTTCGGCGAGACCTGCCGCAAGGAACTCGGTGCCGACACCGTGCCCCTGGTGGCCGAGCCGAAGTACGATGGCGTCAGCGTCGAAATGGTGTACGACGGCGGCCGCCTGGTCTCGGCCGCGACGCGCGGCGACGGCAGGACCGGCGAAGACGTGACGGCCAACGTCCGGACGATCGCACAGGTGCCTCTGCGGCTGCGAAGCGGCGGCACGGCGATTCCTGACCACTTGGTTGTGCGCGGCGAGGTCTATATTGAGAAGGCCGAATTCGCCGAGTTCAACCGCCGCCATGAGGAGGCTGGAGGCAAGACCTTTGCGAACCCCCGGAACGCCGCGGCCGGAAGCCTGCGGCAACTGGACCCACGCATCACGGCCCAGCGGCCGCTTCGCATCTTCTTCTGGGAGATTGCCCCGTCCTCAACGTGGCGGCCCGAGACCCAGTGGGAATGCCTCCAGGCGATGAAGAGCCTCGGCCTGAAGACGTGCCCGGAATCGCAACTCCTTACCAGTGAAAACGATGCGCTTTCGTGGCACCACGATCTCCAGGCCCGCCGCGACGCGCTGCCATACGAGATCGACGGGTGCGTCTTCAAGGTGAACAATTTGGCCGACCACGAGCAGTTGGGGGTCCGAGCGGCTAACCCGCGATGGGCGGTAGCCTACAAGTTTGCTGCACGTCAGGAAACCACCCGAATTGTCGAGATCAACGCTCAGGTCGGCCGCACGGGCGCCGTGACCCCCGTTGCCGTCCTGGAACCGGTACAGATCGGTGGCGTGACGGTCACCCACGTCAGTCTGCACAACCAGGATGAGATCGACCGCAAGGACATCCGCGTCGGCGACACGGTCCTGGTGGAACGGGCCGGTGACGTCATTCCCCACGTCGTCCAGATCATCACGGAGAAGCGGCCGAAGGGAACGCGGCGTTACCGTCTGCCGGCGAAATGCCCCGTCTGCGGGGGAGAGGTCGTCAAGCCCGAGGGCGAGGCCGTCTCGCGATGCACCAACAACTCCTGCCCGGCCCAGGTCAAGGAGAGCATCAAGCATTGGGGCGGCAAGCAGGCGCTCGACATCGACGGCCTGGGCGACAAACTGGTCGATCAACTCGTCGATACCGGCCTGGTGCGCGACGTGGCGGGGCTGTACGACCTGGCGGCTGAGTTGGTAGCGGGCCTTGAGCGAATGGCCGAAAAGAGCGCCGCGAACCTTATTGAGGCGGTCGCCGGCAGCAAAGAGGCGTCACTTGCCCGGCTCATCTACGGCCTTGGCATTCGCCACGTGGGCCGGGCGACGGCCGACACGCTCGCCGCCGAATTCGGCTCCCTTGATGCGCTGGGAGCCGCAGATACGGAACGCTTGCTTGCGGTACCTGACGTCGGCCCCGAAGTCGCTGCCAGCATCGTGCAGTGGTTCGCCAGCGACGAGAACCGTGCCCTGCTGGCGCGGCTCCGCGCCCACGGGATTGACCCGATAACGGAGACCGCGCCGGCTGCCGGCGGCCGTCTCGAAGGCAAGACCGTCGTCATCACGGGCGAACTCGAGTCGATAACGCGCGACGAGGCCGAGGAACTCGTGCGGAGCGAAGGCGGCAAAGCCGCCAGCAGCGTCTCAAGCAAGACCGCGTACCTGGTCGTCGGCGCCAACCCGGGCCCAACCAAGACGCGAGCCGCCGAAAAACACGGAACCGCGATCCTCGACGAGAAAGCCTTCCTGAGCCTGATTGGCCGGGCGAAGGGGGCCGAGGCCGAGTGACGCAGGGCCATTCGGGCGGAGCGAGCCGCACCACCCTACAAACGACACGGCAGATTCTTACCCCGCTGAGCCCCATATCTTGGACCCGGACGCGCCGTGAGCCCCAGATGTTGGGTATCCCTCCACAGGCCATCGATTTTTCCATGCAGTCTTGCACACGGGCGATATAATGCACGCTCGAAAAACGTGGGGGGGATGGTGATTGTATGCCGCTTGCCGGACTGGCATCGGGATGGCCGATCGCCCGCATTTTCGGGATCACGATCCGTGTCCACCTCAGTTGGCTCATCATCGTTCTGCTGCTGACGACCACGCTGGCCAGCGACGTCCTTCCGCTGAGCAACCTGGCCGGCGGCGGCGCGTGGTGGGACGGATTGGAGATCGCCGCAGAGATGAACGCCTACCAGCAGGCCCATCCGGGGCTGAGCGACGAGATGGTCGCTTGGCGTTTCGGGATCACGCTGTGGCCGGAGTGGCAGAATTGGGTTCTGGGGGTGGTCGGGGCGTTGGGCTTGTTTGTGTGCGTCCTGGCCCACGAACTGTCGCACAGCATCGTGGCCCAGGGCGTGGGGATGCCCGTCGAGGGGATCACGCTGTTCGTTTTCGGCGGCGTCGCGCGGATTCGAGACGAAGCCCGGACACCCGGGGCCGAGTTCAAGGTGGCCGCCGCCGGGCCGCTGATGAGCCTGGCGCTGGGTGCGTCGTGCGCGGTCATCTACGGCTTCTTCGGGAGCGTTCTGCCGCCCCAGACCGCCTCGCTGATCTACTACTTTCTGTTCATCAACCTCGCGCTGGTCGTGTTCAACCTGTTGCCGGGTTTCCCGCTGGACGGCGGCCGGCTGCTGCGGGCGGTGGTCTGGAAGATAACCGGCAGTCTGGAACGCGCGACGTACGTTGCGTCGGTGTGCGGGCGGGTCTTTGCGGCCATCTTGATGGGCGTCGGCGCCCTGCAGTTCCTGGTTCTCGGCTCGAGCCTGGGAAGTGTATGGTGGGTGGTCATCGGCCTGTTCCTGTGGTTTGCCGCCAAGGCGAGTTACCGCCAGGTGGCCCTGCGCCAGGCGTTCGGCGGGCTGACCGTCCGAGACGCCGTCCGGACCGACGTCGTCACCGTGCCGCCGGACCTGACACTCGACCGCCTCGTCAACGAGTACGTCTACGCGTACCGCGTCCGCAGTTTCCCCGTCGTCCAGGGCGAGACGCTGTTGGGCATGGTGAGTCTGAAGGACGTCCAGTCCGTGCCGCGCGGGGGCTGGCCGTGGCGGACCGTGGCCGACGCCATGCAGCCGGTGCGAAACGGAAACGTTGTCCATCTCGACGACGACCTGGTGTCGGTCATGCGTAAGATGGCCGAGTACCGCCGCGGCGAACTGGCCGTGGTGGACGGCGGCCGCCTGGCGGGCGTCATCGCGCACGACGACATGCGGAGCCTGTACGAGATCAGGAGCGACCTCGGGACCACAAGGACCCCGGCGCGCCCTTAGCGGCCGGTGGAGAACCGCGTAGCGCGGGGCAAGTCGTTCGGAAACCAGCGATGCCGATCACCGCACACGAAGCCGCACTCTGGAAGGCCGGCGCCGGCGGCGCCGTCGAGTGCTTCCTGTGTGCCCACCGGTGCCGCATCGCTCCCGGGAAGCGGGGCGTGTGCCGTGTTCGCGAGAACGCGGGCGGGCGCCTGGTGACGCTGGTGTACGGGCGGGCGATCGCGCGGCACGTGGATCCGATTGAAAAGAAGCCGCTGTTCCATTTCCTGCCGGGGTCGCGGGCCTACTCGATTGCGACGGTCGGGTGCAACTTCCAGTGCGGATTCTGCCAGAACTGGCAGATCTCGCAGTGGCCTCGCACGTCGGTGGGCGAGATGCCGGGCGAGACGGCCTCACCCGAAGAGATCGTCGCCGCCGCGCAGCGATACGACTGCGCGTCCATCTCGTACACCTACACCGAGCCGACCCTCTTCTTCGAGTACGCCCGCGACACGGCTCACCTGGCACGGGGCGCGGGCCTGAAAAACACCTTCGTGACGAACGGCTTCATGACGCCCGAAGCCCTCGACGAGATGGCCGACTGGCTCGACGCCGCCAACGTGGACCTGAAGGCCTGGCAGGACGGCTTCTACCGACGCGTGTGCAAGGGCCGCATCGAGCCGGTCAAGGAATCGATCCGGCGGATGCACGAGATGGGCGTCTCGGTCGAGGTCACCACGCTTCTGGTTCCGGGGCAGAACACCGACCCGGACGACTTGGCGGGCATCGCGGGGTTTCTGGTCTCCGTCTCGCCGGACATCCCGTGGCACGTCACGCGGTATCACCCGGACTACGAGGTCCGCGATCCGCCGCCCACGCCTACCTCGACCATCGAGCAGGCTATCGACATCGGTCGCCGGGCAGGCCTGAAGTTCGTCTATGCGGGCAATATCGTTGGGATGCAGGACACCGTGTGCCCGTCGTGCGGGGCGACGGTGATCGCGCGGCAGGGGATGGGCGTTTCTGAGATGAACCTGCGCGGCTCGGCGTGCGCCGGCTGCGGAACCGACTTGCCCATCGTCGTTGAATGACCGCCAACTGTTAGAGGACGACCTATGGCCACGAAGCGGAAACCGAAACCCAAAGCGAAGCGCAAAGCCGGGAAGGCGAAGGCCAAACCGCAAAGGTCCGCACCCAAGTCGAAGAAGGTGCCGCCTAAGCCGAAGAAGCCCGAGGCCAAAGCGGCGACGAAGCCCGCTCCCAAGCCACCCACACCGCGCCAGCGCCGCAGTAAGCCCTCCCGCAAACGCACCAAGGTCGGGTTCATCGGCCTGGGGACCATGGGTGTCCCGATGGCCTCGACGCTGCTGAAGGCCAGGTTCCCGTTGCAGGTTTGGAACCGCACGCCTGAGAAGGCCAGGGACCTCGTCCAGGAAGGCGCCGTGCTCGCGCCGACACCCGCCCTGGCTGCCAAAGGCACCGATGTCGTCATCGTCATGGTGGCCGACGACGCTGCCCTCGACACCGTCCTGTTCGGCGAAGGGGGCCTGAGCCGGGGTCTGAAACGCGGGGCCGTTCTCGTCAACTGCTCGACCACCAGCCCCGGCATCGGCTTCCGGGCCGCCACGGCGCTGCGGAGCCTGAGCGTCCGGTACCTCGAAGCCCCCGTCATGCGGAGCGTTTACGCGGCGCGCGAGGGCGCGCTTCAGATTCTCGTCGGCGGAAGCGCCTCGGACCTCGCCAAGGTGCGGACCGTGCTCGAGGCCCTGGGTGCTGACATCCACCACGTCGGCGACATCGGCCGCGCCGCCACCATGAAACTCGCCTGCAACCTTCTGGTCGCCACGTTGACGCAGGCCTTCGCCGAAGCGTTTGTCATGGTTCGAAAGAGCGGCGTGCCCTTCGAGACGATGATGGAGGTCCTTCACGCGGGGCCGCTCAACTGCCAAGTCGTTCGCGACGCTGAGCAGATCGTTGTGAACCCCGGCGGGCGGCCGAACTACGTGCTGCGCCACATGCTCAAGGACCTGAACCTTGCCCTCGAACTCGGCCAGCAACTCGATGTGCCCGCGCCGCTGACCGCCACCGTCCGCCAACTGCTCTCGGCCGCCGACAACCTGGGGCGCGGCAACGAGGACTTCGGCGCGATCATCGAACTGATGGCCGAGTGGGCCGGCGTGACCATGCGCGGGTGAACCGGACGGTCAGACCTCCTGCCGGCCAGGCGGTCCGACGTCATGTCATGCGCGGTGGTGCTCCTGAATCACCGCGTTTCACGTGCGGTGCGCCTGGCATGGCACGATGACTTGGAGGCGGGAGTTCTCCTCGGGCCCTGGTCGCGGCAGCCCCTACTGCCGCGACCCCGAGGCAGGCCGAAGTCTTGGGCGTTGCGCGAGCCCTGGCGGGGCGGTTTTTCTTGTTGACAGCGGTAGGGTCCGGCGCTAGGATGCCGCACGTTGGGGCGACGAGTGGTGCGCCCCGGGTCGTCGGGAGGAGAGTGGATCCATGAAGCGTCTGTGCCTGATCCTGGCGGGGCTTTTGCTGGTTTCGATGGTAGCGGCGGGGTGCCAGCCGACATCGCACGGTCGGTATCGTCAGATGACGTACCGGCGGGTCATCGACGCCGACATCCTGGGGTTTGAGGATGACGTGGATGCGGCCATCCTCTTGTCGGATCGGCCGACGCACCTGTCGCAGTGGTATCACAATTGACGGCAGCGTCGGATACGGCAATCGTGACAAACCCCCTCCTGCGCGAGGGGGTTTTTCTTTGACCTGCTGTGGCCCAGGAGGTGCGAGGATGAAGGCTGACCGGGCTTCACTGAGCCGACGGGATTTCCTCCGCGCGATGGCCGGCGGCGCCGCAGCGGCGAGTCTGCCGACGTGGGCCCTGGCCGAGGCGGCCGGCGAGCGGCCGAACTTCGTCGTCATCTTCACCGACGATCAGGGGTACCAGGACGTCGGCTGTTTCGGCGCGCCGAAGATCAAGACGCCGACCCTCGACCGCATGGCGGCCGAGGGCATGAAGTTCACCGATTTCTACGTGGCGGCGTCGGTGTGTTCGCCGTCGCGTGCGGCCCTGCTGACGGGGTGCTATCCGACGCGGACGGGCGTCACGCGCGTCCTCTTCCCGCGCGATGACACGGGCCTGAAGCCGGGCATGAAGACGATTGCCGACGTGCTCAAAACCCGCGGCTACGCGACGGCGTGCATCGGCAAGTGGCACCTCGGGCACAAGCCGCCGCACCTGCCGACGTTCCACGGCTTCGATTCCTACTACGGCATTCCGTACTCGAACGACATGCGGCCGACGCCCGTGATGCGCAACACCGAGACGGTTGAAGAGCCGGCGACCCAGGCGACGCTCACCCAGCGCTACACCCAGGAGGCCGTCAAGTTTATCAAGGCGAACAAGGACAAGCCGTTCTTCCTTTACGTGCCGCACACCATGCCACACGTGCCGCTGTTTGTGAGTGAGGCGTTCAAGGACAAGTCGGCCGGCGGCCTGTACGGCGACGTGATTGAAGAGATTGACTGGAGCACGGGCGAGATTCTGAAAGCCCTCAAGGACCTCGGCCTCGACGCCAAGACCCTGGTCATCTACACGTCGGACAACGGGCCGTGGCTGTCAAAGAAGGCACACGGCGGGTGCTCCCTGCCGCTTCGCGACGGAAAGTTCTCGACGTACGAAGGCGG
>DATKXP010000526.1:0-12910 GCA_035529015.1 Phycisphaerae bacterium | reverse complement strand
CCGCCGATCTGCGTCAGGGGGTTGTCGAGGGTGATGGTCTGGCTGTGGCCTTCCATGGCGACCATGATGCCGGTCGGGTTGACGTCATCGTCGTCCCACGCGACGTCGGCCGCCAGGGCCACCGCCGCGCCGGCGTCGGTTGCGACCGTGCCGGCGAAGGCCGCATCGTAAATCGCCAGGACGCCACCGTTGCGGACGGTGAAGGTGGTTCCGGCCGCAGCCTGCTGGACGACGGCGATACCGCCGGCGTCCACTTCAACCGGACCGCCGAGGGTGGCGGTCGGGTCGATGCTGCCCCAACCGTTGAAGCGCAGGCCGGTGCCGATGTTGCCGACCAGGTGCGTCGGCTCGCTGCCGCCGACCGTCAGCGTGCCCGCGCCGTCGGTGTCGCGGATGAAGAAGCCGGAGAAGGACGCATTCTGGAAGATCTCGGCGTTGCCCTCAAGATGGATGGCCGCCAGGTAGAGTTGCGACTGGATTCCGCCCCAGTCCATCTTGGTCAGTTCGGCCTTGGAGCCGGCGCCCATGGTCAGGCTGTCGAACCTGACCTGTCCGGGGGTCCAGCCTTGGTGGGTCGCTGCGTCGTCGGTGGACCGTGCCGTCAGGATGGCGTCGACGTCGGTGCCGTCGTCGATGACCTTGACGTCGGCCTGGAAGGTGTGCTCGGCCTGGACGAACTTCATGGACGCCTGGGCCCTGACGAGCATGCCGTGGGTGACCTGGATCTGGGTGGGCGCCTCGATGGCGACGCCGCCTTCGCGGCCGACGCGCCACTCCATTCCGCCGCCCGTCCAGTTGGCGATCAGCGGGTCGGGGTCGGTGTCGTAGCCGACGATGTCGATGAGGCCGGGGCCCGGATCGGAGTTGGCTTGCGGCCAGACCTCGACGGGATTGGCGCCGGTCCTGGCGACGGTCACGGTGCCGCCGTTCAGGTGCAGGCCGGTGACGCGGAACGTGCCGCCGCCGATGGTGTTGTCGATGAGCGCGTTGGTCGCGTCGCTGATGGTGAGGTCGAGGTGCGAGCTGCCGGTGGCGGTCTTGTCAACGGTCAGCAGCGCCGGGGTGGCGGAGGTGGCCGTGACCTCGGCGAAGATGTTGTTGGTGATGAGGGCCTTGGCATTGCCGCCCGCGAGGTCGAGGTCGACCCGGAGGCGAGGACTGGGACTGGCACCGGACTCCAGGGTGATCTCGGCGTCGAGGTCGGGCTGGACGTTGGTGAACCAGACGAGGCCGGTGCCGGCGCGGTTGTCGCCGCGCCTGGCCCGCAGGCGTGCGTCGCTTCCGGGCACGCCGTCGTTCTTGACGAGGATGAGGCCGTTGTACTTGTTGACGTTCTCGCCGGTGTCGGGCTCATCGACGTACAGGCCGACCATGTTGTTGTACCGGACTTCGACGGTGTACCCGCCGGCGCCCCATCCGGCGTCGCCGATGAGGTCGCCCTCGCCCTTGCCGTAGTAGAGGCGGAACTCGCCGCTCTCGCTGGTCTGTCCGCCGACCCGCTGGACGATGAGTTTGCCGCTGCCGGCGGGGACGGCGGGCACGTGCAGGATGTTATCCTCCACCTGGTCAACGTCCATGATCTCGGCGCGGCCGTCGGTGATGAGGAGCGTGCCGTCGATGGCGAAGTTTTCCTCCAGCCGCAGCCGGCCGTCGTAACCGACGTTCTCGACGACGGCGCCGGCCTGGATCGTGCCGTTGAGGTGCAGCCGCCGGTTGGTGAGGATCTTAAGGGTCTCCTCGCCGGTGGCGATGTTGCCGTAGACGTCGCCGATGTAGAAGTTGTTCCAGTCGGCGTCGAAACTGGAGATCCATGCGGTGTCGCCGAGGAGGTGCACCTCGCCGAGGTCGACGCGGCACACGTCATGGCTGAAGCGTGCCTGGGCGTTCTGCTCCATTTCGACCGTGGTGAACTCGACCCAGCCGCGGTCGCTGTCGCCGATCGCCAGGTTGCGGTCGCCGCGGAACTCCACGTCAAGCGTGGTGTTCCAGTTGGCCGCGGTGGGGACGTCGGGCAGGGTGCCCGGCTGGTTGTTGTCGATGACGCGGACGGTGCCGGCGAAGATGTTCTTGTAGGCCTTGTCGAGCCACTCGCCGGGCACCAGCGGGTCGTCCGCTTCGACGGACTCGTCCACGTCGAGGATCAACTGCCGCTGGCCGCCCATCTCGATCGTGATGTTCTCGCCCCACGTGAAGGACATGGTGCCGGGGGCGGGCTGAACGTGGCCGTGATAGAGATGGATGCCGCCCACGTCACCCGCAGCCCGCAGGGCGCCGGCCACCGGGTCCTGGAGCACGTCGAGCCAGCCGCGCTCCATGTCGATCGTCATGTCGGCCGTCAGGGGGCCGTTCATGCGGAGCGTGATGTCGCCGTCGCCGCCGGCAACGCTGAGGTCGCCGGCGATCAGTGTGGCGGGGCCGCCGAGGGCCGTCGCGCTTTCGAGGCTGAAGTCGTCGCGGGTGACCCGGGCGGTGCCCTGGACCTTCAGGTTAAGGAAGATCTGATCGCGGTTCTGGCCCTCGAGGTCATACCAGACGTTGGCGCCGTCGAGGAAGGTGATGTCGTTCCAGTGGACGATCTCGTCGGCGCCCTGCTCGTGCAGCCTGAAGGAGGCGTAGCCGTCGCCGTTGCCGGTCAGGGTGATCTGCTGGTTGAACCAGTCGTCCGTGGTCAGTGTGGAGTAGCGGATGTAGGCGGTGGTGCCGTTGTCGATGTTGATGCCGCCTGGGACCAGCGTGCCGTCCTTGAGTTTCTCGCGCAGGAGCGGCCGGTCGCTCTGCAATGCATCCAGGGTTGCCCCGGTGTACACGTTGAGGGCGCCGGTCATGACCATGTCGAAGTTGTCGTTGTTGCCGAGCCGGAGGTACCCGTTGAGCAATTCGATGTCGTCGCACTGGAGGGTGTTCTGGTCGATGTAGACGCGGCCGTCGAGTTCGGTGTATTCGCGCGACAGGTCGGCGTCGGACGTGGGCAGGCTGTAGTAAACGCCGGGCACGTCGTTGATCCAGATGTCCACGCCGGGCAGTGAGACGGCGGAGTTGATGGTCAGGTCGCCATCGCCGTCCACGGCGTTCGCGAACATGACCTGCGTGGGCGGGTTGGACAGGCTCGGCTTGATTTCGCTGACCGCGTCGAGGGTCTGTCCTTGGCGTACGGGGGTGGTGAGCATTCTCCCCTCGCCCAGGTAGACGCCGTCGCCGTACGCGTTGCTCGAGACGATGAGGTTGACGTTGTCGAAGCCCCAGGACACCATGGGCTTCCTGTTCGGGTCGGCGGCATTGACGCTGATGTTGCCGTCGAGGTAGACGTAGGCGCTGGCGTCGATGGTGAAGACGGCGCCCTTGTTCATGGCGGCGTCGCCGTTGATGCGCACGACGCCGTCGGCCAGGATGTTGTAGTAGCCCCAGTTGGGATACTTGCCGTCGTCGCCGTCATCGAGGTTCAGTTGGGCGTGCTCGCCGACCTCCAGGGTCCCGTTGCTGGGCGTCTGGATGGCGTCCGGGGCGCGGAGGCTGATCGCCCCTTTCTTCACCCGCAGCGTCTGTCCGGCGCCGATGGAGTTGGCCTCCAGCCGGACGATGTAGTCGCCGGTGGTGTCAGAGCCGCTTGAGTCGACGGGGTCGAAGTAGCCGGTGCGGGTGATGAGGTTGCTTCCGCCGATCGTGTCCACGGGGCTCGCGATGGTCAACTGGCCGACGCCGAGGAACTCGCTGCCGCGCACCGTGTTGGCGGTGTTGAGTGTGGTGAAGCTGTTGAGGGTCATGTCGCCGGTCATCATGACTTCGATGCCGCTGGTGCCGATATCGTTGAGGGTGGCCTCGAAGTCTCCGGCGTTCGTCCAGTTGCCGATGGCCCCGCCCTTGAAGATGTCGTTGGGGCCGCCGCCGTCGCCGAGGTCGTAGGTTGCGGTGGAGGAGACGTCGGTCAGGCCCAGATAGAGTGTGGCGCCGCCGGCCTGGGCCCGTGTGGGCAGGGGGCCGGCCGCGGGCACCAGGACGGCGTTGACGGCCAGTGTGACGTTGCCGGTGTCGGGATCGTAATCCGCGCCGGTCAGGTCGCCGCCGATACCGGTCATGGCACCCAGTACGATGGTCGGGAAGTTGGCGGGCGTCTGCGTGACGGTGAAGTCGATGTAGCCGCCGGTTACCAGGTTCAGATTCGCGCCGTAGACGGCGCCGTCGGCGTTGACGTTCACGGTGCCGCCGATCGTGGGCGAGGCGCCGTTGAGGACGTCGGCGATGTTGGCGTTCAGCGTGCCGCCGGGCAGGATGTCGATCACCGCGCTGACGTCAACCGATCCGACGACGTTGGCGTTGTAGACGCCGTCGGCGCCGACGATCAGGTGGCCGTAGGTGACGGCGGCATTGGCATCAACCGTGCCGGTGGAGCCGCCCTGCACGCGCAGGAGGCTCTCGAGCACAATTCCCCTGTTCCACCAGCCGGCCTGGGCGGCATCGCTGGGGTTGGCGTGGATGGCGCTTCCGGTGGGCGTCTGGATGGTGAAGTTGACCCAGTCGCCGCCGGTGCCTTCGTTGTGAGCGAGGGCGAATGCGTAGACCTCGTCCTGGACCAGGTCGATGGTCCCGGTCTTGGGGGTGTTCCAGTGCTCCGGCGGCAGGTTCGTGGTGACGTTTTCGGTTCCGTTGATCTCGAAATCGCCGTTCTGATTCTGGTCGATGAAGAAGATCTCCTGGTCGTCGCCGTGGACGTAGAACTCGTAGGTGCCGGTCTCGGGCGCGATGAAGTAGCCCGACCACATCTGGTTGTAGGTGTCGCTCATGTTGCCGGCCTGCCAGATCTCGCCGGTCCAGACGGCTTTGCCTTGAACCTGAGTCGGCCAGGAGGACTCGGGGCTCGGGGTGATGGCAAAGAGGCCGCCGTTGATGCCGTTCACGGAGCCGTCGTCGATCTGCCCCAGGAGGTTAACCGAGGTGTCGTTGTACCAGCCGTAGTCCACCTCGTTGGCCAAGAGGAAGGCGCCGCCGGTCACTGTCGTGGGCTGGTTGAGGACCAGGGTGCCGCCGTTCACGTTGATCTGGGCAGCGGTCATCGTGGCATTGGAGTTGAAGGTGCCGGCGCTGCCGACATCCAGCCTGCGTGCCACCACGGCGCCGGTGGAGTTGTAGACGCCGGTGCCGCTGACGTCGAAGTCGGTTTCGGTGTTGCCGACGGGCGTCGCGGCGTTGATGATGCCGCCGGTCTGGGTCACCAGGCCCCCGGCGCCGCCGGCCATGACGACCGTGCTGCCGGCGTTGAGGTTGGCCGTGCCGCCGATGACATTCACCTCGTTGGTGAGGAGCGTGGCGCCCGCGTTGAGGTTGGCCGTGCCGCCGAAGAGGTTCAGTTCGTCGGTGCGGAGCGTGGCGGTCGCATTGACGTCGGCGGTGCCGCTGCTGATGATCACCTGGTCGGAGTCGAGCGTGGCACCCGCATTGACGTTGAGCGCGCCGCTTCGGACGCTTGTCAGGGGCGTGGTCACGTCGGCGTTGAGGTTGAGGGTGCCGCCAAGGACGCTGACCCGGTTATACCCCGGCTGCTCTGTGAGCCACATGCCCAACCCGTCGAGACCCTGCTGGTCGGGGTCGGTGGGCTTGAGGGTCTCCTCGGCGGCCATGCCGGGGGTCTTGAACATGACATGGACGCCGGACCCGCTGGTGCCTTCGCGATGGGTGGTGGCGAACAGGTAGTCGCCGACCGCCAGGGTCAGGACCTTCGCTGCGTGGTCGCTATCCCACTGGAGTTGCTCGCCCCGGTTGGAGCCCAGGCCGGCCGTGGTGGACTCAAAGACGCCGTCCTGGTCGAGGTCGAGCCACATGCCGCAACGGTCGTCGTCCTGGTTGACGCGCAACGTGTAGTCGCCGGCCTCGGTGATGCGCAGGATGCCGAAGAAGAGGTTGCTGTAGTTGTCCGTCACCGAGATGGCGCCGGTGGCGGTGAAATCGCCGTCGTTGTTGAAGTCGAGTCCGCGATTACCGGGACCGTCGGTCAGGACCGCGGTGCCATCCGGCGGCAAGGTCATCATGCCGCCGTTGTTGTTGAGGTCCAGGTAGAGGTTGTCGTTGTTCGCGTGGAAGCCGAGATGCGCCAGGCCCGGCAGCAACCCGATGCCGCCGATCGTGGTGATCGCGGCGTCGATGTCCATGGTGCCGCCGGTGACATCCACGTAACCGACGTCGCCGCCGCCTGTGGCGGCGATCTGGACGGTCCCGCCGGCGCCTTCGATGCCCGCGGTGGTGCCCGGGGCGGCGCCGGTCATGGGCCCGGCCAGTTCGACAACATGGTTGTCGAAGGGTTGGACGGTCAGTTTGCCGGTGGTCATCGTCATGCCCTTGCCGGCGCTGCCGATGGTCAGGGTCTCGGCCCCCGCGGCGAGGCCGCCCGTCAGGGTGGCGTTGCCGTAGACCTCGACGGCGTGGTCGAAGGTCTGGCTGGTGTGGTCGTCGACGTCGATGGCGAGTTCGGCGTCGCCGAGCCTGAGGTCGGCCTGGTCGAACGGGCTCTTGCCGCCGGTCGCGTCGTAGGTGGCGGCGAGGCGGCCGGCCGCGACGTCAACGACCGACCCGGCCGGAAGCGTGGAACCGCCGGGGACCGTCAGGACCAGGTCGCCCGCGCCGCCCTTGGTGAAGTTCACCACGTTGGCGCCGGCGTTGATGCCGGCCAGGGTGGTGTCGGATTCGGTGTTCAGGCCCGCGTTGCCGGGGCCGGTGATCGTCACCACGCCGGGGGTTGACGTCAGGGTGCCGTCGGTGAACATGAAGCCACCCGGGGCCCCCTGAGTCGTCAGCGCGGCACCCGGCGCGATCGACAACTGGCCGAACTTGGCGTCGTACTGGGTGACCGCGTTGAGGGTGGACGCGGCCGTGACGGACACGTCGGTGTCTTCCATGTCGATCGCGCCAATACTGGCCACCTCGATCCGCCGGTTGGCACCGGGACCGCTGCCTACGCCGGTGATCCGCTCGTTGTATAGCTCGATGTCGGCGTCATCGCTGATGATGAGGTTGAAGTCGTCCTGGCGGTGGAAGCAGCCAACATCGGTGCGGCCCCACACGTGCACGGCGTCCAGGTCGGCGGCACTGGCGAGTTGGACCTGCCACCACTCGCCTACCCCGGCAGTCGTGTGCTGGACGGAGCCGTCCGTCCATACGCCACTCGTGTTGCCGTCAATTGCTCTGGGGGCGAGGCCGCCAGAGCCTGTCGAGGACTGCGAGGCGACGCTCCCGGTGATATCGAGCGCGACATTGTCGCCCGTGCCCGTCTCGAAAACCTGGACCTCCGCCATGTTGAGTGGCTCATTGAGGTTTTGTAGGACCTTCACATACATCGCCCCCACGAGGGGCGCGGCGCCCCCCCTGACGGCGAAAATGCCGCCGTCAAGGATCAGGTCGCCGCCGCCCAACGGGTTGGAGGCGGCCTGCATGAACAGTTCGCCGCCGCCCTGGACCTTGACGATGTTGGTCGAGTCGATGGTGTTCGAGCCGCTGGTGAACCGCAGGGCGCCGTCGCCGTCCTTGGTGAAGGTCATGCCGGCGGCCAGGTTGAGGTCGGTGGCGGTGAGCGTGCCGGTGTTGACCTCGACGGTGGCGTTGCCGAGCGTGGTGACGGCCTGAATCCCTCCACCACCGGCCCTCAGTAATCCGCCGCTGCCGAGGGTCGTGAGAGCGGTGTTGCTGATGTTGCCCGCGTCAACCGTTCCGTTGGCGGTGATCGCGGCGGAGGTGGTGAGGCTGCCCGCGTTGACCGCTCCGTTGACGGTGAGTGCGGAGTCGCTGCTGATGCTGCCCGCGTCAAGCGTTCCGTCGATGGTGAGTGCGGCGGCGGTGGTGAGGCTGCCCGTGTCAAGCGCTCCGTCGATGGTCAGCGCCGCAGCGGCGCTGACGGCGGTGTTGCCGACGACGGTCAGCGTGGCGCCGGTCTCGACGACGACCCCGCCCGCGGTGATATCGAGTTGGCCGGTTAGGTTCGTCTGGCCGGTGCGTGCGGTGACCGTTTCGCTGTCCACGGTAGTCACCGTGTCAGCGTCGGGCACGCCGCCGGGCGGAGGGGCGGTACCGGCCCAGGTCGTGGCCAGGTGCCAGTCGTCGCTCGCGATGCTCGCGAGATCCCACAGCCAGAGCAGGAACCCGTGGACGTCCTGGAACTGGATCTGGGTGAGGTTGTTCGTGTCGTGCGAGGTGACGGCCAGACCCACGAGGATGGTGTCGTGGAGTTCCGAGCCGGCGTTCATGACCATGGCGGTGTCGTTGCTGACCTTGGTCCAGTTGGCGGGGTTGGGCGGCGCGCCGCCCGGGTCGACGTCGTTGTAATAGGTCTCGAACTGGTTGGCGCCGTCGTAGGTCAGCCTGAGCCACACGGGCGTGTCGTGAGTGGTTCGGGTTCCGATGCCCTCAGTAGAGCCCTTGGCAGCGACGTTGTACGCCGGGCGGATCTGGGCGTTGATGCCGTTGGTGTCGGTGTGCGCGATGAGGCTCATGGCGTTGTTGGACTTCGGGTCGAGCGACTGGCGGACGTGGATGCCGGCCTTGGCCCAGGCGTTGATGGTGCCGGGGGGCTGGATGCCCGTGAAGCCTGTGGGCGCCCCCACGTAGGCGTAGAAGTCGAAGGGGTCGGTGGCGCTGAACTCCTGGTACACGAAGTACATGCCGTCGTCGGTGCTCCAGATGTCGGCGCCGCTGGCCTGGATGGTGTACGTGTCGCCGACCGCCGTGTAGGAGCCGGTCCACGTGCCTCCCTCGTTGATGCCGTCCCCATAGAGAGGCAGCGCGTGTGCCGTGCCCGCTGCGGCGAGCATCGCCATCGCGACCACGAGCGCTCCGAGGCCCTTCAGTGAATGGTGACTGGACATGACTTCCTCCCTCATCTGACGTGACCGCGCCCCTCGGTTCTCACAGGCCAAGGGTATAAACATCTCGCACCGCGCGGCCCCGTGGACCGCGGGTTGTCGTGTCATCGTTAATGGTCCGAACGCGCCTTTGAGATGAGGCTACACCCCCCTTGCAACCAAACCCGGTCTCCACCCGCGCCAAATGCCCCCTCCGCAGGTGTAGGCTGGCCCCCATGCGGAGCAAAACACTATGGGAATATACCCCAGGTTTGGCCAAAGTCAAACTGAACCTTTCCCGGTCTTTGTGCCAGGCGTTATGAGAGAATCGCCTCGCGATTCGCGGCCGCGGTCATGTCACGACTCTGCCCGTCCGACCGGCTGCCGGTGGCAGGAGGCGACCTGACTCCGGACGGCGAGTCTGAGGCTGGCCTGACGGCTGATGAGGAGGCCTGGACCTCTCACTTCACCAAACGCTCATCCTTGTGCCAAAGCGGCTGACGTTGAACAGGCTCTTGGGGAAGGCCGGGGGCGCTACGGTTCGTGCCCTTGAGAGGATCCTCGCGGGGCTCGCGTGCGAGGCAGTGAAGCACGAGATGTGGCCGAATTTGTGACCAAGGCTTGACGCGGCCAGTCTGAAATCGCTATAACGTGCGGTATTCAAGGCACTTGCGCCCGTAGCTCAACGGATAGAGTCGCGGACTTCGAATCCGAGGGTTGCAGGTTCGAATCCTGCCGGGCGCGCCATTGTCAGGTAGTGACAAGCCTTGGCAAGTAGCGACACGTGCGCGACTTGCGCGCTCCTTCCTCCTCGTGTTGCCTAACACCTCGTCTTGGCAGGTGATGGCAGGTACTGGTGTGCCGGGCAACCTGCACGCTGAATAGGCGCTGTGCGCGGGTTGCCCGTCAGTAGGGTCGGGGGTGGCGTCGTCGGTGCCCGTGGCGGTTGCGGCTTCGCGCTCGGCCCCGGTGGGCTCGATGGAGGGCAGGGCGTCGAGCGATCGCGTCTGATCCACCAGTTGGACGTGGGCGCAAGTCTCGTGCGGCGCGGCCGCATCCGCCTTGAAGGCGTACACGAGGACGATGCCGCCTTCGGGCACTTTCTTGGGCACGCCGCCCTCGGGGATCGAGTCGTGGAGCCACTTGCCGTCGGAGAGGTCGTGCTGGTTGCCCCATCCGGCAATCTGCGGCTCAAGGTTGCATCGTGCGGATTCGCCTTCCAGCCAGACGTATTCCGCCGCCGTTGCGCCGGTGGGCACGACAAACAGGACGCCCGGAGCGAGAGCCATCCACCTCCTCATGATCGCCTCTGAGGAACCGGGCCGGTTTCCCTCACCTGCTTCGCCACATAACCACTCGACGCGACAGGCCTTCACGACGTGTCAGACGAGAGGAATCCTTATGTCTGGCGGGGATCCGCCCGCGCAGGCCCTGCCGGTGCCGTCAGCGCAACACGGGCCCCCAGCATGGCCTTCGAGTAGGACGGAGGGAACGAGGTGTCTCAACAGACGGATGACTCTGCCGCACCCTTGCGTTGGCGACGCTGAGGGCTTCCTGACGGATGCGGGACCCGCTCTGCTCCCGATGGTCCCACCGGAAGGGCGCGCACGCGCCGGCACGGGCCGACGATCCCACACGACGTTACGTTAGAACCGCCGGGGGCCAAGACGAGTTTCACCGAAAGCGCTCCACCGCCCCGGGCGAGGTGTGCCGGGCAGGATGCTTGACGCAGTTTTTTTGCCCCCGGAATTTGACAAGGGGCCATTTATGCGTTACAATGGGTGGTTCTGCTTGCTTGGTTTGAGGGGTAGAGGGGTTTTGAGCGCAGGCTGCGAAAGAGCCTGTACATCCTCCAAAGGGGGGGTCTGGCACGTACGTGCAGATTCACTTCCTGCTCCGCTCAGGGGGGCCCTGAGTTAAGCGTAACGAGACCCGGGGGCCGGCCAGATGGCTCGCGGTTCTTGTGTCCAACATATTGGGTGCGATGGCGGGCAGTTGCACGACAGAATGTAGCCTTTCAAGCCCAAGAGGCAGGACGTGCAGTAGCAGGCAGTTGTAGCGACGCAGTACGCAGGACAACCAAATAAGAGGGGTGGATCAGCGCTTGACCTTGGCCAGGAAGTCTGATCCACCCGGGACGGTGCGCCCGGAAGCGTGTGCGTCCAGGCGACCGCCTGCTCATTCAATTGTAGCCGGCGCACCGTCCTGAAGTCAAGAGAATCGTGGGTCGGTCCCGCAAGGGGGGAACGGCGCGCGGAGGATGAGGACCATGCCAGAACCAATCACGATCATAGGTGTTGGAGCGGGCCTTTGCGGCCTGATGACGCAGCTCGCACGCCGATACTTCAGCCTGGCCAAGGAAGTCGTTGATATTGTCCTTGGGTTCGTCGCGTTAGTCCTCGCTCTTCCCCTCTTGGCTGTCTGTGCCGCCATCATCAAACTATCGAGCAAGGGGCCGGTGTTCTTTGGCCAGGGCCGAGTTGGGAAGGAAGGCAAACTGTTCAAGATGCACAAGTTGCGCACAATGTACATTGACGCCGAATCGGCCTGTGGGCCGGTGTGGGCAAAGGACAACGATCCGCGTGCCGTCTCTGCCTGCCGCTGGATGCGCCGAAGCCACATCGATGAACTCCCGCAGTTGATCAACGTGGTCAAGGGCGAGATGTCGCTGGTCGGACCGCGGCCCGAGCGCCCGGAGATCCTGGCCGAACTCGAAAAGACCTACCCGGAGGTCCGGAAACGACTGGCGGTCCGACCGGGCATCACGGGCCTGGCTCAGGTCCGCAACGGATACGACACGTCGATCGAAGCGTTCCGCCACAAACTCAAGGCGGATCTGGAGTATATCGAACGCGGCAACTGGAGTACGGAGATACGGATTCTGGCATCGACTCTCGGCAAGTTCAACGACAAGGGTTCACGCTAGGTGTGAAGGAGATCTGGGGGTCCGGCAGCAATATGGCGAGGGGCGACCGTAGGCCCCGAACGCCTGATCTGTAACAGAGAAAACGAGAGGGGTAGAACAATGCATGGTGTGCGAAAGGTGGCACTTGCGGCCGGTGTGGTCGCGTGCCTGGTCTTTGTGTCTACGTCGGCGTGGGGCACGGCGTACACGATCTATGACCGTAACTCGACGGCGACGTTCGAGGTGGGCGCCGGAACTCCCGGCGCGAAGGGCGGAGGTTACGATTTGCCCGGAATGCTTAACTGGACCGTCGAAGGCGAGCGGTTCACGTACAACCACATGTACCAGCAGTGGTTCTGGTACCGCGTTGGCACGACGGGGCCGGAGCAGTCCATCGACCATCTGGCCCTGACGGCTGCCGTGCTCTCAGACACCAACGGCGGGCCGCCGCCGTTCCCCGGGTTGCCCGGCGGGGACGACCGGCCGGATGCGCTGACGCTGAGGTACGCCGACGACTTGACGGCCCCGACCTTCGGCATCGAACTCAAGTACGGGTTGAGCGGGGGCATGGTGGGCGAGGACGGTGTGTCCGACATCATGGAGCAGATCACCATTTTCAACCTGGGCGGCAGCACCCTGGACTTCCACTTTTTCCAGTACACCGACTTCGACCTCAGTGAGTCCCCCGACGACGACTCGGCGTGGATCGTCAACGATAACGCGGTCAAGCAGGTTGAGAGTGGCGAGAATCATCTGACCGCCAGCGAGACCGTTATCTTGCCGAAACCGTCGCATTACGAGGTGGCCCCCTGGGACACCACGCTTGCCAAACTGGAGGATTCGCTTCCGACGACGCTGGCCGATGTCGGAGGGCCGATCTTCTACCAGGACGTCACCTGGGCATTCCAGTGGGATTTCTCGATTCCTGTGGGCGGTTCGGCACAGATCAGCAAGGACAAGCAACTGACGTTCGCGCCCGAGCCCGTGACGGCCGCCGGGTTGTTGCTCAGCGTCGGATGCCTCGCGCGGTACGTCCGCCGCCGTCGGCATCTTCATGGATAAGAGGGGCGAAGAAACCTTGGAACAGAGGAAAGGAGAGGAACACATGAAACATGCAAGACAGATGAGCGTCTGGGGGACTGTGCTGGTCCTGGCGTTCATGGCGGCCGTGGGATCGCCTGCTGCC
>DATKXP010000525.1:0-2122 GCA_035529015.1 Phycisphaerae bacterium | reverse complement strand
CCGTCGGGGGCGGTCTGGCGGCCGAAGCCGTGGGTGATCTCGTCGGCGCCGCGCTCTTCGATCGGAATCGCGTCGCCGGAGTCGAGCGACAGGTCGAACGTGCTCGACGGGGCCGCCACGTAGAACGGTATGCCGTGGTGCCTGGCGAGGACCGCCACGCCGTAGGTGCCGATCTTGTTGGCGGCGTCGCCGTTTGCAGCGATACGGTCGGCGCCGACGATGACGAGGTCCACCTTCTTCTCGCGCATGACCACGGCCGCCATGTTGTCGCAGATGAGCGTGCAGTCGATGCCGGCCTGCCCGAGTTCCCACATCGTCAGCCGCGCGCCTTGAAGCAGCGGCCGCGTCTCGTCGGCGTAGACGCGAAACCGGCGTCCGAGTTCGTGGGCGCGGTACATCGGGGCGAGCGCCGTCCCGTACTCGGCCGTCGCCAGACCGCCGGCGTTGCAGTGGGTCAGCACGCCGCAACCTTCGGTGATGAGGTGCTGGCCGGCGTCGCCGATCTGGCGGCACATCCGGGCGTCCTCGTCGCGGACGGCCTTGGCCTCGGCGAGGAGCGTTTGCTTGATGGCGGCGCCGCCTTCGCCGCGATGTTTCCCGGCGACGCGCTTCATCCGGTCGAGCGCCCAGAACAGGTTGACCGCCGTCGGCCGGCTGGTCGCCAGGTACTCGGCCGTCTTCTCGACGCGGTCCAGGACGTCGGCCTCGTCGTCGGAGGCATTGCGGATGCCGACGACCACGCCCATCGCCGCCGCCACGCCGATGGCGGGGGCACCGCGCACCCGCAGCACCTTGATGGCTTCCCAGACCTTCTCGACCGCATCGAGGGCAACGATGGTGAACTCGGTGGGTAGAAGGGTCTGGTCGATGATCTCCATCCGGCCGTCGAGACCGCCGACCCATCGGACGGTCTGCTCAGGCATCGGGCGACCTCACCTTCTTGTCGGCCTCGGCCACCTTCTGCGCGAGATGCGCCTTGTGCTGGACGACCTTCTCGCGCAGGTCGGCGTCCGAGGCGGCCAGGATCTGGGCAGCCAGGATGGCGGCATTGACGGGGCCGGCCTTCCCGATGGCGACCGTGGCCACCGGCACGCCGCCGGGCATCTGGACGGTCGAGAGCAGGCTGTCGAGGCCGCCCAGGCTGCTCGTCTGGATGGGCACGCCGATGACGGGCAGTGGCGTCAGGCTTGCCATGACGCCCGCCAGGTGTGCGGCGCCTCCGGCGGCTGCAATGATGACGCCCAGGCCGCGTTCGGCCGCCGTGGTGGCGTAGTCGTGGGCCACGTCGGGCGTGCGGTGGGCAGAAATCACGCGGATCTCGTAGGGGATGGCGAACTCGTCCAGCACGTGGGCGCACGGCTGCATTTTCTCGAGATCCGAATCGCTGCCCATGACGATGCCGACGCGCGGGCCCACGCCAGTGTTATCGCTCACAGAATCGCCCTCCACGAGAACCGCCGCGAGTATAGGATGGCCCGTGGCGGGGTGTCAACGGCGTTGTCCGAGGAAAAATGACCTGGCGATTTGACTTTGGCGGAAAATGTTGTATTTTTACAACGCCGTTGCACCCGGGGATTCGCGGTTCTCCACCTCATTCTGGGGGCCCTGTGGCAAAATCGAAACAACCACGGCGCGACGTGTCGCGCCCGTCTGGCGACTTGAGGGGCATCCGGCTGCTGGCCGAGACGGCGGCCGGCCTGGCGTCCCTCGAGGACCCGGACGCCCTCCAGAAAGAGGCGCTCAAAGGCGCCCTCGACATCTTCCGCTGCGCCAGTGGCGCCGTCTGCCTGTGTGACGGCAACCAGAACCGTATGCGTCTGGGTCTGGCGGCCGGCGCGGCCAAAGGGTTCCGACCGGGGGAACTGCTCGGCATGGCCCCGGTCCGCGAGATCGTCCTTGGCGAGCGGCGGCCGCTGGTCCTCGACGATCCCGGCCTGACGCTGGGTTCCGAGATGGGCGGCTGGCATGGGCTGGCGGTGGTTCCGATTGCCGGGCCGAGCCGTCTGCTGGGTGTGCTGGTTCTGGGCGACCTGGCCGAGGGAGACGCCTTCAGCGCGACCGACGTGGCGCTGATGGCGGCGTTGGGCAACGTCATCGCGGTGGCGGCCGAGACGTCGTTGGT
>DATKXP010000524.1:0-23627 GCA_035529015.1 Phycisphaerae bacterium | reverse complement strand
GAGTTTGCCGCCGTCGGTCATCGACACGGCCCATAGCCGGGCGCCGATCAGCCGGTGAAGTACAGGTAGACGGCTGCGATGACGCTCAGGATGATGATCGTGTGGATGACGTCCCACTTGTTCCACGTCTTGCGGATCTCGTCTTTTTCGGCGGCGGTAATGGTGGCGAAGGTAAGACCCTCGATCCTCTCGGCCGGCGGCCGGGACGTCAGCAGGCTCACCACAACCATGACGACAACGCTGACCGCAAAGAGCGTCAGGCAGAAGTACAGCCACTGGAACGTGCCGAACGCGACAAGGAAGTCGGGCATACTCCCCGCCACCGATTCCATCCCCGCCAGAACCTGGGCGGCCAACTTGGCCATGCCCAGGACGAAGCCGCAGATCATTCCCGCGACCGCTCCCGCGCCGTTGATCCGACGGACGAACACGCCGAGGAAGAACGCCGCCGTGATCGGCGGCGCCAAGTACGCCTGCACGGTCTGAAGGTACTCGTACAGCGCTCCCGAGACGTATTGCATCACCGGAATCCACGCGATGCCCAGGACCACGACCACGCCCGTGGCGATTCGGCCGACGCGGACGAGCGTCCGCTCCGACGCGCCCGGACGCAGTTTCTCGTAGATGTCCACCGTGAAGAGCGTCGAGCACGAGTTGAACAGCGACGAGAGGCTGCTCATCAGGGCCGCCAACAGTCCCCCCACCACCAGCCCCCTGAGGCCCGCCGGCAGCAGGGTCCGCACCAGGGCGGGGAACGCCTGGTCGGGGCTCTCAAGTTCGAGTCTGCCGGACTTGGCCAGCGCGTAGGCGATCATCCCCGGCACGATGAAAATGAAGACGGGCGACAGTTTCAGGTAAGCGCCCCAGATGGTGCCCCGCCGGGCCTGCCGCATATTGCGCGCCGCAAGCGTTCGCTGAACGATGTACTGGTCCGTACACCAATACCACAAGCCGACGATGGGCGCTCCGAACAGGATGCCCGCCCACGGGAAGTCGGGGTCGGTGGCCGGCCGCCACATGTTGAAATGCTGGCTCCCCGCGAGTGCGCGCAGTTCGCCCCAGCCGCCCAGCGCCGAAAGGCCCATGATCGTGATGACGGCCGACCCGACGATCAGCACGACGGCCTGCAGCGCGTCGGTGTAGACGACGGCCCGCAAGCCGCCGAGCACCGTGTAGATGCCCGTCAGCACGACCACGCTGACGGCCCCAACCCAGAAGTTGTCGAGCGAGCCGAACGTGCCTTCCGGCAGGAGCGTGGCAAAGACGACACCGCCCGCGTAGACCGTCACGCTCACCTTCGTGAACACGTACGCCACGAGGCTCACGAGCGACAGGATCCACCGCGCCGTCGGGTTGTACCGCCGCTCGAGGAACTCGGGCATGGTGTACACGGCGGCCCGGCTGTAGAACGGGACGAACACCCAGCCCAGGACGAGCAGGCACCAGGCGTGCAACTCGTAGTGGGCCATGGCCATGCCGCTCTTGGCGCCCGACCCGGCCAGCCCCACGATGTGCTCGGACCCGATGTTCGACGCAAACAACGACGCCCCGATGACGAACCAGCCGATGTTACGGCCGGCCAGGAAGTAGTCCTCCGACGACTGCTGCCGCCGCGACGACCACCACACGATCACCGCCAGGGCCAGGAAGTACAGTCCGATGACGATCCAGTCCCAGGTTTCCAGTCCGGTCATTCCGTGTCTCCGTCACCGCCTCATGGTTTACGAGGTGAAACACTTGGCCGAACGGCTCGTCTCCGGCTGGCCTATTCTGGCAAGACCTTCGCGCGATGCAAGCCGAATCGCCGGCGGCGCGGCCAAACACGGCGCCGGCCAAACACGGCGACGGCGAAACGGGGCGGCGGCGAAACGGGGCGACGGCGAAACACGGCGCGCGGCCGTTTCGTTTAGCCGTCGGCGGCACGCCGACGCGAACGGCCGCCGGCGCTACAACGGAAACGACCGTCGCCGTACCGGCGACGGCTAAACGCGGCGACGGCGAAACGGGGCGGCGGCGAAACACGGCGCGCGGCCGTTTCGTTTTGCCGTCGGCGGCACGCCGACGCGAACGGCCGCCGATGCTCCAACGACAACAACCGTCGCCGTGCCGGCGACGGCTAAACACGCCGACGCGAAGGGACGGCGAGATTCCCTTGACCGTCCGTCGCCGGGGGTGGGATAGTGTTCCCGAATCGCGGGAGCCACATCCGTGAGCGCATGGAAGACCATTCTGGCCATTCTCGCCGTGGCGCTTGCCCTGTGGCTGCTGTATCCGTCGCGTCAGTTGGGGCCCGCGGAAGACCCTGCCCTGGTCGAGATCACGTTCATGGGTCCCGGCGGCGTGCTCCAGGGCGAGATGGACGACCTGTTGCGCGAGTTCGAACGCCGCAGCGAAGAGGCCCACCGGCGCAACCCCTCCCATCCGACCTACCGCATCGTCTACGGTCAAACCGCCGCCCGGAACCAGGTGGAGGACCCGACGCGGTTCCTGGTGAGCGTGGCGGGGGGCGAGCCGCCCGACGTCATCCACTTCGACCGGTACGCCATCGGCGAATGGGCGGGCCGCGGCGCCTTCGATCCGCTCGACGACTATATCCGGCACGACCTTGAAGCCATCCAGGCCGGCCGCCGGCCCGACCTGACGCCCGCCGACGTCCCCACCGCCGACCGCTTCTTCAAGGCCGCCTGGGACGAGGCGGTCTACAACGGCCGCGTCTACGGCATCCCGAACGGCATCGACAACCGGGCCCTCTACTACAACGAGGACCTCCTGATCGCCGCCGGGTACAAGGAGGTCGGCCCCGACGGCACGGTCCGCGCCCGCCCGCCGAAAAACTGGCAGGAGTGCAAGGAGTACGCCGTCAAACTCACCCAACTCGACGCCGGCGGAAAGATCCAGGTCATCGGGTTCCCCGCCTACTACGGCAACTCCTGGCTGTACATGTACGGGTGGATGAACGGCGGAGAGTTCATGAGCGACGACCGCCTGCGGTGCACGCTCAACGATCCGCGCATCGCCAAGGCCCTGGACTTCGTGAAAGAGGTGTACGACCTCCAGGGCACCTACCCCAAGGCCAAGGGTTTTGAGGCGGGGTTCCAGCGGAACGAGATGGACCCGTTCATCCAGGGCAAGATCGCGATGAAGATCGACGGCGTGTGGATCCTCCAGCGGCACGCCAAGTACGGGCGGGACCTGAAGTTCAACTGTGCCCCGCCGCCCATGCCCCAGGACCGCATCGACGCCCTGAAGGCCGCCGGCAAACCGCCCCTCATCTCCTGGTCCGGCGGGTGGGCCTACGCCATCCCCACCACCGCCCGGCACAAGAAGGCGGCGTGGGAACTCATCCGCTGGCTCACCTCGGACCGGGCCTTCCACATCCGGGCCGAGAACGACCGCCTGCTGCACGAGGCACAGGGACGCCTCTTCGTCCCCCTCCAGTGCCCCGTCAAGAAGGTGAACCAGGAACTGTACGAGACGTACGTCCTGGGCAACGACCGCCTGCCGCAGCGGTTCAAGGAGGCGTACAAGACCTTCAACGACCTGCTGCCGCACTCCAGGTTCCGCCCCGTGACGCCCGTGGGGCAACTGTTGTGGAACAAGCACCGCGACGCCGCCGAGGAAATCCTCGACGGCAGCGACCGCACGTCGCAAGAGGCGCTCGACTACCACACGGCGGTGGTGCAACGGCGGCTGGACGAGGTCCTGGCGCCGCCGGCCGGCGACCCCATCTCGGGGTGGACGTGGTTTTTCGTCCTTTACGGTGCGCTGCTCGTCGCGTTGGGTGCGGGGGCGGTGCTGTGGGACACCAGCCGCCGCTTCCGGGAACGCGTCGCCCGGATGCTGGGCCTCTCGAAGGAGCGGGCCGAGGGCGTCATCGAAGGGTCGGCCGGCGGGTACTTCCGCCGCCAGTGGTTCGGCGGATACGCCTGCGCGGCCCCGTGGATTCTCGGATTCATCCTGCTCGCCGGGGGGCCGATGCTGTTCTCGCTCGTCATGAGTTTTTGCGACTTCGACGTCATCAACCCCGCCCGGTTCATCGGCCTGGAGAATTACCGGTCGATGTTCACCGGCGACGAACTCTTCTGGAAGGCCCTCTACAACACCGCCTTCATGCTCATCGGCGTGCCGCTCGGAATGGCCGTGAGCCTCGCCATGGCGGTGCTGTTGAACGCGAAGGTTCGCGGCATCGCCGTCTGGCGGACGTTCTTCTACCTGCCGGCCATCGTGCCGATGGTGGCGGCGAGCATCCTGTGGATCTGGATCTTCAACCCCCAGGGCGGGCTCATCAACTGGGTCCTCTCGCTCGCGGGCCTGCCGGGGCCGCTCTGGCTCCAGAGCCAGACGTGGTCGAAGCCGGCCATCATCATCATGGGCCTGTGGGGCGCGGGGGCCGGGATGATCATCTGGCTCGCCGGCCTCAAGGGTATCAGCCGCCAACTCTACGAGGCCGCCGAGGTGGACGGCGCCGGCCCCTGGCAGAAGTTCTGGCACATCACCCTGCCGCAACTGACGCCCTACATCTTCTTCAACCTCGTCATGGGCACCATCTACACGTTCCAGATCTTCGGCCAGGCCTTCATCATGACGCAGGGCGGGCCGGTGAACTCGACCCTGTTCTACGTCTACTACCTGTTTAACAACGCCTTCCGCTACGGGCACATGGGGTATGCGGCGGCGATGGCGTGGTTCCTGTTTGCCATCGTGTTTCTGCTGACCCTGTTCCAGTTGAAACTCTCGAAACGCTGGGTCTACTACGAGTCGGAGTGAGCACGTTACCAAGAGGGTGGCACGGCAGCCCCGACGGGGCGGCCGTGAGCGGCGTGGCGCCTGGTCAGCACACGGTCACGCTTCGCGTGGCCGTGCCACCCGGCTCGTTGCGGGAAGAAGCATCATGAGGAAGGTCGCCAAACTCGTCGTGTACGTGCTGCTGGTAACGGGCGCGGCCGTGTTCGCGTTCCCGTTCCTGTGGATGGCGACCACGAGCGTCAAGGTGGACCGCGAGGTCCAGTCGCAGGATCTCCGGCTGATGCCGATGACCCCCCTGCCCCAGACGCGCAGCCCGTACATCGACCAGCGCCGCTACGCCGACCTCGAAGGCCCGTACCAGGCCGACCTGCTGCCGCGCCTCCAGGCGATGGCGAAGGCCACCGGCTTCGCGCCCCCGCCGCACGTCAACGCCGTCCGGGCGTGGGAACAGACGGCGCGCGGCCTGTACGACTGGCTCCGTGTCCGCCTGCCACAGAATCTCTGGGACGGGGAGGTTGAAAACGGTACGCCGCTCGGCGACCGGCCACAGGTCATCGCCGCCATCGAAGCCGCCGCACGCACCGAGGTCACCCGCGACATGGTGGCCGAGGTCTTCGACGGCGTGTACCGGCGCCTCCTGATGGGGCCGATCCGCGTCCGGAGCGACGACCGCCTCGAGGCCGAACTCGGCGCCGGCGCGGGCGCCGACGTGCCCCTGAGCAGGCGGCTCGAAAACCGCACCGCCGATGCCCTCGCCCTCCTCGACGTGACCGAAAAGGCCGAGCCGTACGCGCTCCTCAAGTACGACCTCTCGCGAGGTGACCGCCTGGTCCTCGCGCAGACCTTCGACGTGCCCCCCGAGTTCAACCTCAGCCGCCTGCACCGCATCTCGGTGGACGTGCGGCCCGACGACACGTGGCACGACCTGTGGCTGACCGCCGAGTACGGCGGCGTCCGCTACGAGTCCGAGCGGGCCCTGCCCCTGGCCAACTTCGACGTGCTCGAGGCCCAGTGGCAGCCGCGCGGACCCGACGATTACTCCACCAAAATCAAGACGTGGATCCGCCTCGACGAGGCAGGGCGCGGGGGCGACATCCTCCGCGACCCGCACCGGATGCGGCTGACCTTCGAGTTCCGCCGCTCGGGGCCCGCCGGCGCCTGGTGGAACAAACTCCGCCTCAACTACACCAAGGTCCTCGACCACATGCCGTTCGTGCGGTACCTGCGCGTGAGCCTGTTCCTGGTCATCGCGACGATCGTGCTGACGCTCGCGGTCTCGTCGCTGGCAGCGTACGCGTTCGCGCGGCTGAACTGGCCGGGCCGCGAGTTCTGTTTCATCCTGATGCTCGCGACCATGATGATTCCGTTCCAGGTCGTCATGATCCCGCGGTTCCTCATCTGGAAGCACCTGGGGGCGTACAACACGCTGACGCCGCTGTGGCTGGGGCCGGCGTTCGGCAGCGCGTTCTTCATCTTTCTGCTGCGGCAGTTCATGAAAGGCATCCCGCGCGACCTGGAGGACGCGGCGCGGCTCGACGGCTGCGGCTTCTTCCGCATCTACTGGCACATCATGCTGCCGCTGATTAAGCCGAGCCTGGCCGCCATCGCCATCTTCACCTTCATGGCCACCTGGAACAACTTCATGGGGCCGCTCATCTACATTGCCGACCAGCGCCTGTACCCGCTCGCCTTCGGCCTGTACGCCTTCAGTGTGCAGGTCGAGAACGACCCCGCCCTGACGATGGCCGGCAGCCTGCTGATGACCGTCCCCGTGATCGTCATCTTCTTCTTCGCCCAGAAACATTTCATCCAGGGGATCACGCTGACCGGCATGAAAGGGTGACGTGCTGCCTTCGCACGGGTAGGCCGGCCGCGCATGGCGATAGCGCGCTGGGCAATCCTGCCCGCCGCGCAGCAAGTAACATTGTAGGATTAGCCGCGCACGTCAGTAAGCGGCTGCCTTTCGAATCAACAGCCGATGCGCCGCCACGCGGCTTGCTTCGACCCGTCAACTGCACAACAGGTTGACCCTGCGCCGGCGCCGGCCGTACAATCACCGCGAACTGCCGCCGTGGACAGCGTCTACGCAGGGAGACATTCCATGAACCCCATCAAACTCATCCGCAAACTCGTCAAGGCGCTGCGCGGCGGCGCGACGTTCCGCCAGATCTTCCTGGCGGTCCTGCTCGGATTTGCCGCTGGCATGATCCCCGGCGTCAACCTCACGCTCATCCTCTGTATCGTCCTCCTGCTCATCCTGAACACGAACGGCGGCCTAGCGGTGCTGGGCTACGTCGTCGGCAAGGCGCTGTGTTTGCTCCTGGCGCCGGTGACCTTCGAGATCGGCTACTTCCTGATTCACGGCGCCGGCCTGATGGGGCTGATTCAGACGCTGGCCGACACGCCCGTCCTCGCGCTGCTCGACCTGCACGTCTACTGCCTCCTGGGCGCCCTGCCGCTCATCGTCGTCCTGGGCGGCGGGATGGCCTGGGCGGCGGGCACGATCATCATGAAGGCCCGGGCGGGGCTTGCCGCCGCCGGAAAGAGCGAAAAGGCCCAGAAGGTCGCCGGCAACCTCTTCGTCCGCATCCTGCTCCGGATCGCCTTCGGCCGCCAGAAAGAAACCATGGCCGAGATGCTCGAAAAATCCTCTCCCATCTTCCTCAAGAGCCGCCTCATCGCGGGCCTGGTGGTCATTGCCGCCATCTTCATCGGCCAGTACCTGTTCCTCGACGTCCTGGCCCGCAAGGGACTCGAAGCCGCCATCGCCGAAGCCGGCGGCGCCGAGGTCAACGTCCGGCGCGCCGACCTCTCGCTCCTGACCGGCCACCTCGTCATCGAGGGCCTCCAGGTGACCGACGCCGCCCGGCCCACGCACAACCTCGTCCAGGCCGACCGTATTGTGACCGACGTCAGCGTCGAGGACCTCCTGGCCCGGCGATTTGTCGTTGACGCCATCGAGTGCGAGAAGATGCGGACCGACGCCCCGCGTGCCGCCCCCGGCGAGGTCTACCGCGAGCGCCCGCCCACCGACGAAGACAAGGACCGGTGGAACATCGACATCGGCGGGCTCGGCAAAATCAAGGAGTACTACGACCAGGCAAAGAAACTCCACGAACGCATCCAGAAACTCAAGGACTACCTCCAGAAGAAAGAGCCTCAGACCCAACAAGGGCCGCCCGACAAAGAGCGCCTGAAAGAGGAAGCACGCCTGCGCGGGTACCTGCGCCTCTCGGCCAAGGACTACCTCGCCAAGCGGCCCACATGGGTCATCCGCTACGCCAAGGTGGGCGGCGTCGAGGTCGCCAAAGGCCTCCCGGGCATTACCGTCGAGGGCCGCGAACTCTCCAGCCACCCCTCCCTCCACCCCCAGAAGATGGAACTGAAGGCCTACCCCGACGAAGACATCGCCAAGCAACTCAAGGAGGGCATCTTCGGCAAGGGCGACCTCGGCAAGAAGGTCGAAGAGGGACTCGGCGGACTCAAAAAACTCTTCGGCAAGTAGCGGCTTTGGCGCCCGCGGCCAAACGCTCAGCCCGGCGCGCGGGTGAGAGTCCCTGACCCGGCGCTTGCCCTGCGCGCGGTTTTTCGTTCGCTTTTGCCCCGCGTCCCTCAACGATTTCGGGTTCAGCCAGGCCGCACGCACGAGAAACGGAGCCGGCGTAAGCCTTTCAGAAACAAACACTTAGAACCTCTTTCTCCTGTCCCCCTCCCCCGTCCGTGCCGGCCCCGTTTGACACAACGCTCTCCTTGCGCATAGTTGGCAGTGGAGACAGAGCCGGCCACGAATCACGCCGGCCGGCCACGAAGGCGGCATCCTCTGACAGAGCATTCCACCGGGGTACGCTAACAACGTCCGAGAAGGCCCGGTGTGCCCCTTCGCGTCGCAGCGCCGCACGGGCCAGGTAACCTTGCATCGAACGGGGGGCAGAATGGAGAGACTATGCTGAGAGTCACGAACGTAAGAATAGCCCTGTTCCGCGCCGTGCTTGCCGTCAGCGGGTTGGCCGCAATCCTTGTGGCGGCCGAAGCCTTCGGCTCGCCGATCATGGACGGCCGGTTCGACCCGGCCGAAGGCTACACCTCCGGCCAGTGGCTCCACCTGGCCGTCGAAAAGAGCGACACCATCGTCCCCGGCGGCCAACTGTGGCTTTACCAGAACGCCGGCACCGGCGACGTGTCCGTCGCCCTCACCCTGCCCACCGCACTGGTGGACAACACCTACGGCGACAACTCGATCGGCTGGGGCAAGGGCGTCGCGCCCAGCGGCAAGAACCACAACTTCGAGGACCTCCTCGGAAGCGACAAGGCCCAGTTCACCTTCACCGACGGCGCCGGCAACACCGTCCTCGACGTGGTCTTCGATTACATGTCCGAGGTCTCGAAAGGCAGCGGCACGTATGCGTCACTCGGCGTGACCGGCGGAGACGGCGACGTCCTGACCGGGTCGGCCGCCGGCGTCCTGAACTGGGGCACCTCGCTCGACTACAACTTCAACGCCCTCGGCTTCGTCCTGACCGAGGATTCCCCCGCAACCGACGCCGACTACACCGAGAACCCCGACTTCGCCGGGTGGGCCTGGGACGTGGCCTACGAACTCCAGGTCGCCGGCAGCCTCTTTGCCGACAACGGCTTCGGAGGCGTCACCGTCCCGATCGTGCACGTCTCGCCCAACAAGATCGGCAAGAACAAGGTGTACACGGAGACGCCCGAACCCGCAACCATTGCCCTGCTGGCCTTCGGCGCCGGCCTGATGATGCTCAAACGCCGCCGCCGCTGAGGTCCACCACGCGGCCCGACACAAGTCGTGCGCGGTGGTTCTCCGCAACCACCGCGCTCTCGGATGCAGCGCGTCACCGTCATCGGCGACGGCGTGCGCGGTGGTTCTCCGCAACCACCGCGCTTTCGACTCGGCTGTCGCGGCGGGCCTGCGCAACTTGGTGCTCAAACCGTGGCGTAGGGGCGTAGCATGCTACGCCCCTACCACCCAAACCGCGCGGCGGCCTTCCCAGGCCGCCGCCAACGTTTGCCGCGACGCGTCCCTTTTCTACGCGGCCCGACATGAGCCGTGCCCGGCGGTTCTCCTGAACCACCGCGCTTTCGACTCGGCTGTCGCGGCGGGTCCCCGCGGCCCGATGCCCAAACCGTGGCGTAGGGGCGTAGCATGCTACGCCCCCACCACCCAAACCGTGCGGCGGCCTTCCCGGCCAGGTACTTGTCGCCCTCAATCTGGTCCTTGAGGCCGTGCCGCTTCACGCGCACGCCGTCGGCGCCGGCCTCCTCCCGACCGGCGGACCTGTCCGACGTAGTCCACGCACGAAGGCGGATGATCAGTCCGCCCGCCGCGCACGTCTCGTATTCAATTGTCCACTACCCGATCTATACGGCCGGAACCGGCCACAGTCAATGTGATGCCCAGAATCTATGGCGTTAACTGGGATATTCCGCTCGGCATCCCGCCTCCGACCGGGCGAGCCGAAGAGAAAAGGCCACGCAGGTATGCGGCCCCGCATGGCCTCGAGTTTTCTCGGCATCTGCTCGGCGGTGATCAGCCGCCGCGTCGTCGCCCGGCTCGGTTGTCGGACACGATCTTCACACGTAACGTGGTGGCAATCAAGGCGGTTTCTGATGCTGAAGTGGGATTGTTACAGGGATGGACCTCCTCGCAGAAGCCGGGCCACAGCAACCACGAACTGCGGTTGGTTCTCAGCGGCAGCGACTTGGCCACAGTGGAGAAGGCTTGGCGAATTGCGGGTAGAGAGAGCGCCGAAGGGGTCCCCTTGCAACAAAGGGCTTGTCATTACCCACATTTCGCGTCGGGCCAATGCCTTATCACGGCCGGTTCGGTTGCAGCGGCTCTGGTCGTGGCGTGGGAGTTAGCGTCGTCTTTCCTTGCGCGGGTCCGGCCGAAGGCCGAGCCCCGGGAGCGGTCAGTGCGCCAAGGATGGCGCGCACCGTACGCTGGGCCGCTTCTTTGGCCAGTTTCTCAGTTGCGTAGCCGGCGCTCTTGCCCAAGACGCGCATGAGCGCCTCCTCAAACTCGCGGCTCTTGACAACCTCATGAATGATCGGGTATATGTCCGAAGAACCCACCAGGCGAGTTGTGTTTCTTGTCAGGGCCTCAGATATGGTCTTGTTCCCCAGGGCTTTTATGGGCACGCAGTCAAAGGCGGCTTTCGTGAGCGTCTTGACGAGGAGTGCTTTCTCGGCTTCGCCAAGGCCAACCTGGGCCCAATCCACGGCGAAGTCGGTCGACCATGTCAAGCCTTCCACGAGTGCCGACGCACCGGGCCCTAGTGTAAGTGTAGCGCCCAATTCCAGGCTTGTCATGGCACCGGTATAAACACCCTGCGCCAGTGTCTCGGCTGAATCCAGATGGCCGCTGTACAACTCGATCGAAGCCCGATAGCACTGCGCCGATTGCTGCAGGAAATGCCGGGCTCTTGCCAGCTGCTTCTCGGCTGCCGCGAGGTTACCTTGACTTAAGAATTCTCGCGCCGTCTTGAGCGAAGTCACGGCAAGACTGGCGTAGTTGAAAGACGCGAAATAAAGTTCATCGTATTTCTCTTGGAGTTCAGCGCCGGTCAGACGACCGCTCAGGCGCATCCACACCGTGGCGACGCTGTCCTTGAATCCGCGCGTGTTGTACAGGTAGGGTCGCTGGGAAAGGTCTGCGCTGATGGTGTTGAGTTGTAGGTCGATTTCCGCTGCCGACTTGCTTGCAGTCGGTGGCGCCTGCACCCTGCGGGGAAGTATGAACCCCTTGAAAGTGAGGAAGCCTCTGTTGAGGTTGTTGCGGGGAAGACTCTTGGGGGTAACAAGCCCGAAATTCACTGTGATGGCGGACTCGGCGGGCGCGCCCGGGAAGGAAGTGCCCCAATTCTGCGCCTGGATACTCAGGGAGTCTGCGGTGATCTTCTGGACGATGCCCACATGCCCCATTCCTTCGACACCGCCTACCCAGACGATGATACTCCCTGGGACGACATGGGAAGCGTCCGTGGTTACCTCCCAGCCGGCAGAACTCGCGTTGTCGTACCACTTGTCGGCATCTCCCGGCCAGTTGACTCCAGGCGATGGTGCGATCCTGTGGAATTCCCACGCTGCATACTCGGTACAATATGCCCCATAGAATCTAGACGGGCCACCGCCTGCGGGCCGAACGGTGTAGATTCTGCTGGCCACCGCACTGTCGGTCATCCCTCCCTTGAGTGCCCGGGCCTTGACCGTCCGGCTGACGGCCGTGCTGCTGCCGTTGGTCAAGGTCACCGGGCCTTTATAGACGGAGGAACTTTCAGTCGGATCGGTGCCGTCGTTGGTGTAGTGGATTGTCGCGCCGCTGGTGGTGCAGTGCATGGCAACGTTCAAGGGACTATTGTACTCATCGGACCTGGTCGGCGGGACGATTTCCGGCGTGGCCACCTGGGCCGGTGGCGCCACCGGCGCCGGCGGCACAAGCCGGTATTCCCCCGTCGCCACGGCGCTGTCGCTCATCCCGCTCTTGAACGCCCGCGCCTTGACCACCGTCGTCGCCGTCAGCACCACCGGCTGGCTGTACAAGGCCGAGGCCTTCGTCGGGTCCTTCCCGTCGGTCGTGTACCGGATCTCCGCCCCGGCGGTCGCGCACTCGATCTTCACCGTGACCGACCCCGTGTAAGTGCCCGGCGCCGGATTGAACGTCGGCGTCGCCACCCGCGCCGGGGGTGTCACGGGCGCCGGCGGCACGACCCGGTATTCCCCCGTCGCCACAGCGCTGTCGGTCATTCCGCTCTTGAACGCCCCCGCCTTCAACGTTGTGGTCGCCGTCAGCACCAGGGGCTGGCTGTACAAGGCCGAGGTCTTCGTCGGGACCTTCCCGTCCGTGGTATACCGAATCTGTGCCGCGGCGGTCACGCAGTCAATCTTCACCGTCACCGACCCCGTGTAACTGCCCGGCGCCGGACTGAACGTCGGCGTCGCCACGCGCGCCGACGCCTCGGGCTGGAGGAATGCACGCCGCGTCACAGTCTCGCTGGTGGCCTGGCTCCAAGACGCCGGCTTGTAGCCGGTCTTGGAGGCCGTGAACTGCCACGTGCCCGGCGCGCCGGTGATCTTCACCGCTCCCTCGGCGTTGGTGGTCTGATCGAGTTTCTTGCCAGCCCTGTCCTCGCTGCTTACCTGGACCCCAGACAACAGCGGCCCAGTCGCGCTGCCCGCGTGAACGTACAGCGTCAGCGTCACCGGCGCCGGCGGCTCTGGCTCCAGGAACGCATGCCGCGTCACAGTCTCGCTGATGGCTTGGCTCCAGGACACCGGTTTGTAGCCGGTCTTGGAGGCCTTGAACTGCCACGTGCCCGGCGCGCCGGTGATCTTCACACAACCGCTGGCGTCGGTGCTCTGGTTGAAAGACTTTCCGGCACCGTCCTGGCCAGTGACCTGCGCCCCGGACAAGACGGGGCCACTCGCGCTCCCCGCGTGTACGTATAATGTCAGCAACAACGCGGCCGGCGCCTGGGGCTGTAGGAATGCGTGCCTCGTGCACGTCTCGCTGATAGGTTGACTCCACGTCTCCGGCTTGTAGCCGGTCTTGGAGGCCTTGAACTGCCACGTGCCCGGCGCGCCCGTGATCTTCACACAGCCGCCGGCGTCGGTGCTCTGGTTGAAAGCCTTTCCGGCACCGTCCTGGCCAGTCACCTTCGCCCCGGACAAGACGGAGCCGCTCGCGCTCCCTGCGTGTACATATAGTGTCAGCGCCAACGCGGCCGGCGCCTCGGGCGACCTGGCTTGCTGCTCCTTGGGCACTGAAATGGGTTCGACCGAAAGCGAAATGGTGTACTCTGGAATGGTGCCTGACCGGGCTGCGTTTCGCACTTCGAGGTAGTAAACGTCTTCAGCCAATCGGATAGACGGTGTCGGTGCGGTCTCCGACGTCCAATCCTGTATTGCGCGCCCTCCCGACTTCTTACCGCAAACCGATATTCTGACCGCCCCCCTTGAGCAGACGGCAGTAACTCTTACCTGGCTTGCCTCTGCAATGGCGAACCTCAGCCAGTCTACTTCCCCCACAATGTCAAGCGAATGCACTTGCGTTTCGCCTGGCGCAATGGGCCTGGCTTGCGCAGCCGTATCATCGGGCTCGTATTTGTCCGGTTTGCGGACAAACTGTGAACCCGTCACGCTCGCCAGCGCCGGTATGCTAGGCAATACGGTGCTCGCAAGGAACAGAACACCACAGATGACCCGTGCAGCACTAGGCAGGTTCATAAGATGGCCCCCGTGAACTGGTCATGCCGGATTACACTTGGTTACATTGTCTGCGAGGACATGCACGACCTCAAGAAGAAACCTGAGACAGAAAGAACCTGCGTCAGGGTGTGCCCGATATGGCTCTCTGGCCCGGGTGGCCGGCGTTGCCGGACTATTCCCCTGCCTTCTCCTATGTTGTCAGCCGCTTGCCACAGTGTCGGCACCCACGGCGGCGAAGGAACGTCAGTTGTCGGCTACAAGTATTCCTTGTCAATCCGCACTTGGCCGCAGTCTAGGCACCGGCACCGGCGACGGTCACCTTCGCACCAGTGCTTCGGCAACGGCGCGATGATGGCGGTGTAGGGCGTGCCGCTCGTGCTTCGTAGCGAAGAGGCATCGCTGCTTCGCACAGTAGCATCGGCCCGGAGGCCGGGGCACTTCTGGGCCATGCGGCCCCAGAACTCGCTTCGACGGGCACTGCCGCACTTGGGGCAGTGGGACCGTTCCACGACGCACTATTTGACAACGCCTGCCCGCCCCCGTATGGTAGTGCCCCTTGGAAGCCGTAACCCCTCGTCCCAAGCGAAAGGAGATGCTGGTGATGTCAGGCCAAAAGAGACTTGCGATGGTGCTCGTGTGTACGCTGATGCTTGCCGCGGCCTTGGGCTGTCAGGCGGCCGCGACCGTGCGGCTGCCGGCCGTCTTCAGCGACCACATGGTCCTGCAGCAGGGCATGGACGTGCCCGTCTGGGGATGGGCCGACTCCCCCGGGAAGGTCACCGTGACGCTCTGCGGCCGGACCGCCACGGCCCTGGCCGGTCCGGACGGCCGATGGCGGACGACGATCAAGCCTCCCGAGGCCGGCGGGCCGTACGAGATGACCGTCGCCGGCCAGAACACGATCACCGTCAAGGACATCCTCGTCGGCGAGGTCTGGATCTGCTCAGGCCAGTCGAACATGCAGATGTCCGTCAAGTCGTCGGCCAACTCGGACCAGGAAATCGCCGCCGCCAACTATCCGAAGATCCGCCTGCTGACCGTCCCGCGCGTCACCGGCATGGAACCCCAGACCGACTGCCAGGCGTCCTGGGCCGCGTGCAGCCCCGAAACGGTGCCCGCCTTCTCGGCCGTCGCGTACTTCTTCGGCAGGGAACTGCACAAGGCGCGCAACGTGCCCATCGGCCTGATCAACACCTCCTGGGGTGGCACGCCGTCCGAAGCCTGGACCAGCAGCCGGACCGTTGACGCCGTCCCCGAGTTCAAACCCATTGTCGAACGCTTCGAACAGTCTGCCGCCAACTACGCCAAACAAGTCGAAGACTGGGAGAAGACGAAGGACGACCGCCTCGCCAAGTGGAAGGCCGCCGCCGACAAGGCCAAGGCCGACGGCAAACGCGCGCCACGCCGGCCCGGACCGCCGGGCGACCCCACCAAGAGCCCGCACCGGCCCACGTCGCTCTACAACGGCATGATCGCGCCGCTCGTGCCATACGGCACCGCCGGAGCCATCTGGTACCAGGGCGAGTCCAACGCCGGCCGCGCCTACCAGTACCGCACCATCTTCCCCGCCATGATCACCGACTGGCGGAAGCACTGGGGACAGGGCGACTTCACCTTCCTGTTCGTCCAACTCGCGAACTTCATGGCGCGCGGCACCGAACCGGAGCAGAGCGCCTGGGCCGAACTGCGCGAAGCCCAGTCGATGACCCTCGCCCTGCCCAAAACCGGCCAGGCCGTCATCATCGACATCGGCGACGCAAAGGACATCCACCCGAAGAACAAGCAGGACGTGGGCAAGCGGCTGGCCCTGGCCGCACGCGCCATCGCCTACGCCGAGAAGATCGTTTATTCCGGGCCCGCATACGATGCCATGAAGGTCGAATCGGGCAAGATCCGCCTGACGTTCAAGCACACGGGCGGCGGCCTGGTGGCCAAGGGCGGGACCCTCAAGGGATTTGCCGTCGCCGGCGCCGACAAGACCTTCGTCTGGGCCGACGCCGAGATCGACGGCCAGACCGTCGTCGTCTCGAGCAAAGACGTCGCCAAGCCGGTGGCCGTCCGATACGCCTGGGCCAACAACCCCGAATGCAACCTGTACAACACCGAAGGCCTGCCGGCCTCGCCGTTCCGCACCGACACCTGGCCCGGCGCCACGGTCGATGCAAAGTGAGTAATGCGAGCCGTTCGAACCCGGCGCGGAAACGCCGGGGCACCTGCGCCGCACGCCGAACTTAAGGCGGGTACCCGACTTATGCTCATCATCGCCGAACGCATCAACGCCACGCGCAAACGCGTCGCCGAGGCCTTTGCCTCGCGCGATGCCGCCTTCATCCAGGAAGAAGCCCGCCGCCAGGCCGACGCCGGGGCCGATTGCCTCGACGTCAACGCCGCACTCGACCCCCGCCAGGAACCCGGCCTCATGGCCTGGGCCGTCGAAACGGTCCGCCAGGCGACCGACGTGCCCCTGGCCGTCGATACGGCCAATCCCGACGCGGCACGGGCGGGCCTGGAGCACCTGCCGAAGGGGTCGGCCTTCCTGAACTCCATCACCGCCGAACGCGACCGGCTCGCAGCCATGCTGCCGCTGGCCGCCGAGTTCCAGACCCGCCTCGTGGCCCTCGCGATGGACGATTCAGGCCTCCCCGCCTCCTGCGAGGCCCGCTGGAAGGCCCTCGACGCCATCTTTGCCGCCACCGACGACGCCGGCATCCCGCGCGAACGCATCTACGTGGACCCGCTCGTGCGGCCGGTGTCAACCGACCCCGAACAGGCGGGCCAATGCCTGCGGATGATCCGTGAAATCGGCGAGCGCGGCGGCGGCGCCCGGACGGTCATCGGGCTCTCGAACATCTCGTACGGCCTGCCGCAGCGCCGGCATCTGAATCGCACGTTTCTGGCCCTGGCGGCGGGTGCGGGCCTCTCGGCGGCCATTATCGACCCCCTGGAGCCCGACCTGATGGCCACCCTTCTGGCGGCCGCGTGTCTGACGGGCCAGGACGAGTTCTGCATGAACTACATCGCCGCCCAACGCGCCGGGCGGCTGTAACACGCGGCGCCCGCCCCGCGGCGGATGACTGGCGGGGCCCACCCCGTAAGTGGCATGACCCCGCGCTAACGCTTGGAGCTAGTTGGGGCTGGCGCCCGTATATACTTTAGAAAAACGGCCTTTCTTTGGACCCCCCCAAATGGCGCTTTTCGGAGGTCCGAACCTCGTTTCTGGCCCAGAAACGGCGATTCCGGGCCCGAATGTGAAGATAGGCAAGGCAAAACGCGCGTCGTTTTGATCGGTTTCTGATCGCTTTTTGCTCAAACTTGGTCCGTTCTTGCTCCTTTTTACCCCTTTTTTAACCTGCGTGGAGCGGGGTCAATAGGTGCTAAAGTATACAAAATGCCGGGACGGACGAGGCTGGAGGCCGGAGACCGGAGGCTGGAGGCACCCGAGATTGTTAGAACTCTAACAAAATCGGAGGCCGAAAAACGGCCTTGGCGCTATCAAAAAGGGCGATTTTGGCCAAAGGGCCGCGCAGGGCCGGATTCCAGGCATGGCCCGAATGGAATATGTCAGGCCAAAATCGGGCGATTTGCGTAAGCGCTTGTGCGAAAAGGACTTACGTCTCGAAAATGGCCCAGGAAGTTGTTAGAACTCTAACAAAAAACGGCAGGCTTCAGACCGGGGGCCGCGGACTACGGCCTCAAGCCTACAGCCTTCGGACCGAAACCAGACCACGGAGCGGGCTGGAAGAGATGACGGCCGGGCCTGCCGAATGTCACTCATAGTCTGTAGGCGCATAGTCGCCAACGTGGTAGGTGAGCAAGCATGAGCGCACTCAACAGACGGGCGATTCGCGAGCGGTTTGGGGATGCCGTCCGTCGTCGCCGCCGGGAACTCGGCCTATCCCAAGAACGCTTGGCGGAGCGGGCGCAGCTGCACCGGACGTATCTCTCGGACGTGGAACGCGGGAATCGGAATCCATCGCTGGAAAGCATAACGCGGATTGCCGCGGCGCTTGACCTTGAGCCCAGTGCCCTGCTCAGGTTGGCCGAAGGTGGCCCCACCGAACAGGGAGTCGGCTGAATGGCTGATCCAATCGTCGAAGAAGCCCGCCAGATATGCGACGCGCTGAACCGCGGGATTCCCCGGGTGTGGGACGGTAAAGCGTGCGTCCGGAAGTTGCGGCAGGCCGACTACCAGTGGCGTCAGATGGAGTGGATCGGGTGGTTCTTCGAATACGAGGCGAAGCGCGTATTGATCGAGTCTCTCGGCGGGGGAGACGGGCCGAGGTTTGGCAATACCACGATGGACTACAAACGGGAGTTTGTGTGGGACCTCAAGGCGCACGTCACGAACTCGGGCCAGAAATGGGCGGTTCTCAACGATCAGGAGGCCATCCAAACCTGCATCGAGCAGTTCGGTGCGGTGGGGTTTGTGATCGCATGCGGGGAAGCCGAATACGACGACACCGGCGCTTTCAAGCACTGGCACGATGCGCTGAAGGGCAAACGCAGCGCTTACGAGAAAGAGAGAATCCGGCGAGGCGCCGCTTCCCGGCGCCGAAAGGCCGCGTTCGCTCTTAAGGTCTATCGACTTCTGGTCTTTGGTTCCGTGGACGAGCTGGCTGAAGCGAAAGAGGAAGGCTGGCTTGGCGATTTCCAGAAAGGGATGAGGAACGCGGACGGATCTCCCCGCCGCGCCAAGTACAAGGTGCGAATGGACCGCATTCCGAATGAGCACCGCCCCGGATAGGTGTCATGGAGCTATCCGGGCATTCGTGACTGTGGTGATTGGCAAATCTCAGGCCGAGATCGGGCAGGCTCAGGTTCACGGCACCTTGTGGACGATTACCGCACCTGACCGGCCTTGCGGACACGATGATTCACGTCGCCCTCTCGAACAGGGGCAGGCCTTCTTCAGTAGCCCCGGCGCCTTCGGCCTCGTCAGCGTCATCACATCCTATGCGGTAGACGCCTGTGTCTAGACGCTCCTTGGCAAAGTCGTAGTATTCCTGAACGATCTCGAAGCCGACGTACCGCCTGCCGAGCATCTTGCTGACAACAGCCACCTGGCCCGACCCAAGGAATGGGTCAAGCACAACATCGCCCTTCTCGCTCGCGTACAGGATGATCTTCTGGACCAGCTCCCGCGGGAGCTTGGTTGGCGTCTTCTTGTCCCCGTGCCAGTACTCCCGCTTGATAATCCAGACGTCTTCCAGGTCCCGATACCGAAGGCTTCCGCCGTTGGGCGCACGGGCATCCTTGTCGAACCGGGCGCTGTTGAAGAACTTCCGTTTGGCGTCATCCTTGCACACGAACAGACAGTGGTAGTGCGACGTGACGAACTTGCGGCTGCAAACCACCCCAAACTGGTACTTCCAGATGATGTGGTTGACGGTCACAAAGCCAAGGTCGTCAGCGGCAACGAGGATGTCCTTCAGGTTGTTCCAGCCGGAGAAAACGAACATGCTGCCCGAATCCTTGAGCACTCGGCGGGCCTGGCGCATCCACTCGGATGTGAACTCCCCGTAGTCCTCTGCGCGCACTTCGTTATACCCCGTCATCACCCGTGACTGAGTGCGGTTGTAGTTCGACCGGTGCGCCTTGAAATCAATCGCAAACGGGGGGTCCGTAACAACAAGGTCAACAGAACCTCCCGGCATACCCCTCATGCCCTCGACACAATCCATGTGGTGGATGTTATTGAACTCAATCTCTGACATCGCAACGCTCCAATCGAACGGCAGATTCCAACACGGGCGCCGTTGCGTGGCAACGGTGCGGGTAAAGTTATGGTACCGTCGGCTTGCAGTGCCTGCAAGCCTGGTTGTGGGAATACCACGGCGGCACTCGGGGGATTGTGCCGCAGGTCAGGAGACCCGCCGCGCGGGGAGTGGCATTACAGCACGACTCACGCACGGTCATTCCGGTCCGGGCCGCCAGGTTCTATGCGCTTCCCGCCCACGGACGTTTACGGTTCCTGGCGGCGGCAACGGCCTCGCGGGCGAGTTTCACGTCTTCGGGCACCTGGAAGTCGAACATGCCCAGGCAGACGAAGTCGGCACCGCTCTTGAAGGCAAACGCGAGGCCGTCTTTCGGCGGGATGGCGCCGGCCGCCAGAACCTTGTAGGCGATCCAGGGGACCTTGACGTCCTGCATGAACGCCACGGTCTCCTCGTGGTTGTGACAGAACATGTTGTCATGATAGTAGGCGTGATCCTCGGAGTTCTTCTGGTACATCTCCGGGAACCGCCGGTTCGCCTTGGGATGGGCCGACCAGTACCGGTCGTGGTGCAGCGTCAGCATGTAGAAGTCGGGTTTCAGGCCTTCCTTCACGCAGAAGGCGATGGGCTCGAGGCGGTGGGCCGCGATGCCCGCGGGCACGCCGGTTGCCTTGATCATCTCGAAGGCCTTGACGATGCGGCCGGGTTCCTTCTGGTGGTACCAGGTGTCGCTGGCACCGCCCCACACATAGGCCGCCGCCGCGCCGAGTTCCAGGTGCCTCTCCAGCGCCGCCTCGAACTTGTTGACGTCCGTGGTGATGACGTCGGCGATCCACTTCATCTTGCCGCCCCACTCCGTCCAGTACTTCGACAACCGGAACTGCCTGAAGTTGTGGTCCTTCAGGACGATGCCGTTGACGCCGAGTTCCTCGCACTTCTTCATCGTCATGAAGACTCTGTCTTCGGTGTTGTAGTGGGCCGCCAGCGCGCGAACGTAGTCCAGGTCCCTGGCGTGCATGTTCATGCTGATGAGGTTGCTTCCGCTCATCAGGCGGCCGAAGGTCAGGTCGCCGATCTGCGCAACGGGCATCTCGTTGCGCTTGGCGACCGTCTTCGGGTCGTCCAGGTCGAGGGCCTTGAGCCGGGCACACTCCTGCCTGTCGCGCTCGGTAGCGGGCGCGCCGTGCGGCAGCCGGCCGGCTTCGGCCGCGCCTCCCGAGGCGCCGGACGATCGGCCGGCAGCCGCGCCGAGCAACGACGACGTGCCCAGCGCCGCGAGCATTCCTCTGCGGGTCAGCGGGTTCATCGAACATCTCCCACGTCCGATGCCTGAATCGCGCCGCCGCCATTATGCGCGCCGTGTGCGCGGCTGCAAGGTGTGCGGCGAGAAACTCGGGGACATTCCGGCAGGGGTGGATCGCGCGGCGCTGATCTGCGATGGGCGGACGCGCCCTAAGCGGACCGACATAAGTTTTGCGCGGTGGGTCTCCGCACCCACCGCGCGTCAGGGCACACACCCGCGGCGGGTACGGAGACCCGCCGCGCACGGACTTTAAGATACTCATGTCGGTCCGCTTAGGCGCAGGCCGGCTCGACTCCCGCCGCGCAGAGAGGAAAAGCGGCGCGGCAAGCCGAGACGCCTGCCGCGCCGGACGTTCACCGGATCAACTTGGCCCCGCTCAGTTCTTGACGCCGACCGTCTGCCAGGCCGAGCGTTCGCCCGTCTCTGTCACCAGGGTCAGTTCGACCGTGGCGGAGTCGGCGCCGCTCACAACCTCCTTGACCTGGCCGACATCCAACTTGGCCACAATGTTGCCCCGATCATCGGGGAAGGTGTACGGCACGTCCACCGGCGTGCCGTTGACCGTGGCGCTGGCCGCTTCGACGGTGCTGTACTGCACCTCCGTGTGAATGGTCACACTGGACACGACGCTTACGACAATCTGGTTCGGGGCCACGTAGATGGCAAAGTCGCCTTGGCCCGGATCCTTCCCGGTTCGCGCACTCAACGCCGGCCCGCCGCATACGGCAGCCACGGCACACGCGACAGCAACCACTGCAAACAGATTCCTCATGGCGTCACTCCTTCGCTAAGAGCCGAGGCAGAACACACCCCCTGCCCGGCAGGCTGATAGTGCTGAGACTCGCTCGGAACCACTTGCCCTTGCGGCGCGACCCGTCACCCTTGCAGGCGGGCCAGCCGTGTATGTAACGACGGCCGCCACGTCTCCCTGCGGAGGTTTCCCGGCGTGGGATTCCCGGGATTGCAGGCACAGAATACGCTCTAGTTCTGACGGGGTTCAGGCGGACCGCCAGGCTGCCGGCTCACCCCCGGCCGCCCCCGGCCGCCCACCCAAGAGGAGACAGGGGTATCCTGTCGGCGGCATAGAGCGGTTCACGTTCCTGTGTAGCGATGACTGGCGCGGTGGGCAATCTTGCCCACCGCGTTTTGGCGGCTGCGTGCGCGGCGGGCAGGATTGCCCTCCGCGCGGCGGTTGGCTGCTGCTACGAATGACCGTGAACCGCTCTAGCCGAAAAAAAAAACGCCCCCGGCTCCGAGGAGTCGGGGGCTGCGTTGCCGCATAGCCTTGCGCTTATGGGGCGCGTTTGACGTTCTCGGCCTTCGGGCCCTTTTCGCCCTGGACCACGTCGAACTCAACCGCGTCGCCCTCGGCGAGGGACTTGAATCCCTCACCCTGGATGGCGGTGTGATGAACGAACACGTCCGGCCCGCCGTCCTGTTCAATGAAGCCGAAACCCTTGCTGTCATTGAACCACTTCACTTTTCCTGTAGCCACTGGTGCTTCCCCTTACGTTCTTCCCGGCAAGGTGTACCACGATTCTGAGCCGGGAAGTCTCTCAGAACCGAGTCATTGGGCCGCCACTCGGCGACCTGCGCGCTTCCCTCCAGGCACGTGCTCCGAACACGAGCCGCACCACAGGAAACGTTTCGAGCGTGGATCTTACCCATGTTGACAATGCTTGTCAACGATGAAAACCCGCCGTGCGCGCGCTGCCTGCCGGCCTTCGGGCGAGGCGAGGCTCCGCCGCCACAAGCGGAAACAGGCAGATCGCCGGCATCCTGATCGCCGGGGCACACCCCGGCGCCGACGCCATCCGAAACTCGCCGGAATTGCGCGGGGCTGACCGTTCGCGCCGGGGTTTGATTGAAAACAGGGGACGAGCACAACCTGAGCGCGAGACACGGCGCACCGGCCGGCCGGGACGAGCGGCGCCCGGCCGCTCTTTCGGAAAGGATAAGGCAATGAGCCACCTCCCAGGCGTTGGACCAATTCGTCTTGCCGCGCGCCTCGCGGCGGCATGCGTCATGGCTGCAGGTTTCGGGCCGGCGCAGGCCGCGGCACCGTATCGCGTGCCCGACGACGCCAAACCGCGCCTCGTGGCGATGACCGACATCGGCGGCGACCCGGATGACGAGCAGTCCATCGTCCGGTTCCTCCTGTACACCTGCGATTACCAGGTCGAGGGCTTCTGCACGGGCTTCGGTCACGGGCACTACCAGAACACGCGGCCGGAACTCATCCGGAAGGCGGTCGATGCGTACGGCCAGGTCCTGCCGAACCTGCGGAAGCATCGCACCGACTACCCGTCGGACGAGCGCCTGTCGGGCCTGATCAAGGACGGGTCGAACGGCGACGCCCACAGCGTCGGCCCCGGCCGCGACTCCGAGGCGTCGGAGTGGATCATCCGGGTGCTCGACCGCCCCGACCCTCGGCCCGTGTGGTTCAGCATCTGGGGCGGGCCGCGCGAGTTGGCCCAGGCCGTCTGGAAGGTCGCCGAGACGCGGTCGAAGCAGGAGGCGGCGGCCTTCAAGAAGAAGATCCGCGTCCACTCGATCGCCGACCAGGACCGCACCGCCGGGTGGGTCAAGACGAACCACCCGGACGTGTTCTGGATCTTCTCGAACCGGCTGTTCCGCGG
>DATKXP010000523.1:0-2276 GCA_035529015.1 Phycisphaerae bacterium | reverse complement strand
CCGGCTGGCTGTTCGCCCTTGGCCCGGGCGGCAAGGGCCTGTTCGGCGGCCTTCTGCTGTGCGATAGCCTGCGGCAACTGAGCACCACGGATATTCTCTGCGGCCTGGGCCATGGGCTGTTGCTGGTCGGCCGCTACGGGTGCGGCGCCCGCTTCCTGTGCAAGTTGGGCCTGTTCGGCTGCCAGGTTTTCGAGCGCCTGATCAACCTTGCCGAGTTTACCGAGTTGCCCGGTATCCTGAGCCAGGGCCAACTGCTCCTGCTGAAGTTCGCGTGCCTGGGCGGCCAGGTTCTGGGCAGCCTGCTGGTCCCGCGCCAACTGGGCCTGCTGGGCAGCGGGCGTGTCGGCCACGAGTTCACCCACGTCGCCGGCCAGTTGCTCCTGGGCCTGTTGCCACTCGCCCGGGATCTGGTCCTGGGCGGCCTCGGCGGCCAGTGCGGCCTCCTGGGCGGCCATGTCGGTCAATGCCTGGGCCAACTGAACGGCGTCGGCCATCTTGTCCAACTGTCCGAGGAGTTTCTTGGTCAGGTCGATGGCCTTGTCCACGTGCTCATCGGCTTCGATGGCGGCCGTGCCGCGGTCGGCGGCCGTGTCGGCCAGTTTGACCTGACCGGTCTTGTCTTCAGCAGACGCCACCTCGGACTCCACGTCTTTGAGTTTCGGTTCGAGGCCGGCGAAGGCGCTCTCAGCCGCCTGGGGTGTGATCTCGGAAGCCGTTGCTTTGGCTTCGGCCAGGTTCTCACGCATGCGGTCCACGCGCTCGGCCAGCGGCTTGGTGAGTTCGTCGGCCTTGGCGACCTGTTCCCTGACCGGAACGGAATCCTTCTTGGTCTCTTCGAGTTCGTGGAGGATCTTTTCGAGGGCCTTGCGGATGGTCTCCTCCTGGGCCTTGAGCGTCTGCATGGCATAGGACTCGGCCGAGAGGTCGAGTTCGACCAGGATGGTTCTGGACGCGCCCTCCCCCGGCCCTTTGAGGTCGCCCGGCCGGTTGTCCGCCGCAAGGAGGCGGAACGTAAACTGCTTGGCGCCCCGCAGCGGCAGTTTCGACAGCAACAGCGGCGCCTCGCCGGCCGCCGTTCGGTTCGGTGCGTCCTTCTCGGGCAGCGGAATCGTGACCTTGGCACCTTTGCGGGTGTCGGTTGCCACCACGAACTCGGCCTTTGCGATGCCGAAGTCGTCGGTCATCGAGAACTGGACCGGCAGGCGGTCGGTCGGCTTGAGGCGGAGTTCCTTGACCTCCGGATTCAGGATCTGGACGGTCGGCGGCTTGTCGGGCAGCGCGACGATCTGCCGGTCCGGCGAGGTGTTGCTGAAGCCGTACTCGTCGGTCATCGCCAGGGCCCAGCGTCCGCGCATGCGGGGCTTCAACTCGACCTGGAACGTGCAGACGGCCGTCCCGCCGGGGCCCGGCAGGATCTGCAGGGCCAGGTCCTTGGCGGGGCGGCCGTTGAGCCGCACTTCGGCCTCCTTGACCGGCTTGTTCGTCGTGGCCGTGACCGTCACTTTGGTGCCTGCGACGGCGCGGATATCGCCCGGAATGTCGGTCTTGGTCTCGTCTTTGCGCTGCGTGTACGCAGGATACTCGTAGCGAGCGTCCAGACGCTTGACGACCGCCGGCGGCACAACCGTGACGTCGTAGAACCGGCTGAGCGCGTCGCCCGCGTAGACGCGGTACTGAAAGTTCTCGGCGGCCGGCGGACAGGTGACCGTGAAACGCGGGTAACCGTCCTGTGACTGAGGCAACGCCGTCATGTAGGCCGACCGCTCAGACCCGTCCGGAAGGGCCTTGCGCAACGAGCACCGCTTGACGGCGGTGTTGCGGACCTCGACCTGGATTTCCAGGCGTTGCCCTTCGGCCAGGATGGCGTCGCCGGGGTTGACCACGAGCATGTCGGCCGAGATGTTGGGCAGGTTCATGAACGGCGCCACGGCGCGCTTGAGCAGCCGCGACGTGATGCTCGGATACAGCACCCAGAGTCCCGCGAAGACGATCAGCGTGACGAGGGCCGAGAGCAGAAACGGCCGCGCGGCCTTCAGCGGCACCTCCGTACGCGGCTTGACGCGGATGGCGTCCTGGCTGGCCTCCGCCGCCAGCGCGGCGATGAGCGTTTCGGAACCGCGAATCTCCGGAATGTCGTGGCTGGTCAGCAGTTCGACGGCCGAACTGAGCCGCTCCTGCAGTTCCGGGTGCCGCGTCTCAATCGCCCGGGCGATGCCCGTCAGCGTGATGGTCTTGGCGATGGGCAGGATGAGCAGCCACATCGCCACCGCCACGGT
>DATKXP010000522.1:0-11323 GCA_035529015.1 Phycisphaerae bacterium | reverse complement strand
GCGATACCCCACCGCTGCGGGAAGTAGGTGTTCAACTGCCAGTTCAACTCGTTCGTCCAGGCGCCGTCGCGGGTGCGGGGCGGCTCGCCCAGGAGGTCGCCCCAACGGGCCGACTCGCCAACCATGGCCTCGTAGATGCCGTCGGCCAGTTCCTGATAGCGGGCGCCCGCGGCCTCGGCGCTCAGGGCCCCGCCGTTGAAGAACAGGCGGTAGATGCGGTCGGCCGCCAGCATCCGGAACTCGTCGTTCGCCATCAGTTGCTTGAAGATCCGGTCGGGCCCGCCGTCGTTCGTGTGCCCAATCTCGTTGGCGCCCAAGTTCCCGTTGATCCACTCGGTGTCCCAGGCGAAGAACCGGTACTTGCCGCCCGGCTCGCGTTTGCGCGCGGCATACCAGTTGTGGCCGTCCCAGTCCCAGTTGCCGGCGTAGTAGTTCATGACGCAGTAGTCGATGAGGTCGTTGATCTCGACGTACTGCTGCATGAGCGCGTAGTTGGCTGCGCTGGCCATGGCGTTCGGGTCATAGGCATAGCCCGTGGCGGTGTGGCCGGTATTGGCCAGTCGGAGCATCTCGTCGTAGAACTGCCGGTCGCCGGTGATGATCGCGCCGGAGTTGAGGGCGTCGTAGTCGTCCTTGTCGCCGCCGAAGTACGAGGCGGCAAACGCGCCGTCGGGCCGCTCGACCGGGTTGTAGAGCCCCCAGTAGATACCGTTGATGTACAGATGCACGTACGTCCCATCCGGCGCGTAGCCGCCGGCGTCGAGGATCGTCTGGCGAGCCCACTCGTCGCGCAGGTACTGCGACCGGTCGCCCCAGGACATGTTGTTCCAGCCGTCGTTGAAGTTGGCGCGGAGGATGATGGAATCGAAACGGTCGGCGGCGCTGCCGCCGAAGAGGTCGAACTCGAGTTTCGTGGGTCCGCCGGCCGTCCCGTCGAAGACGACGCGGAACGAGTGCCGCATGACGCTCGGGTCGCGGCCGACGCCACCGTAAATCCGCACGTTGGCGTTGACCTGAAACTCATCGCCCCCGTCCGCCAGGAAGAACTCGAGCGACCCCGGATACTCCACGTCCTCGACCGTGGGGTTCGAATAGATGCCGCTGGGCCCGAACAGATCGTCGATGTCCATGACGAGCGACATCGTCGGGATGGCCTTCAGGTCGTCCTCGATCGTGCTGATGTACTGGAGGACCACGTTGGGGTCCATCTCGTAGTCGGCGGCCACCGTGCCCCACGTGGCCGGGTACGTCTCCGTGCCGCCGGGTTCCCGCGTGGGCAGCGCCGGCTGGAAGATGACGTCGCCCACGAAGACGTACGTCTGCGTGTCGACGTTCGTGGGCTCGAACCCCTCGCGGTACGCCGCCGCGCGGACGACGGTCGTCGTCACGATGTGGATGGGCGTGGCCGGGTCGAACACGTAGCCGCTCGTGGCAGTGGGCCAACTGCCGTTGAGCGTGTACCGGATGGTCGCGTCGGGCGTCGCGGTCGAGATGACGAGGTCGAAGGCGGCGTCGTAGAACCCGCGGTCGTGGTCGAAGGCCGTGTCCTTGACGTAGGCATAGTAGTCGGTGGTGTTGGGCTCGCCGGGGCTGGACGTGGAGAAGTAGTGTTCGCCCAGGACGAGGATGTCGATGTCGACGAGTTGCGCGAGGACCAGGAACTCCAGGTCCGGCACCTGGTAGTTCAGCCCGTGGATGGCCAGGACGTTCGTGCCGTCGCGCAGGTCGTCCAGGTAGGCCGAGACGTCGATCTCTGCGTAGACGAGGGCGTCGGCCTTCGCCCGGTCGGCCGTGGCGGCGGAGTTCCAGGCGAGCGAGGCGGGGGCGTTCCGCTCCGCCACCTTCACGCCGTTCAGATAGGCCACGAACCCGTCGTCGTACAGGATCTTCAGCGTGAGCGAGTCGTACGCCGTCCGGTCGGCCACGTCGAACGGAATGCGGACGTAGGCCGACGTGTTCACGCCGCGCATCGCCGCCTCGACGTCGGTGCCGATGACGTCCTCGAACACACCGCCGGCGGCGCTGCCCGAGACGACCTGCGACTCGACGTACAGGCCGCCGTTGGCCGTGTCGCCCACCAGGTCGAAACTGCTGTCGTACGTGGTGTGGGACCCCGGCGCGGCAAAGAGTTCGCCCGACTGGCCGCCCCCGTTCTCGAACACCACCAGCCGCAGGTCGTACTGGCCGGCCGTCGGGAAGTTGAAGGTGCCCAGCGTGTCGCCCGTGCCGCGCAGGCCCGCGAAGTCGATCCGGTCGCTGCCCGCGGGGGTCGTCGAGTTGCCCACCCAGGTCGTCGTAGCGCCGACGATCTGCAGGCCGAACCCCTCGTCGCTGGCGACGCCGAAGGTGTAGTCGCCCGCCGTCGAGATCGTGAGGGTGGCGAAGGCCTCCGTCACGATCCGGTTCGGGTCCTCTGAGAACGACGTGCCGGGATACGGCACGTCGCCGCCGAAGTGGCCGCCGCGCCAGTAGTTGATGACGGGGTCGTTGCGCGACACGATGCTCAGTTGCTTCGACGGCGTGGCGATGACCGACTCGGCCTCGCCGAGCGAGCCGATGTCGCTCTTGGCGAAGTAGTTGTACACCGCGAAGCCCGGCACCGCCGCCTCGTACCCGACGCCCGTCTGGCCGCGGAGCGTCCAGGCCGAGTCGTCGTAGTCATACGCAGCCCAGGCCAGGCCCCAGCCGGGGTCGCTCGTCGGCACGTACACCGCCGCGTCGGCGTGGGGGCCGACAAGGGTCGCGACCTCGATGTCCTGGCCGATGCCGTACGAGATGTTCTCGAACTGCTTCGGGTACTCGGGCGTGTACTCCCAGGCGTACGAGTCGTCGGCGCGGCGGAGCGCCAGGTACTCGCCACCGCTCTTCAGCGAAAAGTCGGTCCGCAGCAGAAACGCGGGGTCCCGCTGATCGGCACCGTCGGCCATAACCACCAGGTACCCGCCCGCCGCCAGGTCCACGTCGGGGAAGTACCACCGGTGTGAGTCGTCCTCCAGCGACCAGCCATTCAGGTTGACCGTCGTCGGCTCGGTGTTGTGGATCTCGATCCAGTCGGGGTACACGTCCGACTGCTCGGGGTCCTCCCAAGCCAGGTCATTGTCGGCCATGAACTCCGAGATGATGACGCTGCCGTCCAGCAACAGACGCGGTTCCAGGGGCTCGAACAGCGGTTGACGGTGCCCGAGGCGAATGCCGTCGCGGTTCACGCCAAGACCCCTTTCCTACCATAATGGAACCGGACCCCAGGGGTGCCGGCGGCCCGGCAGGAGGACCCATGCGCGGAGACAGCATGCACCAAGACAACCCCCCGGTGCCGAGAACCACGCACCTCCTATAGAAGTATACTCGTTTTCCGTCCGCAAGCAAACCCCAGAAACAGAAAACTTGGCCGGAAAACGTCATCTTACCGCCCCGACACACCCAGGAAGGCCGCACGAAGGCCCCGCACGCCCCCGCGAACCGCCATCCGGCACAGACGGCCGGTCCAGGGGTGGCATGGTCAGCCCGAAGGGTGACCATGATCCAGGCCTGCGGCATGTGCCACGGCTCGCCCGGGGCGAGCCGTGATCAAAACGCTGTTAGTCCTACAACGCAACTTCGCTACTTCATCCCGCCTGGCGGCCTTCCTAGGCCGCCAGGAACATGCGTCAGGCCCGATCGCGGCGGCCTGGGAAGGCCGCCGCGCGACAAGTTACGTTGTAGGATTAGGATCACGGGGTGACGAGCAACCCGTGGCACGTGGTAACGGCGCGTGGCCTCGCCCGCCGCCCCTCACAGCGTCTCGGGAATCTCGTACGGTTTGCGCCGCGGCCGGTCGAGGTACGCGTTGGCCTCGGCGTCGTCGGGGAACTCCTCCTTGGCCGGGTCCCAGCGGAGTTTGCGGCCAAGCCAGCGGGCGATGTTCCCCAGGTGGCACACGGTGGCCGAGCGATGACCGGTCTCGACGTCGGCCACCGGCCTCGCGCGGCTCTTGATGCAGGTGGCCCAGTTGGCCCTGTGGCTCTCGCCGGCCTTGGACGCGTTCTTGAGGGCCTCCTCGGCGATCTCGGCCGGGTCGGATTTCACCTTGCCGCGGTCGACGGTGATGGTGCCCTTCTCGCCCACGAACACGACCCCACCCGCCGGCCCCGACCCCAATTCCATGACGATGTCGCCCGGATAGCGGAAGAACACCTTCGGCACGCTGCACGCCTTGTTGTAGCCCGGCCCCGGCTCGGTCTGGCGTGGCGGCGTCAACTTCCCGCCCTCGGCCCAGACCTCCAGGGGCCCGGCTTCGTCCATGCCCAGGGCCCATTGAACCTGGTCCAGGCCGTGCGAGCCTCAGCCGGTCATCTCGCCGCCCGAGTAGGCGCGGAACGATATCCAGCCGGGCTTGGCCCGCGGCGTGTACAAATCGACATGGTACGGAACAACAGGCGTCGGGCCGCACCACATGTCCCAGTCGAGCCCCTCGGGCACCGGCTGGCCCGGCAGGGCGCCCTCCCACGGGCTGGGGTAGTTGTTCGCAACGACGCGGCTGACCCGCCCGATGCGCCCGCTGCGGACGAGTTCGCACCCGATGCGGTTGGCCGCCAGCGACCGCTGCTGGCTGCCCACCTGGAGCACGCGGCCGTGCTTGCGGACGGCCTCGACCATCCGGCGGCCCTCGCGGATGGTCAGCGTCATGGGTTTCTCGACGTACACGTCCTTGCCCGCCTGGCAGGCGTGAATCGCACACAGGGCGTGCCAGTGGTCGGGCGTGCCGACCGTGACGGCGTCGACCTCCTTGAGGTCGAGGAGTTTGCGGTAGTTCTGGAAAGCCTTGGCCTTCGTCTTGGCGGCGATGGCCTCGGCCCGCGGCAGGTTGACGTCGGCGACGGCGACGACCCGGCCGCCGGGGATGCCCATAATCCCGCTCCCCTGCCGGCCCACGCCGATGCCGCCGATGCCGATGCTCGCGTTCGCCCCGAACACGCGCGACGACACGACGTACGGCGCCGCCACCGCGGCGGCCGCGGCCGCGCCGCCTTGCAGAAACCGCCGGCGGGAGAGTCTGCGTCGGTGTGTCATAGCTTTCCTTTCCCTTGGCTTCACGGAACCTGGTGTCTGTAGAACCGGCCTCAGAGATTCCGCGTGCTGGCCTTCCCAGGCCGCCGCGCCGCCCCAGGCGCTCTACAGGGCCTGCTGCTCGGTCCGCGAGATGATCTCGTCCTGGAGCGCCCGGCCCACGTCGACGAAGTAATCGCTGTACCCCGCCACGCGGACGATCAGGTTACGGTGCGCCTCGGGGTCTTCCTGGGCGGCGCGCAGCGTCGCCGCGTCGACCACGTTGAACTGCACGTGGTGGCCATCGAGGCGGAAGTACGACCGGACGAGGCTGGCCAGGCGGTCGAGCCCCTCGCCGGCCAGCACCTGTGGGCTGAACTTCATGTTGAGCAGCGTTCCGCCCGTGCGGGCATGATCGATCCGCGCAGCCGACTTGAGGACGGCCGTCGGACCCTGGGTATCGGCCCCCTGGCTCGGCGAGATGCCCTCGGACACCGGCGCCCCGGCCTTGCGGCCGTTGGGCAGCGCGCCGGTCACCGCGCCGAAGTACACGTGGACCGTCGTGGGCAACAGGTTGACGCGATACTTGCCCCCCTTGGTGTTCGGCCGGCCGTTCAGGACGTCGTAATAGGCGTTGAAAACCTGTTCGGCCACGGCGTCGGCGTATTCGTCGTCGTTGCCGTAGCGCGGCGTGCGGTTGGCCAGGGTCCGGCGCAGGTCCTCGCGGCCCTCGAAGTTCGTCCGCATGGCGTCCAGCAGGTCGGCCATCGAGATCGTCTTCTGATCGTACACGTGGTACTTGACCGCCGCGAGGGCGTCGGTCACCGTGCCGAGGCCGACTCCCTGGATGTAGGTGGGGTTGTACCGGGCGCCGCCGTCGTGGTAATCCCTCGCCTTCTCGATGCAGTCATCCATGATAATCGACATGTAGGGCGCGGGCATGCTGGTGGCGTACAGGCGCTCGATGGCATTGTTGCCGGCGATCTTCGTGTCCACAAAGTGTTTCAACTGGCGGCGGTAGGCCTCGAAGAACTGCTCAAACGATCCGAACCCGCGCGGGTCGCCCGTGGCCGGGCCCACCCGCCGGCCCGTGGTGGGATCCACGCCGTCGCAGCACGCCAGTTCCAGGATGCGGGGCCAGTTTATGTACCCCGTCAGGGTGCAACTCTCTTTGCCGAACGCGCTGACGGTCACGCATCCGCTGGGCCCGCCGGCCCGGGCGTCGGCCATGCTCTTGCCGTCGTGGAGCATCTCCTTGATGATGACGTCGGTGTTGAAGACCGAGGGCTGCCCGAGGCCGGTCCGGATGACCTCGCAGGCCCGCCGGACGAACCGGTCCGGGGTCTTCGCGCTAATCTGGACGCAGGCCGACGGCTGAATCAGTTGCATCTCCTCGGCCACGTCGAGCACCAGGTACGAGACGTCGTTGACGGCGTCGGAGCCGTCGGCCTTCACGCCGCCGAGGTTGATGAGGGCGAAGTCCTGGTACGTGCCGCTCTGCTCCTCGGTCACGGCCACCTTGGGCGGGGCGGGCTGGTTGTTGAACTTGATCCAGAAACACTCCAGCAGTTCCTTGGCCCCTTCCGGCGTCAGGGCGCCGTCGGCCGTCTCGCGGGCGTAGAACGGCCACAGGTGCTGGTCGAGCCGCCCCGGGTTGAACGAGTCCCACGTGTTCAGTTCGGTGATGACCCCCAGGTGGACGAACCAGTAGGCATGGAGTGCCTCGTGGAACGTCCGCGGCGCCTGGGCCGGCACGCGCGAGCAGACCTCGGCGATCGCCAGCAGTTCCGCCTTGCGGGCAGGGTCCGTCTCCCGCTCGGCCAGTTCACGGGCCGCCGCCGCGTGCCGCGAGGCAAACAGCATCATGGCGTCAGCGGCGATCTCCATGGCCTTGAGTTCTTCGTTCTTGTCGAAGGCCCTCAAGTCCTCGAGCGGGTCGAGCCGGCGGCGGCGCGCCGCAATCCGCTCCTTGAAGTCGACGAACCCGTGGCGGTAAATCTTGTCGTCGAGAATGGCGTGGCCGAACGCCCGCTGCTCCATGAACTCCGTAAAGACCCCCGACCCGAACGCCTCGTGCCAGGTGTCGCTCATCGTGCCGAAGAGCCGGTCGCGGATCGTCCGGCCTGACCAGAACGGGATAATCTCATGCTCGTACACGCGGCGGACGTGGTCGCTGACCTCGAAAGGCGTCCGCTCGCGCGTGGCCAGCACGCGCAGGTCCTGGAGACTGTGGCAGCACAACTCCGGGTACGTGGGCGTGGCCTTGGGCGCCGGGCCGCGCTCGCCAACAATCCATTCGCCCTCGTTGATGCAGATCGTCCGGTGCTGCATGATGTGCCGCAGCGCCAGTGCCCGGGCCACCGGCACCGAGACGCGCGCCGCCTCGCCGCTCTTGTAGAAGGCCGTCAGGAGTTCGGCCCGCTCGGCCGAGACGTATGGCTTGGTCTCGATGCTCTGCCGTCGCAGCCGTCGAACGCGTTCGGTCATGGATTATCCGCCTATGGTTACCGTGAGGCCGAATGCGGCCAGCCTTGACCGTATCGCCGCCATGTGCCCGGCCGAGGGTCTTGGCGTCGGCGGAGGCCCCTCGCCCCGCGCCAGCCGGGCCAACTTGTGGCGGCCACCCTCATTATAGGGCAGAATGTCCACGCCCGCCACCCCACCGAGCGACGCCACGAACCGGCCGGTCGCCGCCAGGTTCGCGTCGGCGTCGTTCATCCCGGGAATAATCGGCACCCGCACGCGCACCGGCCTGCCCCGGCCTGCGATCCGCCGCAGATTCTCCAGAATGAGGTCGTTGCCGACGCCGGTCAGCCGCTCGTGGGCCGCGCTTTCCATGTGCTTGATGTCGCACAGCAGCAGGTCCGCCGCCTCGCTGACGGCCCGCAGCACGTCCCACGGGGCGTGGCACGTCGTGTCGACGGCCGTGCGGATGCCCCCTGCCCTGCACGCGGCCAGCAGGCTCGCTAAGAACTCGGGCTGCATCAGCGGTTCGCCGCCCGAGAACGTCGCGCCGCCGCCCGATTCGTCGTAGAAGATGACGTCCTTGGCGATCTCGGCCATGACCTGGCCGACGGTGACGCGGCGGCCCATAATCTCGCGGGCCCCCGTCGGGCAGACCTCGACGCACTCGCCGCAGAACACGCACCGCGCGACATCGGTCACGGGGCGGCCCTCGGTCATCACGATGGCCTCACGCCGGCACGCCGACACACACATCCCGCACGCCGCGCACCGCGCCGGCCGCAGCCAATGCTCCGGCTCGGGGCGGATGCCCTCGGGGTTGTGACACCACGAGCACGCCAGCGGGCACCCCTTCAGGAACACCGTCGTCCGGATGCCCGGCCCGTCGTGGATGGAGAACTTCTGGATGTTGAAGATGGTCCCCGTGGGGCCGGCGGCCGCGTCCGGCGCGTGCGGACGCTCCGCCTGGGACGGCACGTCGCGTTTTCCTTTCGCGGTCATTCAGTAGACTTCCCGTGCGAGCCCGAACCGACGCTGCATTCTACCCGAGACGCCGCCCGCCCCCAAGGGGATAGATGCGGCTGCCCAACGCGTGTGCCACGGCCGGTCTTGCCCGGCCGTGTTCCTGGCAGGGGCGCCAGCCCGAGAACACGCTTGCCCGGGGCGAGCGTGGCACACGCCGATTGGCGCGGCGGGTACGGGGACCCGCCGCGCACAAACTTCGGCCCGGCCGCGCCAAACTCTTGTCGCACCGGCGGCTTTCTTTGCAGACCGTGCCCCGAGTTACTACAATGGGCCCCGCACACACAGGAGATCCCATGACCACCTCACCGCCAGCCGACACGCCGGACGAGAGCCTCTTTCAGACGGACTTCCCGCCCGAGGAGTTCGCGGCACGCCGGGCGGGGCTCTTCGACGCCATCGGCGCCGGCGCCCACGCCCTGCTCCAGGGCGCACCGCCCGTCCGGGGTTTCCAGGTGTTCCGCCAGTCGAACGAGTTCTATTACTGCTCGGGCCTGAAGGCGCCGCAGGCGTGCCTCGTGCTGGCCGGGGCCGACCGCACCGCCACGCTCTACCTGCCGCAGCGTCCCGAGGGCCGAACCGCCGAAGGCGCCTCCCTGGCCGCCCAGGATGCCGACCTCATTTGCCGCGCCACGGGCCTTGACGCCGTGCACCCCATCGAGTCGCTCGCCGGGCATCTGGCGGCCGCCTCGGTCCTCTACGTGCCGCACAGTCCGGCCGAGGGTCGCCTGGCCAGCCGCGACGAACTGACCCGGGCCGACCGGTGCGTCGCGGCCGACCTGTGGGACGGTCGCCCGACGCGCGAGCAGCACCTGCTGGGCCTGGTGCGGGCGCGGCTGCCCGGCGTCGAGGTCCGCGACCTCTCGCCCGTGCTCGACGCCCTGCGGGCCGTCAAGAGCCCCCGCGAGGTTGCCGTGCTGCGGCAGGCGGGCCGGTTGTCGGCCCTGGCCGTCGCCGAGGCCATGCGGGCCACGCGGCCCGGCATGATCGAGTACGAACTGGGCGCCCTGGCCAACCACATCTACCTGGCCCACGGCGCCCGCGGCGAGGGGTACCGGGCGATCATCGCCTCGGGCTCGAACGCCTGGCACGCCCACTACTTCCGCAACAACTGCCCGATGGCCGACGGCGACCTCGTCCTCATGGACACCGCGCCCGACGTTGGTAACTACACGAGCGACATCACCCGGATGTGGCCCGTCAACGGCACCTACGCGCCCTGGCAGCGGGAGCTGTACGGCTTCATGGTCGAGTATCACAAGGTCCTCTTGGCGCGCATCCGCCCCGGCGCAACGGCCGACCAGATTCATGCCGAGGCCGCCGCCCACATGGCCAAGGTCATCGACCGCACCACGTTCTCGAAGCCGGCCTACGCCCAGGCCGCGCGCCGGACGCTCGAATTCAAGGGCCACCTCTCGCACCCCGTCGGCATGGCCGTGCACGACGTGGGCGGGTACCACTCAAACCCCCTTCGGCCGGGCGTCGTTTTCGCCGTGGACCCGCAGATGTGGGTGCCCGAGGAGCGGCTCTACGTCCGCGTCGAGGACACCGTTGCCGTCACCGACGCCGGCATTGAGAACCTTACCCACGACGCGCCTCTGGACCTCGACGACGTCGAGGCCGCGATGCGCGAGCCAAGCCGCTGGCAGCCCCCGCGACCCGACTCGGGCTGAGGCGCCAGGATGACAAGGTCATAGACGCTCATATCTGGCAGGCGCCGTCCGGGTCGCACAGGTGGCAGCGGACCATCCGGTCGCCGTCGAGCCGCGTCACGGGCGGGTACACGCTGCGGCAAACGGCCATGGCGTGGCGGCATCGCGGATGGAAGTGACACCCCGGCGGCGGGGCGCTCGGCGACGGCACGTCGCCCTCCAGCCGGATCCGCTGCCGGCCCCCGGACCGGTCGGCACTCGGAATGGCCGACAGCAGCGCCTGCGTGTACGGGTGCAGCGGCCCATCGAAGAGCGTCTCGGCGGCGGCCTGCTCCACGATCCGCCCCAGGTACATGACCGCCACCTCGTCGGCCACGTACTCCACCACGCCCAGGTCGTGCGTGATGAAGAGGTACGTCAGGCCGAACCGGTCCTGGAGGTCGCTCAGCAGGTTCAGGATCTGGGCCTGGATCGAGACGTCCAGGGCGCTGGTCGGCTCGTCGCAGACGACGAAGTCGGGTTCGACGGCCAGCACCCGCGCCACGCCGATCCGCTGCCGCTGCCCGCCCGAGAACTCGTGCGGATACGACCCGGCCGCCCCCGGCCCAAGCCCCACGCACTCCAGCAGTTGCCCGACCCGCTCGCGCCGCCCCGCGGCGCTTCCGCCCAGGCCGTGGACGCGCATGCCTTCCTCGACAATCTCGCGGACCATCATTCGCGGGTCCAGCGACGAGAACGGGTCCTGAAAGATGATCTGGGCGCGACGGCGGAGGCGACGCAGGTCCTCCTGGGGCAGCGTGGCCATGTCGACCCCGTCGAAACGAATGGCGCCCGCCGTCGCGGGCAGCAGGCGGATGAGCGTCTTGCCGAGCGTCGTCTTGCCGCAACCCGACTCGCCCACCAGCGCCACCGTGCTGCCGCGCCGGATGGTCAAGTCGACGCCGTCCACGGCCCTCACCTGCCCCACGACGCGCCTGAAGACACCCCGGCGAATCGGGAAATGCTTCACGACGCCCCGCGCCTCGAGGAGCGGCTCGCCTGCCGGTCCGCCCTCAGGACGCCCCTCGGCCGCCACGGCCGCCAGCCCCACCGTGACCGTCGCGGGCGACCGCACGGTATGAAGGTGGCACGCCACCAGGTGCCCCGGCCCGACCTCGACG
>DATKXP010000521.1:0-5413 GCA_035529015.1 Phycisphaerae bacterium | reverse complement strand
GGTGACTGGAATGCCCAGCCCCGCGAACTGCTGCTTGACCCACTGCGGCTCGTCCTGCCGCATCAGCCCGTCGTCGATGAAGATCACCTTGACGTGGCTCCCCACGGCGCGATGCGCCAGGACCGTGCACACGGCGCTGTCTACGCCGCCCGAGAGGGCGCTGATCACGCTGCCGTCGCCCACGCTCTTTCGGATGCTCTCGATCTGCTTGCGGGCGAAGTGCTTGTAATCCACCGTTTTCCCCTTGCGCGCAGGCTCAGCCGGTTCGTTGAACGTCTCGACCTGTCCATCGTCGCGGGGACGATAGTGGTGGCCGCGCGCGATTGCAACCGAATTCCGTCCGCGGCGCGGCGGGTGCCGCGTTTTTTGGTGGAAGTCCGTGCGGCCGCCCCTATTCTAAGCACACACGGCAAGTCGCGGTCCGGCCGGACCGGGGGACTCACCATGGCCAAGACCGTCTTGATGATCGGCGCCTTCGACACCAAGGACGCCGAGTACGCCTTCCTTCGCGAACGGATCCTTGCGTGCGGCCACCAGGTGCTGGCGGTCAACACCGGCGTCCTGGGCTCGACCGACCGGTTTCCCGTTGACGTGGAAGCCGACGAGGTGGCCAGGGCTGGCGGCGGCGACCTGGCGGCGCTGCGCCAGGCCCAGGACCGCGGCCAGGCCATGAAGGTCATGACCGCCGGTGCACCCGCCGTCGTGCGACGGCTCTGGGACGAGGGCCGCTTCGACGGCGTCATCGGCATGGGCGGGACGGGCGGCAGCACGGTCATCGCCGCCGCCATGCGGGCACTGCCGGTCGGTGTTCCGAAGGTGCTCGTCTCGACGGCCGCCTCCGGCGACACCTCCGCCTACGTCGGCACGAAAGACGTGGCCATGCTGCCGTCGATCGTGGACGTGGCGGGGATCAACCGCATCTCGCGGATCGTCTTCTCGCGGGCGGCCGGGGCCATCTGCGGCATGGTCGAGGCCGAACCGCCCGCCGCCGACGACGAGAGGCCCATCATCGCCGCCACCATGTTCGGCAACACCACCGACTGCGTCACGGCCTGCGCCGAGGCGCTCGGCGCCGAAGGGTACGAGACGCTCGTCTTTCACGCCACGGGCACCGGCGGCCGCACGATGGAGTCGCTCGTGGACGAGGGCCTCGTGGATGCGGTCCTCGACATCACGACGACCGAGTGGGCCGACGAGGTGTGCGGCGGGGTGTTCAGCGCGGGCACCGACCGCCTGAGCGCCCCCGGGCGGCGGGGCGTCCCGCACCTGATCGTGCCCGGCTGCGTGGACATGGCGAACTTCGGCCCCATGGATAGCGTTCCGGCGAAGCACCGCGACGCCGGCCGCACCTTCTACGAGTGGAACCCCTCGATTACGCTGATGCGGACGAGCGTCGAGGAGAACGTGCGGATGGGCCGCGTCTTCGCCGAGAAGGCCAACGAGGCCACCGGCCCGGTGGCGTTCCTGATTCCCCTGCGGGGCGTCTCGATCCTCGACGGCGACGGTCAGCCGTTCTGCGACCGCCAGGCCGACGCCGCGTTCTTCGATGCCGTCAAGGCCAACGTCCGCGACGGCATCGACGTGGCCGAACTCGACGCCAACATCAACGACCCGGCGTTCTCGGCCAAGGCGGTCGAGATGATGCTCGACCTGATCGACCAGGCCAGGAAAGACCTGGGTGTCTAGCGTATCGATCGCGGCTGTCACCCTGAGCCAAGCGAAGGGTCTCGCCGTGGAAAAAGCGAAACAGCAACGACCACGGCGAGATTCTTCGGGTCGCCAAGGCGACCCTCAGAATGACAGGCGTGACAACGCAAGGAAAGGGTGAACAGCGTGCGGCACGCAGCAACCTTCTTGGCGGGTGCCACGCTTTTGCTCGCAAAAGCGTGCTTCTGGCGTGTCGAGGGCGCATGCTTTCGCAGGCGAAAGCATGGCACCCGGCTTTTGCTCGCAAAAGCGTGCTTCTGGCGTATCGAGGGCGCATGCTTTCGCAGGCGAAAGCATGGCACCCGGCGGGCAGCGATCCTGTGCGGCGTGGCGGCGATGGCGGCGGCGATGTTGCCGGCCGTCTGCCGCGCGGGGCAGGGGCCCGAGCCTTACTTCGCCATCGAGGTTGTGGACGCCGATACGGGGCGCGGCGTGCCGCTCGTCGAACTGCGGACCGTCAACGAGGTCCCTCACTACACCGATTCGGCCGGCCTGGTGGCATTCTACGAGCCCGGACTGATGGACCGCGAGGTCTTCTTCCACGTGACGAGTCACGGCTACGAGTTTCCGAAAGACGGGTTCGGGTTCCGCGGCAAGCGGCTGCGGACGACGCCGGGCGGCACGGCGACGATTCGGATGAAGCGCAAGAACATCGCCGAGCGGCTGTACCGCATCACGGGGCAGGGCATCTACCGCGACACGGTCCTGCTGGGTCGGAAGCCGCCCACGCGCCAGCCCGTCCTGAACGGCCGCGTCCTGGGCCAGGACTCGGTCATGGCGCTGCCGTACCGCGGCAAGATCTACTGGTTCTATGGCGACACCAGCCGCGAGTCGTATCCGCTGGGGCAGTTTGCCATGTCGGGGGCGACCTCCGACCTGCCGGACAAGGGCGGCCTGGACCCGAACGTGGGCGTAGACCTCGCGTACTTCGTGGACGACGAGGGCTTCAGCCGCAAGATGGCCCCGTTGCCGGAGCACGGCATGGTCTGGCTCGACGGGTTCCTGACGCTGCCGGATGAGTCGGGCCGCGAGCGCCTCGTGGCCCACTACGCCCTGATGAAGAGCCTGGGCGAGCGGATCGAGCACGGCTTGATGGTCTGCAATGATGAGAAGGAGGTCTTCGAGCGTCTCGTGCGCCTCGACGACAAGGTGCGGCTGCATCCGCAGGGGCAGGCGTTCCGCGCGACCACGGGCGGCCAGGCCTACTGGTACTTCGCTCAGCCGTACCCCTTCGTCCGCGTGAAGGCCAACTGGAAGGCGTGGCGCGATCCTGCCGCTTACGAGGCGTTCACGTGCCTGGCGCCCGGCAGCGACTACGACAGGGACGCTCCGCCGCTGGACCGCGGGCTGGACGGCCGTCTCAAGTGGGGCTGGAAACGCAACACGGCGGCCCTCGATGTGAAGCAGCATCAGGAACTGGTCGCCGCCGGCAAGATCAAGGCCGACGAGGCGTGGATCGTCCTGCGCGACGCCGAGGGCGGCAAGGCGGTCCACGCCCACCGCGCGTCGGTCCACTGGAACGCCTTCCGCCGCCGCTGGATCATGATCCTGTGCGAGTTCTGGGGCACGTCGGCCCTGGGCGAAATCTGGTACAGCGAGGCCGATGCGCCGGAAGGACCCTGGCGGTGGGCACGCAAGGTCGTGACGCACGAGAAGTACAGTTTCTACAACCCGGCGCACCACCCGTTCTTCGACCAGGAGGGCGGCCGCATCATCTATTTCGAGGGCACCTACACGAAGGCGTTCTCCGGCGCCGCCGTCGCCACGCCGCGATACGATTACAACCAGATCATGTACCGGCTGGACCTGTCGGACCCGCGCCTGGCGCTGCCGACGTCGTCGGCGCCCGCCGCCGGCAGCCCGGACGCGTCCGATGCCAAAAAGAAATGAGGTGATTCGATGACCGACGCTGCAGCCAAGCGCACGTACGTCGAGGAAGTGAACGTCGAGACGCAGGTCTTCGACTGGGGCAACCTGTCGTGGCTCTCCGAGCCGCGCGTCACCGCGGCCGAGAAGTTCAGCGCCGGCGTCGTCGTCCTGGAACCGGGCAAGGGACACACGCGGCACAACCATCCGGGCTGCGAGGAGATCCTGTACGTCCTGATGGGCGAGGGCCGGCAGGTGGTCGAGGTCGAGGGCGAGGAGCGCGAGAAGGTCATCGGCCCCGGCGTCCTCGTCCACATTCCGCCGGACTGCTTTCATTCGACCGTCAACCTGGGCGACGAACCGATGCGAATCCTGGCCGTCTACGCCCCGCCCGGCCCGGAGGCCGAACTCCGGGCCATGGACGGCGTGACCATCCAGCCGCCTCAAGAACCGTAAGGAGGACGCCATGTCCCTGTCGAGACGACGCTTTATCAAGGGTGCGGCCGTTGCTGTTGCTGCGCCCTTTGCTGCCGCCCTGCCGCGTGCTTTTGCGGCCGCAGGCACAAGCGGCGGGAAGACGAAGATCCTGCTGATCGGCCACCAGCCCGACCATCCGCCCGGCACGCACATGTACCTGCTGTGGTGCCACCTTCTGGCCAAGTGCCTGGAGCAGACGCCGAACATCGAGGCGGTCGTCTCGGACCGGTGGCCGAAGGACCCGACCGTGGCGAAGGGCATCCGGGCCATCTTTATCCACACGAGCCCCGGTGCGGACGTGCTGCTGAAGGGCCCGCACGGCGAGCAGGTCGAGACGCTGCTGAAGCAGGGCGTGGGCCTGACCGCGCTGCACTGGGCCACCGGTGCCCGCAGCCGGGAATTGGGCGAGCGCTACAAGCCGTATCTGGGCGGCTGGTGGCCGGGGGCGGCGGGCCACAAGACCACCACCGCCAAGGTCGAACAGTTGGCCAAGGACCATCCGATCTGTCGCGGGTGGTCGGACTATGACCTGAAAGACGAGTTTTACCTGGCTCCGGACCTGATGCCCAACGCCGTGCCGCTCTTCAAGGTGCACGTCCAGGGCAAGAAAGATCCGGAGCCGACGGACCACGTCATGGCGTGGGCGTGCGAACGCCCCGACGGGGGACGCGCCTACGGGAACACACTCGGCCATTTCCACGAGAACCTGGGCATCGAGGCGTTCCGTAAGGCGCTCGTCAACGGGATCCTCTGGACCGCCGGGTGCGAGATCCCCACCGGTGGCGCCCCGTGCGCGCTGACGGCAAAGGACATGGAACTGCCGCCGGCGCCCGAGAAGGCCAAGGGCAAACGCTAGCCGCTGCTGCGCCCCCCGGGGCCCACTGCTTCCGTGGCGAAGGAGACGCAACCATGCCGCTCACGCGACAAGAGGTCCTCGACAGGCTTCGCAAGCATATCGACTCAGGGCTCCCCATCATCGGCGGCGGCGCGGGCACCGGCATCAGCGCCAAGTTCGAAGAGGCGGGCGGCGTGGACCTCATCGTCATCTACAACTCCGGCCGGTTCCGCATGGCCGGACGCGGATCCCTCGCCGGCCTCATGCCCTACGGCGACGCCAACGCCATCGTCATGGAGATGGCCGCCGAGGTCCTGACGGTCGTCACCGACACGCCCGTCCTGGCGGGGGTGTGCGGCACGGATCCGTTCCGTCAGATGCCGGTGTTCCTGCGGCAGGTGCGGGAGGCGGGGTTCGCGGGCGTCCAGAACTTCCCGACGGTGGGGCTCATCGACGGCACCTTCCGGCAGAACCTCGAAGAGACCGGCATGGGGTACGGCCTGGAGGTCGAGATGATCCGCACCGCTC
>DATKXP010000520.1:0-2184 GCA_035529015.1 Phycisphaerae bacterium | reverse complement strand
TTCGCGTGCGCGCAGCCCGGGCAGATCCGCGCCCGCACCGTTCCCCGGAACGTCCCGCCGCACACCTCACACGTCCGATCAATCCGTGGCGCTCGCTTGGTCATGGCCCTCATCACCGCTTCCCACTTCGCCTGCTGTGGTAGTCTCGCCCGACACCATGGCACTTTGGACAGCGGCGTCCCTTCACACTTCCATTGCCCTTGCACAGGCGGCACTTGCATTTTTTGAGTGTCATCCTCCTAGTCTCCTATTAAACTCGGGAAACTCGTTCCACTTCCGGCCGTCCAAGAGCCGGCCGGCTTGCTTCTTGTTCTTGACCTTGTCCATCGCTACCGCCTCGCCATTCCACCAGTCGCCCTGGCATCCAAACGAACCGTCATGTCGTAGGAAGATGCCTCCCCCGGTATGCTTTCCGAGAATCGGTTTCGCTTCGCTCGGCACCCAACCGCCCCACTGCTTGAAGAAGAAGGGCACGCTCGCCGCCTGGCATTGATCTCGTAACAACCGTGCCCACACCGGGTGCATCGGCCGTGCCCCCGGGCCCGACTCGCCGCCGGCGATGATCCAGTCAAAACCTGCCTTAACATCGACCACAGGCAGATCGCCGCACGTCGGACATGTATCAGGCATTTGGGCTTGATACCCACACCCAGGACACGTCTCGACGCGACGCAACCACGGCGACAAATCCACCTCCCCCAGCAATGGCTCACACGACACGAACCGCATCGCGGCCGGGATTTCGCGGAGCTGGTCGATCCGATCCCGATAGTCCGCGTGTTCGACCGTCACGCCAAGCCAGACGTTTGGCAGAGGCCACGACGGGACGTGAGCGGCAGTTTGACCATCGTTCCAAAGTCTGCCGCCGTGCCCTTCGTTGAGCAGGTTCGCTTCGTCGATAATTCGCTGAGCAGGCCGCCCTCGGAAGTATTCGGCCATCCGGGTCGCCTGCTTCGTGAGGATCAGAAAGCGATGCTTCCAGTGTGTGAGTGCGGCAACCGCCAGCACCCGGTCGATCCATTGCTCGCGGACCCACGCGCCGAACAGATCACTCATTGAGCAGATAAGCACCGTCCGCGGCTTCCGCCAGTGCAGGGGCTTCTCCAGCACCTTTTGGTCGAGGTACACTACCGCCCGGCTATCTGCCGTGTACCGCAATTTAGTACCGCCGAATCGGCCCGAGAGGTTCTGCCGCTCGGCGAAGCAGTGACGGCAGCCGGGTGATGTCTTCTCGCAATGCCAGCCGACACAATCGTCGTGCCAGGCCCGGATCGGATTGAGCGTCTCCCCGATCGAATCGGGGAAATGCGTCCACTCGATGAGCGTTGTCACGATTCACTCCTCGCTTTCTACGGCTTACCGCCTACCGCTTGGGCCGCTTCGCCTTGCCGACCTCCTTGGGCATCGCCAGCGGCTTCTTGGGATTGAGGAGCCGGGCGACGAGCACCGCCTTCGTGGCCGACTTGGCGATCGGTCCGACATTTGGCAGCCTGGCCCGCTCGGCGAGCTGCTCCCTCGAAAAGATGTTCCACAGGCCCTCGGTCAGCTCGCCGGCGTACTGGCGGGTGCCGCGCGCGGGGCCCGGCGCGTTCCATGCCTTCTGTAAATCGATACAGAGGAAGTCGGCGATCGCCTCGACGTCCTTGGCCGGGACCCCCCGCTGCGGCACACCACGCCAGAACTGCATCGCCAACCATTTGACGGCTACCTCGTCGACCCGGTTAGGCAGCGCGACGATCCCCGACCAGACGTCCAGGTCGTCGCGCCCGCTGCGCTTCATCTTCACGTCGTGATCCCGGCAGATCCGCGCGAGGTCGCCGGACCGCTCAAGCGAACCGTCCGACAACCGCCATGCCCCCGGCGACGCCGAGAAGTAGAGCAAGAGCCGCAACACGATCTCCGGCTCGACGCCCCCCTCGGCTGCCAGGAGTTGATAGATCAAGAGCCGCTTCCAGTCGACGCGAAAGTCGACCAGCCGCCGCTGTTGCTGCCGGGCCGCCTCGGCCGCCTGCTCGGCCTTCCGCTGGGCGGCCGTCGGCGGCTTGGCCGGCTTTCCGCTCTCCGCTTTCCGCTTTCTCGTGGCGGTGGTCATGTCGCTCTCCTATTCGGCTTATGTCTTGTGAATCTCGTCTGCCAGCATCAAGAGGCTCTCGCAGAGCGACTCTAGCTGGCCCGACGTCCGCC
>DATKXP010000519.1:0-3013 GCA_035529015.1 Phycisphaerae bacterium | reverse complement strand
ACCGACGTGAAAGGCCACGAGGCCGGCCAGTTCGTTCGCATCACGGCGGCGGTGCAGGACGAGGATAGCAGGGACCTGATGCTGGCCAACGCGCGGCGGGAACTGAACGACTTCCGCCGGCGGTACAAGGCGCTGTCGGAGTTCGCCGACCTCTTCGCGGCTATCGAGGCCGCGCTCGCCTAACTGAAAGGAGATCCGATGGGACTGACTGAGCAACAGATCGAAGAGCGCCGCGGCTGGATGGGGGCCAGCGACATCGCGGCCATCGCGGGGCTGAACCCCTACGCCAACGCCCACGACGTGTACCTGGAAAAGACCGGCCGGCTCACCCCGGCCGCCAGCGAGGCGATGAACGCCGGGAGCCGCTTCGAGACGGCCGTCCTCGATTGGGCCGAGGACGAGCTCGGGCCGCTCGAGCGGGACCTGCTGCTGCCGGCCCCGGACGGCCTGCCGATCGTCGCACGGCTCGACGCGATGCTCCATGAGGACCGCGCCCCCGTCGAGGCCAAGACCGGCGGCCTGTTCGGCCCGATTGACTCGACGCTCTGGGGTGACGAGGGGACGGACGAAGTCCCGGCGCCCTACATCGTCCAGGTCCAGATCCAGATGTTCTGCTCGGGGGCGTGCCGCGGGCATCTGGCGGCGTTCCTGGGCGGCCGGGGATTCCGGATGTACCAGATCGACCGGGCCGACGATCTGATCGAGACGCTGGTCGAGCGGGCCGTGAAGTTCTGGACGGACTGCGTCCAGGCCGACACGCCGCCGACGGACATCGCGCCGCACATCGAGACCGTCAAGCGGCTCTACCGCAAGTCCGGCGTCGAGGTCGAGATCGCCCCGGAACTCGTCGCGGCATGGCATGAGGCAGCGGCGGACGCCAAGGCTCACCAGGAGCTTGCCGACGTCGCCAAGGCCCGGCTGCTGGCGGCGCTGGGCGACGGGGAGGTCGGCTTGGCCGGCGACATCGGACGTGTGACCTACTACGAGCAGACACGCAAGGCCCATGAGGTCGCCGAGTCGACCTTCCGCGTTCTGCGATTCTCGAAACCGAAAGGGAAGAAACGATGAGCAGCGAACTGACAACGATCCCCGGAGGCAACCTGCAGGCCCTCGGCCAGACGGCGGGACTGATCCGGTCGGGCACGGCGTACACCACGGCCATGCGGGTTGCCCGGCCCCGCGCCCCGCGGCTGGCCGAGATCAAGGCCGCGTGCCTGTCCGAGGCCGCGCTGATGGGCGAAGATGGGTTCTACGAGTGGGACGTGCAAACGAAGGACGGCCCCAAGGTCGTTCACGGCCCGTCGGTGGGCCTCATGCTGGCATGTGCCCGCAACTGGGGCGACTGTGCGATTGATGTCGAGGTCCAGGAGCACGGAAGGACCTACGTTTTCATCGCGAGCTTCGTTGATCTGGAGACCGGGTACAACCTCCGCCGTGCGCACCGCCAGAACAAGGCCCAGAACATCGGCAGCCGGTACGAGTCCGAGCGGGCAGAGGACATGGTTTTTCAGATCGGCCAGTCAAAGGCGATCCGCAACGTGATCCGCAACGCACTGCCCGTCTGGCTTACGACGGCGGCCGAGAACGCGGCGGCGGACGTCGTCTACGGCGAGGTGAACGCCGAGGGCATCCCGGCGGCGGCGGCGAAGTGCATCGCGGCGTTCAAGGCCGAGTTCGCCGTGAAGGCCCCTGCCTTGGTCGCCAAGATCGGGCGGCCGGTAGACGACTGGACGGCCCGCGATATCGTGTCGCTGCGGACGGCATTCGCCGCCCTGCGGTCCGGGGACGCGACGCTCGACGAGGTGTTCCCCGCGCAGAAAGAGGACGGGCCGGCGGCACCCAAGGGCGTGGCCGGCGTGATGGACAAGCTCAAGGGGCAGGCCAAACCGCCGGCGGAGAAGCCCGCGGCCAAGGCCAAGCCCGCCGCGAAGGCGACGTCGCCGAAGGATTCACGGCTCTGCCCGACCACCGACGTCGAGGGCTTCCCGGTCCCCGTCACGCAGATCCGCCTCGACGCCGAGACGGACCAGGCTCCGACCAAGAAATCCATGCAGGCCCTGGCCATCGCCATGAAGGACTTCGACGAGCAGCACCTGGCCCTGATCCGCGAGGCATACGGCGTGGACTCGCGTGCCCACCTGAGTGCGGCCCAGGTCGACGAGCTACGGGCGTGGGTCCAGGCGCTCGTGGCCCGCAGGCCGAAGGCCCCCGAGACGGCCCTGGACGAGCCCGCCGGTGAGATGTTCTGAGACACTTGCGCGGGTGGCCGGCGAAGGGCCGGCGTAGGCTGCTGACCCGGCCGCCCGTATGTTTCAGGGAGGACAGACGATGCTTGTTCTGACCAGGAAGCGAGACGAGACGATCCTGATCGGCGAGGACATCCGCGTGATGGTCGTGGCCATCGGCAGCGACCAAGTGAAGCTGGGCATCACCGCCCCCAAGGAGATCAACATCGTTCGGGCGGAACTGGGTCCGCCGCGTACCTAGCCGACCCGCCGGCCGATCCGCTGCGGCGGCGCCGACCGGCGGCTGAAGGGAGCGACCGGATGAAAGCGATTTTGGCTGAGAACGGTACGGATTTCTGGATTACGTTCGAGCCCGAGACGGATGCGGAGGCCCTGGAACTCGTGCGTCTCGGCATGAACGCCACGAAAGAGCGCCCCACGATCGGCGTGCAGTTGTCGCGGTCGAAGAACGGCGAGTCGCCCACCGCGTTTGGCTGGATTGTGCTGGGCAAGCGGGCGCGCCCCGGCGCCGGCATCGAGCCAGCGAAAGGAGACTGAGGTGGCAGAGACCGAGAAGGGCACGTACATCGACTTCGAGCAGCGGCCCGCGACGCCGATTGTGCCCGAGGAGTGGATCGTCCGCAACCGCAAGAGCGGCGACGCGCTGGGGGCGGCCGCATACTACGCCCGGTGGCGTCGCTGGACCGTAGAGTTCCAGCAGTTCACCGTGTTCGACTCACTGTGTCTGCGAGAGATCGCGGACTTCCTGGACCGCCGGCTGAAAGGAG
>DATKXP010000518.1:0-4486 GCA_035529015.1 Phycisphaerae bacterium | reverse complement strand
GAGGCGATCCTCAACACGGGCGCTAGCAGCGTCTTCGTGAACGGGCAGAAGGTCACGTACGACCTGAGCCAGGTCCGCCGGCGGCTCCGCGAGCTGCGGCGCCAACTGGACCCGTCCAAGCGGCCGACCGTCGCAACGATCAATCTCGGCAACTTCTAGGGGCAGAGTGAAAATGCCGCGCGCCAACGGCCACGCACGACTCTCGCGGATTGTCGACGCCGATGGCCGGCATTTCCCCTCGCGCCTCGGCTACGACGCCGGCGAGCCCAACGGCCGCCGGCGATCGGTGACCGGCCCGTTGCTCTCCGAAGACAAGCACCTCCCGCCCGGCAAGCGCAAGGACGCGGTCGCCAACGCCCGCGACCTGCACCGCAACTACGAGATCGTGGCGTGGGCGGTGCGCAAGCACCTCGACTACGTCTCCAGCTTCCGCTTCCAGTCGCGGACGGGGATCGACGACCTCAACGAGCAGATCGAGGCCCTGATGAAGACGTGGGGCCGCAAGAGCCAGTGCGACGTGGCCCGCCGGCACGGCCTGGCCCGCATGATCCGCCTGGCCGAGGCCCGGGCCGTCGTCGACGGCGACGTCGGCCTGATGAAACTGAAGACGGGCCAACTCCAGGCGATCGAGGGAGACCGGATCCGCAACCCCTACGACCTGCCGGCCTCCCTGGCGCGCAAGGACCTGGTCCACGGCGTCAAGGTCGACAAGGCCGGCGGCGCGCTGGCCTATTGCGTCTGCCGGCGGGGCGACTTCGGGGGCTTCCAGTTCGAGCGCATGGTCCCCGCCGGCAATCTCCTGTTGCATGCCTACTTCGACCGCTTCGACCAGGTCCGGGGCATCGGCCGGCTGACGCCCGCGCTGAACCGCTTCCGCGACACGTACGAGTCGTTCGATTACGCGCTGGCCAAGGCGAAGGTCGCCCAACTGTTCGGCCTGGTGACCAACCGGGACGAAGAGGAGGCGATCGGGCCGGTGAGCGAGACCGACGAGTCCGAAGAGGCCGCGGCCGAGGGCTCCCAAAAGAAGTTCGAGATCGACCTCGGCCGCGGGCCCTTCCACCTCGACCTGGCGACCGGCGAGGACGCGAAGTTCCTGGAGAACCGGACGCCGCCGACCGAGTTCCAGGCGTTCATGCAGGCGATTATCGCGGTCGCGATCAAGTGCCTGGACCTGCCGTTTTCATTTTTTGACGAGAGTTTCACGAATTTCTACGGCAGCCGCGCAGGCCTGATCCAGTACGTCAAGAGCTGCAAGACGAAGCGCGAGGCCCTGCAAGAGTTGCTAAACCTGATCACCGTCTGGCGCCTGGCCCTCTGGATCCTCGACGGGACGCTCGTCTTGCCGGCCGGGACGGAGTTCCGCGACCTGGCGTGGGAATGGGTCCCGGACGGCGTGCCCTGGTGGAAGCCGTCCGAGGAAATCAAGGGCCACCTGCTCGGCATCCGCGCCGGCCTGACCAGCCCGCAGCGGGTCTGCATGGAGTCGAACACGGATTTTTTCGAGAACGTCGACCAGCTCGCAGCGGCGTACGCCTACGCGGAATCCAAAGGTGTGCCGCTGAGCTTCGACCAGCCGAGCCAGCCGGCGGCGGCCAAGGCCAAACCCAAACGCGACGAAGACGAGGACGACGACGATGACGACGAAGACTGAAACCAAGACGCCGGACGCCGCGCTGCGGTTTTTCATGCGACCGGTCAAGCCGGGCCCATGCAAGGTGCCCGCCGGCGCCCTCCGCTTCGAGGCCGGCCCATGCGAATTCGGCGAGGCGGCAGACGGCTCGCGGAACGTGCCGGTGAAGATCACCGCGCGCACCGGGCAGCCGATCGACCACTGGTACTGGGGCAAGATCGTGCACGACCTGGCGGGGATGAAAGTCCACAAGAAGGCCCTGCCGATCGACTACGCCCACTACGACGACGAGGTCCTGGGCTACGTCGACAAGTTCGAGACGGGCAGCGGGGACCTGGTCGTCGCCGGCGAGCTGGTGCCGTTTGGCGAGAACGACCGGGCAAGCGAGGTCACCCACAAGGCGCAAAACGGAGTGCCGTACGAGGCCAGCATCTTTTTCACGGGCCCGCTCGTCCTGGAGGAGCTGGGCGAGGGGACCAGCGCGGAGGTGAACGGCTACGAGCTGAAGGGGCCGGCGGTGATCATCCGTCAGTGCAATCTCCGCGGCGTGGCCGTCTGCCCCTATGGGATGGACCGCAACACGAAGACGCAACTCAAGGCGGGCGACGCCGATGTCCCCATAACGATCGTTATAGAGGAGAACGCACCCATGGCCGAGAAACCCAACAGCCAAACCACGGACCCGGACCCGAAGCAGCTTTCCGACGCCGCGCAGCCGTCGGAGAAACCCGGCGACGCCGGCAAGCAGACCCCGCCTCCGCTGCCGGGCAAACAGGCGGACAAGCCCCCCGAGCAGCCCGCTGACGACGCGGGCAAGCAGGGCGGCCCCGACGATCCCCGCGCCGAGTGCAAGCGGTTCCTCGCCGCCTTCGGACCGCAGGGGGCGACCTGGTTCGCCGAGGGCAAGCCGTTCTCCGAGGCCCAGCAGCTCCACGCCGACGGCCAGGCCGAGCAGATCGGCGTACTCAAGAAAAAGCTCGCCGCGGCCAACCTCGGCGAGGAGGACCCCGTTAGCTTCCAGGCGGCCGACACGCCGGCCGGCCAGGGGGCCGTTTCGCCGCAGCTCGTCAGCGTGCTCGGCGAGAACCTCGGCCGGTTCGCGGCTTCCATCAAACTGCCCAACCGCAACGGCCGCGCCTGAGCGCGGGGCCAGGAGGCATCGCCGGCGGCGGCGATGCGGTCCCCATCGCCCTTTCCGGCGAGGCTCGATCGACGAACGACCACCAACCAGACTGAGGAGTAACCCGCTATGCCAATGCCAACCTTCCTCGACGTGATCAAGCTCAATGGCGGCGACCGCGAGGTCGGCCTGATCGACGAAGCCTCCAAGGCCGTGCCCGAGGTCCGCCTGGGCGGCGCCCGCACGATCCGCGGCCTGAACTACAAGACCAACGTCCGCACGGCCGTCCCGGTCGTCGGCTTCCGCAAGGCGAACGAGGGGACGCCGGTCGCGGGGAGCACGTTCGAGCAGCGCTTGATCGAGTGCTACCTGATGAACCCGCCCTTCGAGTGCGACAAGGCGGTGGCCGATGCCCACGAGGACGGCCCTGCCGTGTACCTCGCCACCCAGGCCCTGGGGATCACTGAGGGTGCCTTTCAGGCGCTCGGGCGGGCGTTTTTCTACGGGTCCCACGCCACCTTCGGCAAGGCCGACGCCTTCCCGGGGCTCTTGCAGGCGTACGACGCCGTGAACCTGTTCGTCGACGCCGGCGGGACCACCGACAACGTCGCCACGAGCGTCTGGGCCGTGCGCTGGGGCGTGCAGGACGTCCGCTGGGTCCTCGGCGAAGGCGGCCGCGCGGAGGTGACCGACCCGGTCGAGGTGCGGCTCGTGGATGGCAGCGGCAACCCGTACATGGCCTACCACCAGGAACTCTACCTCCGGCCCGGCGTCCAGGTGGGGAGCGTCTACTCGGTCGGCCGTATCAAGAAGATCACGACCGACGCGACCAAGGGCCTCACCGACGACCTGATCGACGCCCTGATGGCCATGTTCCCGGCCGGGCGACCCCCCAACGCGATCTTCATGAGCCGCCGGAGCCGGCAGCAATGGAAGGATTCCCGCACGGCCACCTCGCCCACCGGCGCGCCGGCCCCCTGGCCCGACACGGTCGACGGGCCGGAAGGGCAGATCCCGGTCTTGACGACCGACTCGATCAGCAACATCGAAACGCTCGTGCTCTGACCCGCCGGCCGATCGCCGAGGGCGCGAATCCACGAACCACGAACCACCGACCACTGACCACTGACTGGAGAAACCATGGATCGAGCAACTCATAATGTCAAGGACGCGTCTCTGGTGAAGACCAAGGCGCTGTCCAACGGCGCGGGCAACGTGGCCACCGATGGCCTGGACCTCGGCGCGCTGTCTCTCCGCGGGGGCCGTTTCGAGGCGTGCGAGCTCAAAATCGACGCCCCGGCCTTGACCACCACGCAACTCCCCGACGCGGAGACGATGACCTACTCGATCGAGTCGGACGACGACGCCGAGTGGGGTTCGGCGAAGGTCGTGGCCGACAAGGTGATCCTCCAGACCGGAGGCGCCGGAGCCGGGGCGCTGGCGGCGGCGGCCCGCTTCAAGATCCCGTCCGACGGCGAGCGCTACTGGCGAGTCCGGGCGACGAAGACCGGAACGGGCGATTGCTCCACGCTGAGCATGACCGTCGCCCTGCTGTTCTGACCGGCGGTATTTCTCAGGAAATGCCGCGCCTATCGGGCGCCCCCTGACCCAGATCCCAACCCAACAACCCTTTCCCGATGAACGCGATCGAAAAGGCCGTAAGGAGGATGACCGCCACGGTTCAGCGGGCCGCGGCCGTGCGCGTCCAGTACGTCCGCGGCCCGCAGACGATC
>DATKXP010000517.1:0-3617 GCA_035529015.1 Phycisphaerae bacterium | reverse complement strand
CCGCAGAAATGGCGGAAGTCCTCCGTCATGACCGAGCGGTGGCGGCTCGTCAACGGCCAGGAACTCTACGACATCAAGGCCGACCCTGCCCAGAAGAAGGACATTGCGGCCGACCATCCGGACGAGGTCGCGCGCCTGCGCAAGGCGTACGAAGCGTGGTGGGACGACCACTCCGGACGCTTCGGCGAATACTGCCGCATCGTCCTCGGCTCCGACAAGGAGAACCCGTCGCGGCTGACCGCCCACGATTGGCACACGGACAACGTGCCGTGGAACCAGGGCCACATCCGCAGCCCCAAGATGTTCGCGAACGGCCTCTGGGCGGTCGAGGTGGAGCGCGGCGGGCGATACGAGTTCACGCTGCACCGCGCCCATCCGGAGGCGAAGTTCCCACTCGCCGCCGACGAGGCGAAACTGAAGATCGGCGACGTTGAAGTCGTCCAACCCGCCGACAAGGACGCCACCGGCGTGACGCTGACCGCCGACCTCAAGCCCGGAAAGGCCATGCTCCAGACGTGGCTGACCGACAAGGCCACCGGCAAGTCGCGCGGCGCCTACGTCGTCATGGTGAAACGCCTGGCAACATAACAGCCCGCGAGCCCGCCGCGGCGAGCCGGCCTTTCGAGCCCGCCGCGGGAGCGGGCCTTTCGAGCCCGCCGCGGGAGCGGCGGGGCACGTTGTACAACCGTGGCCTTCACATAGCCGACGCTGCCGTCAACAAGGAGCAAGTCATGAAACGCCGCGACTTTCTGGCAGCAGCCGCTTCGGGCGCCGTCACAGCCGTCCTGGGACGTCGTGCCACCGGCGCGGGCCGAAACCGACCGCCGAACATCCTCTTCATCCTCATCGACGACATGGGCTGGCGCGACGTCGGCTTCATGGGCAGCCGGTATTACGAGACGCCGAACACCGATCGCCTGGCCGCCCAGGGAATGGTCTTCACCAGCGCCTACGCCAACGCGCCGAACTGCGCACCGACCCGCGCGTGCCTCATGAGCGGCCAGTACGGCCCGCGCCACGGCGTGTACACGGTCAGCACGTCGGAACGCGGCCCGGCCGCAGGACGCAAACTCATCCCCATCCCCAACCGCACCACGCTGCCGGCCGAGACGATCACGCTGGCCGAATCGCTCAAACGCGCCGGCTACACCAGCGCCAGCATGGGCAAGTGGCACCTGGGCAGCGACCCCGAACTCGGCCCCATCGGTCAGGGGTTCGACGTCAACGTGGCCGGTAACACGGCGGGAAGCCCCCGCAGTTACTTCAGCCCGTACCGCAACAAGGACCTGCCCGACGGCCCCAAGGGCGAATACCTGACGGACCGCCTGACCGAGGAGGCCCTGAAGTTCATCGAGGCCAACCGCGCCAAGCCGTTCTTCCTCTACCTGCCCCACTACGCCGTCCACACGCCTATCCAGGCCAGGAAGGAACTCACCGCCAAGTACGAGAAGAAGCAGCCGAGCAACGGACAGGGCAACGCCAAGTACGCCGCCATGATCGAGAGCGTGGACCAGGGCATCGGCGCCCTGATGGCCAAACTCGACGAACTCGGCCTCGCCGGCAACACCGTCGTCATCTTCTTCTCCGACAACGGCGGCGTCGGCGGGTACGCCGAACTTGGCATCGGCGGCGGCGAGATCACCTCGAACCGGCCGCTCAGGGGCGGCAAAGGGATGCTCTACGAAGGCGGCATCCGCGAGCCGATGGTCGTCCGCTGGCCCGCCAAGGTCAAGCCCGGCAGCCGGTGCGACGTGCCGGTCATCGGATTGGACTTCTATCCCACGCTCCTTGAGATCGCGGGGTTGGAGAAGCAGCCCGGCCAGGTCCTCGACGGCGAGAGCCTCGTTCCCCTCCTCGCGCAGACCGGAACGCTGAAGCGCGACGCCATCTTCTGGCACTTTCCGGCGTACCTCCAGGGCGGCAAGAACACGTGGCGGACCACGCCGGCGGGGGCCGTCCGCCAGGGCGACTTCAAACTCATCGAGTTCTTCGAGGACTCATCGCTCGAACTCTACAACCTGAAGGACGATATCGGCGAGGCCAAGGACCTCGCCAAGACGATGCCCGACAAGGCCCGCGCCCTGCACCAGCGTCTCGCGGCGTGGCGCCAGTCGGTCAAGGCGCCCGTGCCGACCGAACGCAACCCGACGTTCGATCCCAGCACAAGGACCAAGCGATGAACCGAGCCCGCGGCCGTTCGAGCCCGCGGCCGTTCGAGCCCGCGGTCGTTCGAGCCCGCGGCCGTTCGAGCCCGCCGCGGAAGCGGCGGGAGATGTTCCCGGCCGTGGCACGTCAAACCGCAGGAAGGAGCCTTCGATGAACCGCAGACAATTCCTCGCCGGCCTCGGCAGCGCCGCCGTGAGCGGTGCTGCCACGCTCGCCCTGCCCCGTTCGGCGCGCGGGCAGAAGCTCCCCAAGCGGCCCAACGTCATCTTCATCCTGTGCGACGACCTCGGTTGGGGCGACCTGGGGTGCTACGGCCACTCGCAGATCAAGACGCCGAATCTCGATCGGCTGGCCCGCCAGGGCACGCTGTTCACGCAGTTCTACGTGAACTCCGCCGTCTGCTCCCCCAGCCGGACGGCCTTCATGACGGGCCAGTACCCGGCCCGCCATCGCATCCACGGTCACCTGGCCACCCATCAGGATAACGAGAAGCGCGGCATGCCGAACTGGCTCGACCCGAACGTCCCGACCGTCACCCGCCTGCTTCAGAAGGCCGGGTACGCCACGGCCCATTTCGGCAAGTGGCACCTCGGCGGCGGCGACGGGGCGCCCGACCCCGGCGCCTACGGCATCGACGACCACCGCACCTGCAACTCCAACGGCCCCGGCTACGAGGGGCTTCAGAAGGACCCCTACTTCCGCGCCAAGTCCACCGGCCTCTTCGTGGACGAGACGCTCCGGTTCATCGAAGCCAATAGGGACAAGCCGTTCTTCGTGAACCTGTGGACGCTCGTGCCGCACGCCACCCTCCATCCCACCGAGGAGGACATGAAGCCGTACCGGAACCTCGCGCCCGGCGGCAAACTGCCATACAAAGGCGCGCTCCAGATCTATTACGGCACCGTCACCGCGCTGGACCGGGACGTCGGGCGGCTGCTCGCGCGGCTCGACGAACTCGGCCTGGCCGACGACACGGTCGTGGTGTTCTCGAGCGACAACGGCCCCGAGGACATCCACATCCGAAACGCCGTCCACAGCGGCGTGGGCTCGCCGGGACCGTTTCGGGGGCGCAAACGCAGCCTGTACGAGGGCGGCGTGCGGATGCCGCTGATCGTCCGCTGGCCGAAGCACGTGCCGGCCGGCCGTGTCGAGAACGATGCCATCCTGACGGCGGTGGACTTCCTACCGACGGTGTGCAACCTGGCCGGCGTGGCGGTGCCCGAGGACCACGATCTCGACGGCGAAGACGCCGCCGACATCCTCCTCGGCGCGTCGCGCCCGCGCACCAGGCCCATCTTCTGGGAGTGGCGGTTCCCCGTCGCCGGCTACACGATCCACAAGTGCCCGATGCTCGCGGTGCGCGAGGGCAAGTGGAAACTGCTGATGAACCCCGACCGGAGCCGGGTCGAACTCTACGATATCGGGCACGATCCGTCGGAGGTGGACAACCT
>DATKXP010000516.1:0-15373 GCA_035529015.1 Phycisphaerae bacterium | reverse complement strand
CCGCGGCGACGACCTGACGCGCGACCTCCTGGTCCACCACAACGTGGTCTGGAACTGCCCCCAGAAGGGCATCGTCGTCAAGGGCGACCGCAACCGCGTCCATAACAACACGTGTTTCGGCAACCCGCTGATCGACCTGCTGCTTTGGTCGTCGCCCACGCCCCGCAAATCGTTCCGCCCCAGCCAGTGGGACCACCTGCTGGAGCAGCAGAACGCCCACTCCGAGGCCTTCAACAACGTGGCCCCCGTGCTCACCGGCCAGATGCCGCACGAGATGCGCCGGGTCAAGGCCATCCACCCGCCCGCCGGCACCCTCTCGCACAACTACCAGCCGCCGCAGAGCATGCTTCTGGACCCGAAGCAACTCACGATGCGCGACGATGAGCCGTTGCCGGCCGACCCGGCTCGCTTCGACTTCTGCCCGAAGGAAGGTTCGCCCCTCATCGACGCCGGCCGCGAGATCCCCGGCATCACCGACGGCTTCAAGGGAAAGGCACCCGACATCGGCGCCTGCGAGTACGGGGCCGAGCGATGGGTGCCCGGCTACCGCAACGCCGTGTGGGTCCTGCCGGATGACGCCGACAAGCGCGGCCGGGTCCGCGTCCTCCTCGCGATGCCGACGCTCGCGCCGGTGACGGTGACCGTTTCGGGGGGAGCGCCGGGCATCACGGTCTCGCCGGCTCGCCTGACCTTCACGCCCGCCGACTGGATGCGCCCGCAGGTCCTGACCGTGGCCGGCGGCGATGCGCCGGCCGTCCGCTTCGCCATCGCCGACCTCGGCCTCAACGCGACGGTCAAACTCAGCGCCCTCGACCCGCTCGGGGGCGTGCGGCTTCCGTTCCGCACCATTCCCTGACGCGCGCCGTCAGCCGGCGGACTTGTCCGCCGCGTGCCACTCGCCACGGCGAGTGCCCGCCAACAGTGTGCCACGGCCGGTCTTGCCCGGCCGTGCGTTTCTCGGGTCCGCCGCAAGGCAACATCATCGCTCGGCTCCGGCTTCCTTGAGCACCTGCCGTGTTTCCTGGTCCCGCACGCGAGAGAGGGGCGGGGCTGTCGTGAGATCTGCATGGCTCCTAATCAGGAGGCGAACGACCCCCGCGTGGCCTTTTGTGACTGCAACGTGAATCGCCGTGCCGCGATAGTCGGACGCATTCACGTCCGCGCCGTGCGCAAGAAGCGCCACCACGATGCTCTCGTACCCGCCGGCGGCCGCCTTGTGCAATGCCGTGCAGCCAAAGCGATTGCTCAGGCTCACGTCTGCCCCATGCCCCAGCAGCAGGTCGACGACCCTCTCGTGTCCCCGCTCCGAGGCCGACATCAGGGCTGTGTCCCCATCCATGTCGCCAGCATCGAGGTCAACGCCGTGTGCGAGCAGAAGCCGAACAAAGGCTTCGTGGCCAAACCACGCGGCCAACTCAATGGCAGGGTTCCTGTCTCGGAGCCCGGTCTGATCGGGATTGGCGCCATGTCTCAGCAGCATCTCGCCAATCTCGACCCGGCCGTAAAAGGCGGCCTGCACAAGCGGCGGAGTGACCACCTGCGGGTCGGTTCTTGCCCCTTGCTTAAGGAGCAACGCCACCACCTCTTGCCGCCCCGCCATGACGGCCTCGCCGAGCGGCGTATCGCCGTCGAGGTCGATGCTCTTGGACTCGAGCCATTCCGGGTGCTCGCTCAGCAGGGATTGGACCGTCTGCAGGTCCCCCCCTCGGATGGCGCAGGAGAGCCGCATCCTCGGCCAATACGTGGCCACGAGAACCAGCCCCACCCCGAACCATGCCAGAAGAGGCACCACAAAGACGAGCCTGCGACTGCGTCGGCTGCCGCTTTCGCGCACGTAGCCCCAGGCGGCAATCGCCGCGAACGTGATGAACGACGCCAAGGCTACGGAGGCCGTGAGGATCACGTTCCTGCTCCTCAGGAGCCTTCCCCTTTGACCGGCGTCACCGTCATCGTCACCCTCGCCTTCGCGACCGGCTGCTTCATCCGGACGGCGATGCGCGTCGGCAGCGAATGCGCCTTCACGTCTTCCTTGATCGCCTCGGCCGCGACCTCAAACTCGCCGCCCGTCACGGCAATTTCGACGCGGACCGCGTCGCCTGAGTCTCGCACGACGAGCGTTCCCGGCTTCTCCTGCTCCCACTTCCCCAGCGTCACGAGCGCCGTCTCGAAGGCCTGCGGCGTCGCGAAGACCACGTCGTCGGTCACCGTCAGCGACCCGGCCCCGGCGCGCGAGTACACGAACGTCCGCTCGAGCCGCTCGACCTCCTTCACGCCGTACGCCGAACGCAGGTCCAGCACCAGCGTGTCGGCGGCGTCCGTGAACTCGGTCCGGACCACCTGGCCGCGCGCCTTGCTGCCGGTCTTCTGCAATTTCCCCGCCACGCGCGGCACGGGATGGCCGTAGGAGTTCAGGACGTTGCTCTCGTACCGCCGGCCGCTGAACGTGCGGGCCGTGTACACCTCGGCCCCGGGGTCCACGAGCACCGGGTGCTTCCCGACCACCACGATGTACGACCCCACGTCGTTGTGGTTGTGATGCTCCCCGTTGTGTCCGCCCTTCATGGCGACGCCCATGCGGCCGTCCGATCCCTCAACAGGCCGGCCGATGAGAACGCCCGCGTCCGGGAACCACGTGCGGATGCCTGGGCCGGGGGCTTCCTGTTTCGCGGGCGGCGCCTTCGTGGCCGAGTTCGGAAACGAGTACGCCACCGTTCCGAACAGACCGCGGTTCGGCCCGACGAGCGTGGCGTCGTCGGCCGCCTCGCCGCCCAGGCCGAAACGCCGCGACACGAAGTGCACCATCCGCGGGTCCGGCCGCGCCGTGACGCTGCAGTCCGCAAAGGCCGGGCACACGCCGCCCGTGATCTCGATCCGCGAAGCGTACCGCGCCGGCGCCAGGGCCTCTTTGCGGGCAAACAGGTCCACCCCGCCGCCCGTCGCCTGATACGTCGCCTCGGCCAGCAGCAGGTAATGGCCGAACCCGTATCCCCAGTACCCGACGCCTTCGCTGCAGTAGCCGTCGGGCGTGAAGCCCTTCAGGAAGTTCCACGAGTACTCATCGCCCGCCACGACGAACCGGGCGCGTTCCTCGCGCGACTCGGCCACCGCCAGGGCCGACCCCGTCACGTTCGCCAGGCACACGGTGTTCCAGTTGTTCGTCGTGGACATCCACCCGTCTTTCTTCTGGCGGCCGTCGAGCATCCGAAGGTACGGGTCGAGGATGCGGCGGCGGACGTTCTCACGCAGGAGGCCGCGCGCCTTGGCGCTGAGCCGCTCGCCGACCAGGTGATCGGCGGTCGCCAGGTCCACCCCCAGGTGCGACGCGCCGAGGTCGATCGTGACGGCCGTGCCCTTGAAGTTCGCCAGACTCCGGTCGTGGGCCGGCATGACCCACGTCCGTTCGGCGCAGACGGCGGCGATGGTCTCTTCGAGCGGTTTGATGAAGCGGCCCTTGTTCTCGAAGCACTCGGCCAGCACGAACTCGGCGATGCGGCCGCGACGCTCGCCCGCCACCCTCTGCCACCGGCTGCGGTTGCCCGTGCGCGAGAAGTCCAGGTACAGGTCGTCGGGCTGCTCCGGCAGCGGCTTCGAGAGCAGGGCGGCCGCGCGGGCCACCGTCGAGCCGAACGCGGGCGCCTTCGCCAGCGCCTCCCACGCCGCCCGGTCGCTGATGGGGCGGCCGAACCCCGCCGGCTTCTCCGGCAACATCGCCGCCACCGCCTTGACCCGCTCGGCCTGCGATCCTTTCACCGCGTCACCCGCTTTCGCCGCTGGTTTCGCGCTCAGCATACACGCACACACGCAAAGGGTTGCAGCACAAACCAGAACTCTCATGGGCTTCCTTCCCTTCGGCATCGAAAACGTCCCTTCGCGGAATTCCGGCTGGCGGCCGGGTGCCATGCCGGGTGCCATGCTTTCGCGCTGGTACGTGTTTAGCGTTGTCATTCTGAGGGTCGCCTCGGCGACCCGAAGAATCTCGCCGTGGTCGTTGCTGTTTCGTCGTTCCCACGGCGAGACCCTTCGCTTCGCTCAGGGTGACAGCCGGGTGCCATGCTTTCGCGCCGTTGCGAAAGCATGTTCTGCGCCGGCTGCCACTGCTCCCGATCCATCAGGACCCGCCAGCGCGTCTCCCAGCCTCTCCCGCCGCAACAGGCCCACTATACGGCCGCCTGCCGTTGACGGTACAGCGTAAACTCGATGGATCCGCCGGCAGGAACGCCGGGTGCCATGCTTTCGCCCAGCGCAGTCGAACGGGCATCTTGCCGTGCAATGGTTCTGCGCCCAAGCGTCGGCGAACCGGGGAACCGCTGGTACGCATCCCGATGGTGCGGTACAATGCCAATAGAGATGCGGACGGTGCGGCGGGCCCTTGGTGCGGAACGAGCTAACGGCCTCCCGGCAAGAGACGTGAAATGAGACGATGCCTCTATCTCGTGCCGCTCTTGCTCTGCTTGGCACCGTCCCCAGCCTTGGCGGGCGGAATCCCGCTCTTTCCAGAGGGTTGGCTCCCCGCCACGGTCGTTATCTCCGTGACCATCCTTCTTGAAGGGGTGCTGCTGCGGTGGCGGATCAAGCAGGTTCGGTTTCTGGATACGCTCTGGCGCAGCGGGATTCTCAATGTGGCATCCCGCGGCACCGGGTGGCTGTTGCTGCTCGGACTTGCCCAGTGTTCCTCCTTCGGGGGGGAGGGGAGCATTGTGGTTGTGTTGGCCGCCTTCTTCTTCGTCAACGTCTTGACTGAGGTTCCACTGCTCCGCCTGCTTTACAGGCAGGTACCCGTGACGTGGGAGCGGGCGTGGGCCCTCGGGTTTGGCGTCAATCTCGCCAGTTATGCCGTAGCATGCTTGCTTTATCCCATCGTCTGGATCGCCTATCAAGGGCATCTCGACGAGGTGGAACTGACGAACTGGAAAGACCCCGAACTCCTCAGTCGGGCATCTGGACGGATCTATGCGCTGGAGGCAGACCGGAAGAATCCCCGTTTGCGGGTCTTCGACCTGAGGGAGGGGGTGTGGCACTCGCTCCCGGACTGCCCGCTTCTGGACCCTTTCGAATGGGATGTCAAAGGACAAGTGTGCGCCTACTTCCCATGGAAGGATGGGGGAGACAGGAAACTGGCCATCGCTTCGCTGCCCCGGTTCGACACGCTTCGGGAGATCAACGTGTCGGCATTCACAAGGGAGGAGTTTGGGGAGTGGAAGGCAGTGCAGGATCTGTCGATCTCCCCCGACGGGCGGAAGATCGCGTTCCTTTTCTGGTTCTCGCGCGTCGCCGCGTACAGAGATGGTTCGAGCTATTACGTCCTCGATGACAAGTGCAAACTGGTTGTCCTCGACATTGAGTCAGGTAAGCTGATTGCGCAAGCCGACCGCTGGGCATCGGACGCCGGCCTGTGCTGGCTACCCGATTCCGATACCGTCCTGTTTGTCTCCTACCGAGATGAGACCTTGTACAACACGACCGAGGACGATGTGCCCCGCGGTGTCGGCTATGGGGTTCGCGGGAGGGGCATCAGCAAGTTCGCCTGCGGTCTTTACGCCTTCAACACCGTCACAGGCGAGATCACTTGGTTCGCGGAGGGAGACTTTCCCTCCGCCTGCGCCATGGGCAGCCGGATCCTCGTCTGGAACGAGGAGATGATCCGAATCCTCGACACCCAGGGGAGGGAACGGGCGCGCCTGGACTCTGACCGTCCGAAATACCCTCGAGCGGCGTTGTCTCCTTCAGGCCGGTTCGTGCTCGCCGAGTTCGCGCGCCGCCGGGTGCTCCTCAAGTACGGTGGCCTCCTTACCGTCGTTGATCTCGACAACCCAACCAGGCGGCACCTGCTGGACGTGACCTGGGCTGCTTATCCCAGACTGGACTGGGAGGCGGCGGAGCCGCCGAACGACTGAGTCCGCCCCGAGCCGGCATGGCCAAGTATCCCCTCCCCCAGCCGGGTGCCATGCTTTCGCGCCGTTGCGAAAGCATGCTCTCGTGAACGGCGGCGGAGACGTGCCCCGGGCAACCATGTCACCCGAGCGTAGCCGAAGGGTCTCGCTGTTGCCGTTTCCCGTTAGCCAGTCTCCCGTCGTTTTTGGCGTTCTTTCCGGCTTGGCGTGAGGCGTCGTTGCCGTTGGTTCGGCACTGGCCAAAGGGCCTCTGCTGCGGCCAAAACCCGCTTCCCTGCGGGGCGCGGCTAAAAGGGCTGTTGCTCAGTTACTCCGTCACTCAGTCACTTGGCCCTACCGCCTTTTTGTTAGAGTTCTAACAATCCACGCCGCCGTTTCCGGGACGTAAGTCCTTTTCGCACAAGCGCTTACGCGAACCACCCGGTTTGGGGCCTTACAAATTGCATCCCCTCCATACGTCGAACCCGGTCTTGCGCGGCCGTTCGGCCAAAATCGCCGTTCTTGATAGCGCCAGGGCCGTTTTTCGGGCTCTCCGATTGTTAGAGTTCTAACAATTTGCCGTGCCTCCAGCCTCTGGCCTGCGGCCTCCAGCCTCGTCCGTCCCGCCATTTTGTATACTTTAGCACCTATTGACCCCGCTGCACGCAGGTTAAAAAAGGGGTAAAAAGGACGAAGAACGGACTAAGTTTGAGCAAAAAGGAACAAGAAACCGATCAAAAAGGAGTAAGTTTTGCCTTGCCTATCTTAACATTTGAGGGCCGAAACGCCGTTTCCAGGCCAGAAACGAGGTTCGACACCCCGAAAAGCGCGATTTTACGGGGTCCAAAAAAAGGCCGTTTTCGTAAAGTATATAACCGCCGCCGGCAGCCACGAGCGATGTGGGGGCGCAGCATGCTGCGCCCTTACGGCGGCAGCGCCCCCGCGAGCCGCCGGCCACGAGCACTGCAGGGGCGTAGCACGCCATGCCCCGGCGGCGGCATTGTTGCTTGCAGGCTTGGCTTGAGGATGGTAAGGTGTTGATTGCTTGCACAGGGAAGGCAGGGCCGGGGGTCGGCGATGGTGGCGATACGAGAGATCCGTGCGTTGAGCCGCCGGATCGCGCGTCGGTTTCATCCCCGGCGGATCGTGCTCTTCGGCTCGTACGCCGAGGGGGTCCCCACGCCGGATTCCGACGTGGACCTGCTGGTGGTCCTGGCGCACGGCGGCAGGCCGGTCGAGAAGGCGGTCGAGATCCGCCTGGCGACTCGGCCGGGGTTTCCCCTGGACCTGTTGGTGCGCACGCCGCAGGAGATCCGCAAGCGTCTTGCCATGGACGACGTTTTCATCCGAGAAATCCTGGAAAAGGGCGAGGTTCTGTATGAAGCCGATAGCGGCTGAGTGGGTGGCGAAGGCCGAAGATGACTTCGCCATGGTCGAGCGGGAGTCGCAGGTCGATGCGAACCCGAGTTACGACGGCATCTGCTTCCACGCGCAGCAATGTGCGGAGAAGTACTTGAAGGCGCGGCTGTGCGAGGCGGGCATCGATTTCCCCAAGATGCACGACCTCGTGGCCCTCCTCGGGATGGCCCTGGACACCGAACCCGAGTGGGAGACCCACCGGGAGGACCTGGCGTTTCTGACGGACCTGGCGAACAACATTCGCTATCCCAGTTACACCGCGAGCGAAGCGGAGGCGTGCGCCGCCCGCGAGCGGTGCCGCCGGTTTCGCGAGGCGGCCCGCACGGGGCTGTCACTCGGGTCCTAATGCCAAGACGCCGCTTCGCCATCTCGCGCGGCGGGTGCTCCAGACCTGCCGCGCGATAGCGTTGAAGGGAAGCGGCCGGTTACGCCAACGTCCGGGCCTTCTCGACGGCATCGTCGAGGCGGGCGAGGCATTCGGCGCGGCCGAGGACCGCCATCGTCTCAAACAGGGGCGTGGAGACGCGGCGGCAGGTGACGGCGACGCGGAGGGGTGAGAACAGTTCGCCGGCCTTCCAGCCCGTCGCGTCGGCCATCTCGCGCAGGCGCGATTCCATGGCCTGGGCGTCCCAGGACTCCATTTCGGCCAGCGCCGAGCGCATCTGCTCCAGCGCTTCGAGCGTCTCGGCGCCCGTGCGGGTGGGCGTTTGCTTCTTGCCCTTGGTCGGGACGAGGTCGGCGGCGTCGTACGGTTCGCGGTCGATGAAGAAGCCGATGCCTTCGGCGAACTGTGAGAGTTTCCTCATCCGCTCCTGCATCAGCGTGACGATGGCGACGACCTGGGCGTCGGCGTATTTCTCGGCCAGGCCGTCCGGCATGAAGCCTTCGTCGCGCAACCGCGCGGCCAGGTCGGCGGGCGAGAGGCGGCGGATCCACATGCCGTTCAGCCACTCGAACTTGTCCACGTCGAACACCGGGCCGGTGGTCGTCACGCGGTCCCAGGAGAAGGCCTTGAGGAACTCCTCGGGCGTGAAGACTTCCTGCCCGTCGGGCATCGAGTGGCCCAGCATCCCGAGGAAGTTGACCACGGCTTCCGGCAGATACCCCTGCTCGCGGTACCACAGGACGTTCGTGGGGTTTTTGCGTTTCGAGAGTTTCGAGCGGTCGGGGTTGCGGATGAGGGGCATGTGGAAGAACAGCGGCGGGTCCCACCCGAGGGCCTCGTACAGGAGGACGTGTTTGGGCGTCGAGACGATCCACTCCTCGGCCCGGATGACGTGGGTCACGCCCATCGCGCGATCGTCCACGACGACCGCCAGGTGGTAGGTGGGGAAGCCGTCGCTCTTCAGGAGGACCTGGTCGTCCACGTCGCGGTTCTCGATGACGATGGGCCCGCGCAGGCCGTCGGTGAAGCGCGTCTGGCCGTCGAGCGGCACGGCCAGGCGGACGGTGTGCGGCTCGGCGGCGCCCAGGCGCCGGTTGACCTCGTCGTCGGCCATGCTGCGGCACTTGCGGTCGTAGCCGGTGGCCTGGCCGCTCTTCTGCCGGGTCTTGCGGACCTCGGCCAGCCGTTCGGGTGTGCAGAAGCAGCGGTAGGCGTGGCCGCCGGCGATGAGGCGCTCGACGTGTTCGCGGTAGAGGTCGAGCCGCTCGCTCTGGCGGTAGGGTCCGACGGGGCCGCCTGCGTCGGGGCCTTCATCGTGGTCGAGGCCGAGCCACGCGAGGGCGTCGATGAACATCGCCTCGGCGCCTTCGACGAAGCGGGTGCGGTCGGTGTCCTCGACCCGGAGGATGAACTGCCCGCCCGCCTGATGGGCCACGGCCCAGTTGACCAGCGCCACGTACATGTTGCCGATGTGCGGCTCGCCCGTGGGGCTGGGGGCGATGCGGGTCCGGACGGTAGCGGCGTGGTCGGTCATGGGCTAGAGCGATTCCTTGACTGGATGGCCGGGTACGCGCCGCACGCGCGGGACAAGTCCCGCGGCTAAGGAGCCGTCGTTTTTTTCGGCGCCGGTTTCGATTCCGGCTGGGCCGGTGGTTTTTTCGTCGAAGGTGTCTTGGTCGATGCCTTCGGGGCAGGCTTGGCGGCGGCCGCCGGTTTGGGTGTCTCGGGTGGTGCGGGCGTCTTGGCGGGCTTCGACCACCGTGCCACCTGCTGGCGGATGGCCGGCTGGTCGGGGTTCGTCTCCAGACTCTTGTGCCACTGCTCCAGGGCGCTCAGGCGGACGCGGTCCTGTTCGGGCCGCCGGAGGTACAGGATCATGTAGATGGCGGCCAGGCTGTTGCGCGACTCCCAGTCGTCGGGCTGAGCGTCGAGGAGCGGCTGCAACTGTTCGATGGCGGCACCGTAGTACTTTTGCTTGGCGTAGACGTAGGCGAGGCGTTTGCGGACGACGGGCGAGTCGGGGTCGAGTTCGGCCGCCTTCTTGAGTTCCTCCAGGGCCAGGTCGTACCGGCCCTGCCGCAGGTAGGCCGTGCCGAGGTTCACGTGGACGGGGCCGTGATTCGGGTTGAGTTTGATGCTCTTCTGGTAGGCGGTGACGGCGCGGTAACTGTCGCCCTGGGCGTCGTAGACGGCCCCCAGGTTCGACCAGGCGAAGGCGTGAAGGGGGTCGAGTTCGGTGGCCCGCTCGCAAGTGGTGCGGGCCTTCGGCAGGTTGCCCAGCCGGAAGAACACCACGCCCAGGTTGACGTAGGCCGGCGTGTAGTCGGGGTTCAGGTCGATGACGTTCGCATAGGTGCCGGCGGCCTCGGGGTCGCGTTCCAGTGCCTGGTACACGCGGCCCAGGCGATAGTGGTAGGTGAACTCGTAGGGCTCGGCACGGATGGCGTGTTGGTACGGCTTGATGGCCTTCTCGAATTGACCCTTCTCGCGGTACGCATCGCCGAGTCCGACGTGGGCCATGGCCAACGTGTAATCGACCTCGATGGCCGCCTCGAACTCCTTCAGGGCCTTGTCGAGTTCTCCCGCTTCCAGGGCCAGGTACCCCGTGCCGTAGTGGCGCAGGGCCTCCTGGCGACTGCATCCGACCGCCAGGGCGGCCAGGACCAGCACCATGCCGATTCGCTTCATAAAGAGGGTACCTCCGCTGTCGCTCCCGTCCAAGGCGGAGATTCTATCGGCCGGCAGGAGGGCTGTCAAACCAAAGCCGACCGGCGACAGCCCGAGCGCCGGCCAAATGCCGCGCCGGCACCCTTTCCGTTTGCCTCCCGCTCGTTCGTGAAGTATACTCATCGGCGTCCAAGGCTGCTGCTGCCTGAGTTCGGGAGACTCGGCGGCAGGCGTGGGGATCCGGGGGAGAACGGCCTTGCGCCTCCGGTGCGCGGGGGGCGCGCTCGTGACGGTAACCCGTCTGAATCCGGCCGTCCTGGCGGCCGCGCTTGCGGCCGCAGCCCTGACGGCCGGCGGCACGGCCGGTGCCGGACTCATCGGCATCAACTTCGTCGGCAGAGAGACCCTCTCCAACTCGGTCATGGACCCGGCGGAGACGGCCGGTGTCGTCGTCCAGGCCAACTGGAACAACGCCACGGGCGGCACCGGCACGCTCTCGGCGCTGGTTGACGAGACGGGCGCGGCCACCGGTGCCGGTGTCCAATGGCGGTCGAAGCCCGAGTACTTCGCCATCCAGAACACGGCCGGCGACAACCGCCTGATGCGCGGCCGCGCGGCACGGTTGCTCGACGAGCCTCTCACGGTGACCGTCTCCGGCCTCGCCACGGTATGGCCGGGCCGCCCGTACGACGTCCTCGTTTACTTCGACAGTTGGAACTCGACGGCCGACTTTGCGGGCACGTACACGATCGGCAGCCGCACCCTCGTCGGCACCGACCGGGCCGGGATCCAGTTCGACGGCACGTTCGTCGAAGACACCGGCTCGGGCGGCAACTACGTCCGCTTTCGCGACCTGACGGGCGACACCTTCACCCTGACGGCCGAGACCCTGGCGGGCAGCGGCGGGTCGGTCACCATCAACGCCGTCCAGGTTTACCACGCCCCCGACCCGGCGACACTCGGTCTTATGGCGTTCGGCCTCGCTGCCGGGCGGGTCCGGCGCCGTAGGGCGTGAGGCCACGGCGCCGGCTCGTCGCGTCGTCGGTTGCCACCTGCCCCGACCTGCGGCTATAATCCCGCGACCTTGTCTCAGGATGCGAGGGAGGACCCCATGAGCGGATACGATCGGCGCGACTTCTTGAAGACGGCGGCCTTGGGCGCGGCGGCGATGGGCATGACGGCCCGGCCTGCTGTGGCACCCGCTGCAACAGGCGGGGCCGGGCGGTCGAAACGACCCAACCTCCTATACGTCTTCGCCGACCAACTCGGCACCACGCGGTGCGGTTACGCGGGCGATGAGAAGGCCGGGACGCCCGTCCTCGACGACCTCGCCGCCCAGGGCGTCAACTTCCGCCAGGCCGTCTCGAACATGCCCGTGTGCGCGGCTCACCGGGCGTCGCTCCTGACGGGCAAGTACCCCACCACCACCGGCATGGTCATCAACGAACTCCGGATACGGACCGACCATGAGTGCGTCGGCCATGCCCTGACGCGCGCCGGGTACCAGACCGGCTACGTCGGCAAGTGGCACCTGTACGCGAACGAGTTGGGAAACCACGAGGACCCCAAGAACAGTTTCGTGCCGCCGGGGCCGAACCGGCTCGGCTTCGACGGATACTGGGCCGCATACAACTTCCACCACCTCTACTACAAAGCGTACTACCACACGGATTCGCCCGAGAAGATCTCCTATGGCGAGGGCGTGTACGAGCCCGACGGCCAGACCGACCTGGCGATCGGTTTTCTGGAGAAGGCGGCCAAGTCCGAGAAGCCGTTCGCCTTGTTCCTCTCGTACGGCACGCCGCACGACCCGTGGGCGGCGAGCAACGTCCCGCCGACGTACCGCGAGATGTTCCAGGACGTCGCGTTCCCGAACCCGCCCAACTACAAGCCCACGAACGATCCGTACGCCGACGGGTGGGGGCGTCTGAACCCCGCGCAGCGCAAGGACCTGCCGACCTGGCGGCGGCACTACTACGCGATGACGGCCAACCTCGACTGGAACATCGGCCGCCTCCTCGCTGCCGTCGAGAAGGCGGGCCTTGCCGACGACACGATCCTCGCCTTCTCCTCCGATCACGGCGAGATGTTCGGCGCCCAGGGCCGCCGGGCCAAGAACACCTTCTATGAAGAAGCGGCGCGCGTGCCCTTGCTCGTGCGGTGGCCCGGCCGGATCGCCGCCGGCAGGGTCTGCGACGCACCCATCTCGACGGTGGACATCATGCCCACGCTGCTGGCGCTCGTGGGCCTGGAGATTCCGAAAGACGTCGAGGGCATGGACCTGGCGCACTGCGCCCTCGGCAAGAAGGGCCCCGAGCCCGACGCGGCCTTCCTCCAGAACACCGGGGCATGCGCTGCGTGGGAGGACGGCCACGAGTGGCGGGCCCTGCGCGACAAACGGTACACCTACGCCATCTATCGCCGCGACCGGTCCGAGTTGCTCTTCGACAACGTCGCCGATCCCCACCAGATGACGAACCTCTCGGCCGATCCCGCCCACAAGGCCACGATGGGCCGGTTCCGCGACATGCTTGCGGCCAAGATGGCGTCGCTCAACGACACGTTCGAGGCCTGCACGTGGTACCGCGACCACTGGACGAAGGACCGCATCATCCTCCGCGGTGCGAAGGGGTAGGGCCGGCGCCCGCGCCGGCAAGTACGCGCTCGCCTGCGGCTCGCGGCTAAAAGGGCGCGACGCCACACGAGAGCGCGCTGCGACTCGAACGCGCGGCGCAATGCTCGACATGTGCGTTTTAGCCGCGACCCGAAGGGGAGCGCGTCAACAACACGCAACCAGCGCGAACCAAGGCAAGCCATGGTCCTCGGCACGCACCTCATCCTGACGGCCTACGGCTTCTGGCTGCCGAACGACCCGCGCGGCTCGTGGTCGGATTTCGTCGGGTCATGGGAATTGGCGTGCTTCGGGCGGGCCACAAGGGTCCACACGCGCCGGTCGCTTGCCGCCAGGCCACACGACCGCGCGCTGCGACTGGCCGCGAAGCGGGCCCTGAAGTACCCGCCGGTCCGCTTCACCGGCCGGCAAGCCCGCGCCATCGGTCGAGGGTTCGCATCGTACGTGGCCAAAGCGGGGGCGATGGTCCGGGCCTGCTCGATCCTGCCGGAGCACGCCCACCTGGTCATCGCGCGGCACCGCCTCGGTGCAGACCGGTTCGCCAACCAGTTGAAGGGGGCTGCCACCCGCAGGCTGATGCTGGAAGGTCTTCATCCGATGGTCGGCTGCCGCGCCCCCAGCGGGAAGGTACTCGCACCATGGGCGCGCGGCGAGTGGGCGGTGTTTCTGAACACGCCGGCCCAGGTGCGGCGGGCCATCGAGTACGTCGAGAGCAACCCGGTGAAGGACGGCCTGCCGCCGCAGCGATGGCCGTTTGTGACGCCATACGATGGGTAACGCGCTCGCCTGCGGCTCGCGGCTAAAAGGGCGCGCTCACGTTCGCCGGCGCGCCGCAGGCCAAAGGCGCGCCGTCGTTCGATAGCGCGCCGCAAGGTTCGACGTAAGCGCGTTCGCCGGGGCGCGATTGGCCCTTTTAGCCGCGAGCCGCAGGCGAGCGCGTCGGCGCGGCCCGGCGAGCGCGTCGGCGCGGCCCGGCGAGCGCGTCGGCGCGGCCCGGCGAGCGCGTCGGCGCGGCCCGGCGAGCGCGTCGGCCCGACCCGGCGTTGCGAGCGCGCTTTATTCGATCAGGACAACATCGCTCAGGCCAAGGTCAACCTTGAAGGCGACCTCGTTCGGCGTCGGCGCCCGGAATTCGAGCGCGCCCTTCTCGACCGAGCGGACACGCTTGACCGGACGGGCGACGCGGACCGTGACGCCGAGACCGCGGATCGGGCGGTACGTGAAGTTCGCCAGGATGAGTGCCGTGCCGCCTTCGGCGTCGTAGGCGCCGGCTTCGACCACGGGGTGCGAGAGTTCGACCAGCCTCGGCACCTTTCGCCGCCGCGCGACGTCCGCAATGAAAGCCCGCTGCGCCTCGGGCCACTTTTCGGCCAGTTGGCCCGGGACGAACCGCGCGTCCTTGGCGTACGAGATGCCGGGACACGTCCCGACGTACACCGCCCGTCCCTTGCCGAAGGCGTTTTGGGCCAGCGCCGGCGCCCCGTCGCGAAACGTCCCCGTGACCTGCGCGGCCTGCGGCTCGAAACGAACCTTGACCCCGATCGCGCCGAAGGCCGCGCCGCCGTCGCCGCGGGGGCGGACCTCATCGAGGTACGGCATACCGTTCAGCGCCCCGCGAACGCCGTACCGTCCCGGCTGGACGGTCGTCTTCGCGTGCGGGCGGATGCCGAACACGTCCGCGAGGCCTTCGACCGGTTCGCCGAACTCGTTGCGGCTGCCGGCCCCGCAGGCCCCGTACAGATGGCCGCCGGTCTTTACCCACTGCCGAATCGCCCCGACTGCCGCGCCCTTGACGCACGGGTCGGTGACGTACAGGGCGTCGTAGTCGGCGAGGCGGCCGGCCTCGACGTCCTCCTCGGTCAGCATGTCCACGAGGTACTGGCGGTGCACGAGGGCCAGGTACGTCGTCCGCCGCTCGAGCATGTGGACGTACCCGAAGGGTTGCCACAGGTCGGACGAGATGCTGTAGAGCAGGGCGAGGCGGGTCTTTCGCGTCGTGCCCGGCGCGACGATGTGCTCCGCCTCGGCGAGGTGGCGGGTCATGGTCGCGACGCCGTCGTAGGCGCTGCGCAGGTCGGACCAGTAATTCTCGGTGCTCGTGGCGGTGGGCCCGTAAGTCCAGTAGAAGAAGTGCTTGGCGCCCTGGCACAGGGCCGACGCGCTCTTTAAACGCAGGTTGGTCTCGTCGCTGGGCGTGATCCAGGCGATGATCGGAAGGGCGCCGCGGCTGCCGCTCCGGAAGATCGACGCCTGAAAGCCCATCAACTGGAACCCTTCCCACGTCGAGTTCGGGCCGTACATGAACTGGAGGCCCATCCAGTCCTCGATGCCGATGAGGTCCACGGCCCGGGTGCGTGCGAGGTCGAACCAGTCGGCGGCCAGCGGGTGCCCGCCCCAGCA